>NZ_CP060084.1:4175833-4536666 GCF_014211975.1 Teredinibacter haidensis
AAAATGAAGATCGATAAAGGGTAATAGAGAATGATGTTGGGAGCTATGGTGAGATCTGGAATAACGTGGGTTACGGTATCCAGAGTCCCCGCCGCTTCATTCGCGCCCATGGGGATATAGTCGAATCGCTTTTTATTCAGCATGGCGAAAAGGCTGTTAATCTCGAGTGATTCAATCACCTTTAATTGATTATTTCGCATTATCTCAACATCTGGCCAGCGTATACCCTGGCCAGCGGTTAGTGCTGCAAGTTGTTCTTTGCTTTGAATTTGTGCGAATTTATCTAAGTCCTGTTTGCGAATGACCAGCTGGCGATAACCTAAAAAGCCCTCAATAATCGGTTCTTTGACTCGAATAAAGGTATTAGTATTTTCCAGCGTTACGGAGTAGTAGGGTGCGATATGTATATTGTAGGTATCAGCCCTTGCTGATTCGATTCTTTCCCGCTCAAAATTTAGGGCTTTTTGGTAGGTGCGTAATTGGAAGGGGCCATAGCCTTCGCGGCTCTTCTCCAGCGCCAGCCAGACGACGGCTTGGTCGAAAGCATGTCGTCCTTTGGTGCCCCCCATCCACATAGTATAGAGGGGCACAGCTTCTGGGGGACTGGTCTTGTCTGCACCGTAGGTATTGAAGGTAACGGTAAAAGGTAGCAGAAAAAATAAAAGCCGTTTCAATATATCCACACGAATAGATGATTGTTGCGCCAAACTGCTATGGTTCTAGCCTGCCTGCATTTTGGAGCGCGATACTATCAAAGATAGCACCCTATTTTAGAAATGTTAGGCATTTGGTTCGTTCTGGCAACGACTCAATAATGCACGCTCGAACTCTGCGACTAGGTTTTGGCCCTGTCCAGATTCCGATATCCCAAAGCTTCGGAGATGCTGGCTACGCCCAGGGCTTCCGCCCCGGCCATATCTGCCAGAGTTCGAGCTACTCGCAGGATGCGATCGTAGGCGCGGGCCGAGAGGTGGAGCTGAGAAAGGGCGGTTGCGAGCAGTTGCTGCTCCTGCTTGCCCAAAGCACAGTATTTTGCCAGCTCCTTACCCTTCAAATTTGCGTTCAACTTGTCTTGTCTTTGCATTTGCCGCTGTCTGGTTTGCTTTACGCGCGCGCGGATAGACTCGCTGTTTTCGCCCTCTGGCTTTTGTTGCAGCTGATCGATAGGGATAGCGCCGACCGGGATATGGAGGTCGATTCGATCGAGCAAGGGGCCGGAAATCTTATCGGAGTAGCGGGAAATCTGCTGGGGAGTGCAGCGGCATCGGTCGGTGCCGTCGTTGTGGAATCCGCAGGGGCAGGGGTTCATGGCCGCAATCAACTGAAAGCTGGCTGGGTATTCCACTTGAGCGCTGGCACGGGAAATACAGATATGGCCACTTTCGAGGGGTTCTCTGAGCACTTCCAGCACCTGCCGGGGAAATTCCGGCAATTCATCCAGAAATAGTACGCCCTTATGGGCGAGCGAGATCTCACCGGGCCGGGGATTACTGCCACCGCCAACCAAGGCAACGGCAGAGGACGTATGGTGGGGCGAACGGAACGGGCGTATGCGCCAATCGCCGTTAAGTTTTTGATTGGCTACCGATTTTACCGCCGCGATTTCCAGCGCTTCCCGTTCCTCTAGCGCCGGCATGATACTGGGTAGGCGTGACGCCAGCATGGATTTTCCGGTCCCCGGAGGGCCGTAAAACAATAAATTGTGGCCACCGCTGGCGGCGACCTCTAGTGCTCTACGAGCCTGAGGTTGCCCCTTAACTTCGGACATATCCATCGGGTAATGTATGTCCAGTTGCTCTGGCGCGATCGGAGGCGCGAGCTTTTCACGCCCATGTAAATGCGCGCATACCCGAAGCAGGTTGGTTGCGGTGAGAATGGGCGTATCTTGACAGATAGCGAGTTCGGCAGCGTTCGCTTCAGGGCCTATCAGGGTGCGGTTGGCATGGCCACACGCTATGGCCGTGGGTAAGCTGCCGCGCACGCGGCGCAGGTTGCCTGAAAGCGCCAGCTCGCCAATAAATTCGTACTGGTTTAGTTGGTCTTGCGGTATTTGCTCGGATGCGGCAAGAATACCCAGGGCGATGGCTAAATCGTAGCGGCCGCCCTCTTTCGGCAGATCGGCAGGGGCCAAATTGACGGTAATCCGCCGCTGGGGGAATTCAAAGTGGCTGTTCATCAGGGCGCTACGAACCCGGTCTTTACTTTCTTTAACCGCGGCTTCGGGCAAGCCGACAATGGTGAAGCCAGGTAAGCCGTTGGAAAGGTGGGTTTCTACGGTTACCAGTGGGGAATCGATACCCAGTTGGGCACGGGTGTAGATGACAGCGAGAGACATAGACGTCCTTGTTATAGTTGTGGCGCAAAATCCTTCTCGCCATTTTATGTGTTGTTAGGTGATCACGTCGGTAGATGGTCAGAGCTGAGGCTTTTGTTCGTTTTCCAACTCAGCCAATTTGAGTTCCAAAGCGTCCAGCTTTTCTCTGGTGCGCAGTAAAACAGCCTGCTGAGCGTCGAACTCGTCGCGGGTCACTAGGTTTAATTTACGTAAAGCTGATTCAATGATGGCGCGCAATTGAGAGGATGCTTCCATCGAGCCGGAGGAAAAACCACTCACTTTTTCATTGAACTCGGAGAAAAGCTGTTTAGCGAGTTGATCAATCATAACTCTGTTGTACCTTGAACGTGGAGGTACACATAATAAACCAAATCCGGAAGTAAAGCAGTTGTACAGGTTTTGTCCTACGTTGGTGCTTAAGCTTGCTCCATCTTGGTTAGTCTTATCGTGGGGAGGCATAAAAATCACTTTTGGACTGCTAGGGGAAAATCGTAATGGCTTGCCAGGCAAGGATATTGCACTTAGATCACTCTATTGGCGTAAAGCCAGTTAAGCGACCAATTAAGTTGAGATTATCGCACTATAGTGGGGCGATAATTTTTTTCGTGTACTCTATTGGGGCTTGTCCGTATAAAACCATAACTCGAAATCGAATAATTTTATGCCTCAGACTTTGCCCTTCCATCAAAATGTACCGTCTACAGTATCGCGGGAATGGCGGGCGAAGATAGAGCTTGGTTTGTCTCCCCGGGCTGGCCGAACCCGGTTGGTCCGTTCCGTTCATAAAGGGCCTCTTCGGGTTCAGCGGCCGTTTTATCCCGAGCCAACGGATTGTTGTCACGTTTATCTATTACACCCACCCGGTGGCCTGGTGATTGGTGATCAGCTGAATATTGCTATCGACCTGGAAGAAAACGCTAACGCGTTAATTACCACACCATCGGCGGGGAAAATTTATGGTGCTAAGGGCTCAGCAGTTGAGCAGTGCCAGAGTGTGGTACTGCGCATTGCCAGTGGCGCTACACTAGAATGGTTGCCGCAGGAAACTATCGTATTCGATTCGTCCAATGGTCGATTGAGTACGCGGGTGGAGTTGGAAGGCAGTGCACAATACGCGGGCTGGGATATTGTTCGCCTTGGGCGCGCGGCCAGTGGGGAAACATTTAAAACTGGTGAGTGTCGGCAAAATCTGGAAATTTGGCAAGACGAAAAGCCGCTGTTTATAGAGCGCAATCGGATTGTCGCAGGCGGCGATATACAGCAATCTATTTTTGGCCTGCAAAACAAAAATACCTTCGGTACTTTTCTGGTAACGGCTTCGCTTACACGAGACACTATTGACGGCTTAATCGAACAGCTGCTGGTGCTCGATAGCAAGGCTGCGGAATCCTGGGGCCTAACACAAAAGCAGCAGGTGTTTATTGCACGTTATCTTGGCGATGATGTCGCTCTGTGTAGAAAAGGTTTTGAGTTGATATGGAAGAGCATCAGGCCAATCTTTAATGGTCGGGAGGCGACGGCCCCCAGAATTTGGAATACATAGCGCTATGCGCCCCGACATGAAATAGTGAAAACAATAACGTGAGAGGAATCCACAATGGAACTCAGTCCACGCGAAAAAGATAAATTACTCATATTCACCGCATCACTTTTAGCCGAAAGGAGGAAAGCGAAAGGCATAAAATTAAATTATCCTGAATCCATCGCTTTAATCTCTGCCGAAATTATGGAAGGCGCTCGTGAAGGGAGGACAGTTGCAGAGCTGATGAGTTACGGACGAACAATTTTAACGCGCGATGACGTAATGGATGGTATTCCGGAAATGATTCACGATGTTCAAGTGGAAGCCACTTTTCCTGATGGAACCAAACTCGTTACTGTGCACGAGCCCATCGTATAAGGAGTAGCAATATGATACCCGGCGAATACGATATTAAAGCAGGTGAAATTGAACTGAATGCAGGGCGTAATACCGTCATCCTAAAAGTGGCGAATAGCGGCGACCGTCCTATACAGGTGGGTTCGCACTACCATTTTTATGAAACGAATCCCGCACTTGATTTCGATAGGGGTAAAGCGAAGGGTTTTCGTTTAAATATTGCTGCGGGCACAGCGGTGCGTTTTGAACCGGGCCAGGATCGCGAAGTGGAACTGGTGGAAATTGCCGGGGACAAAAAGGTGTACGGTTTTCGTGGCGATATTATGGGTAGCCTGTAAAACAATTTGGGGATATAGCAATGAGCAAAATAGATCGCAAGGCCTATGCCGATATGTTCGGTCCCACCGTGGGTGACCGCGTTCGCCTGGGGGATACTGAACTTTGGATTGAGGTAGAAAAAGATTTCACCACCCATGGGGAAGAAGTGAAATTCGGCGGGGGCAAGGTTATTCGCGATGGCATGGGGCAGAGTCAGGCTTCCTGCGTGGATACACCCGACACGGTGATTACCAACGCCCTGATTCTCGATCACTGGGGCATTGTTAAGGCTGACGTAGCGATAAAAAGTGGTCGTATTGCGACTATTGGTAAAGCGGGCAACCCAGATATTCAGCCTGATGTCACAATCGAAATTGGGCCGGGCACGGAGATTATAGCGGGCGAAGGCCAGATCCTTACCGCCGGTGCGATTGATGCACACATTCATTTTATCTGTCCCCAGCAAATTGAAGAGGCGCTAATGAGTGGTACCACCACCATGATAGGTGGTGGTACAGGCCCTGCGACCGGTACCAATGCGACTACCTGTACACCCGGCCCCTGGCATATTCAAAAAATGCTGGAGGCCGCTGAAAGTTTTGCCATGAACCTGGGGTTCCTGGGGAAAGGTAACGCCAGTTTGCCAACGGCTTTAAACGAACAGTTGGAAGCGGGCGCACTGGGTCTAAAGCTGCATGAAGACTGGGGGACGACACCAGCCTCGATCGATAATTGTTTGTCTGTAGCGGAAAATTATGATGTGCAGGTTGCCATTCATACCGATACCCTGAACGAATCCGGCTTTGTTGAGGATACGCTCGCCGCGTTTAAAGGGCGCACCATTCACACCTACCATACCGAAGGTGCTGGGGGTGGGCACGCGCCGGACATTATTAAAGCGTGTGGTTCCGATAATGTTTTGCCTTCATCGACCAACCCAACTCGTCCATACACGGTCAATACCGTGGATGAGCATTTGGATATGCTCATGGTTTGCCACCACCTCGACCCGAATATTCCCGAGGATGTGGCCTTCGCCGATTCACGTATTCGCAAGGAAACTATTGCTGCAGAAGATATTCTTCATGATCTGGGCGCGTTTTCCATGATCGCTTCCGATTCACAAGCTATGGGCCGTGTAGGCGAAGTGATTTGTCGCACCTGGCAGACTGCCCATAAAATGAAAGTGCAGCGCGGAGCTTTACCCGAGGACAACGGTACCAGCGATAACTTTCGCGCAAAACGTTATATCGCCAAGTACACGATTAACCCCGCACTCGCGCACGGCATCTCGCACGAAGTCGGTTCTATTGAGGTAGGTAAACTGGCTGACCTTGTTCTGTGGAAGCCCGCTTTCTTTGGTGTAAAACCCTCGATGATTATAAAGGGGGGTGCGATTGCGGCAGCACCAATGGGAGACCCGAATGCTTCTATTCCAACACCACAGCCGGTTCACTACCGCAAAATGTTTGGCGCCTACGGCAAGGCTGCAACGGGCACGTCTGTCAGTTTTGTTTCCCAGGGAGCTATCGATGCCGGTATTGCTGCCAGCTATAAACTGGAACGTCGACTGGTCGCGGTAAAAGCCTGCCGCAGCGTACAGAAAAAAGATATGGTGCATAATGCTTATCAACCCGTTATGGAGGTTGATCCTGAAACCTACGAAGTTCGCGCCGATGGTCAGTTGTTAACCTGTGAACCAGCCGAAGTGTTACCGCTGGCGCAACGATATTTTTTGTTTTAGATCCGGGCCAGCCTCCCGTAGAAATGGCGATTGAAGAAGAGTTGTATAAAACCAATGTTAGAAGCATTCGAAATTAAAAAAAACATCGCAAATAGCCAATACGAAGTTGTTGCGACCTATGAAGAGCGGAAAAAAAGTCGCCACAAGATTAAAACCACCTGTGGTGAAAATTTGGGCTGGTTTCTTGAGCGGGGTCATGTACTGGAGTATGGAGAATTTCTACAGTGCTCCAATGGTCAATATGTTCGCGTTGTGGCGGCGGAAGAATCTGTTAGCGAAGTCGTTAGCGACAACGCCTTGTTGTTAACGCGTGCGGCTTACCATTTAGGCAATCGTCATGTGCCTTTGCAAGTGGGGGCGGGCTTTTTACGCTATCAGCACGATCATGTTCTGGATAATATGGTCAACGGCTTGGGGTTGTTGGTGGAGCATGCCAGCAAGCCATTTCATCCGGAAAATGGTGCTTACCACAGTAGTGGTGGCCATCATCACGATCATTAGCTATGAATAAAAAATTGCTCCACTTGCTGCACCTAGCCAGCCCGGCGCTACCTATAGGTGCCTATGCTTATTCTCAAGGGCAGGAATACGCAGTGGAAAGTGGTTGGCTAAAAGAAGAGGGCGGGCTCTCAGAGTGGATTGCCGGGGTTTTGCAGTACAGTGTAGGCTGTTTGGATTTGCCAATATTACAGCGTCTTTACTGCGCGTGGCAGAGCGGCAATATTGAGCAGGTTAATGCGTGGAATAGCTTTATACGCGCAAACCGTGAGACAAGTGAGCTTTTACTGGAAGATGAACAGTTGGGGCAAGCGCTACAACGCTTGCTGATCTCGTTAGAAATGGAATCTGCCGATATCACATTAGAGTCTCCCGTTAGTTTCGTAAGTTTATTTTCACTTGCTGGCGTACGCTGGCAAATTGACATTGAAGATCTAATGCAGGGCTTCGTTTGGAGCTGGCTAGAAAATCAGGTTGCTGCCGCCACAAAAATTGTACCGTTAGGCCAGACGCACGCACAGAAATTGTTAATGGAGTTAATGGGCTTAATACCAGATGTTTGTGAAACGGCAAAAGGGCTGGCGGATCGAGATATCGGCGTTGGCTTGCCTGCGTTGGCAATTGCTTCATCGAGACATGAACGACAGTATTCGCGATTGTTTCGTTCATAGAGTATTAGATTGTGCTCGACCTGGCATTGGATAATCTGCCCTTAACGAATACTCAACATCTGGCCCCACAAGGGCGGAATAAAACTTTGACGTAAATGAGATACGAATACGATTTATGACGAATAAAAAACCAGCACTAAGATTAGGTATCGGCGGCCCAGTAGGCTCCGGAAAAACCGCATTGGTAAAAACCCTCTGTGCCGTATTAAAAGATAAATACAATCTTGCTGTTATTACCAACGATATTTACACAAGAGAAGATGCGGAATTTCTATTGAGCCACAACGTGTTGGATGCAGACCGAATTATGGGCGTTGAAACTGGTGGCTGCCCTCACACAGCTATCCGCGAAGACGCATCCATGAACTTGTCTGCGGTCGCAGAATTACAAACCCGTTTCCCGGACCTAGATGCCATTTTAATTGAAAGTGGTGGCGATAATCTGGCCGCAACGTTTAGCCCGGAGCTGTCCGATTTAACCCTCTATGTTATAGATGTATCGGCTGGCGATAAAATCCCCCGTAAAGGTGGGCCGGGAATTACCAAATCGGATCTGCTGGTTATTAATAAAATTGATCTCGCACCTTTGGTGGGTGCCAGCCTGGATATTATGGATCGCGACGCCAAAAAAATGCGAGGAGATAAACCCTTCGTGTTTTCGAATTTAAAAGATAATACCGGTGTCGATGCAATCGTCAACTTTATCGAAAAACAAGGCATGCTGGAGTAAACATTATGGAAACTGCCGCGCTTACCAGTTTTTTATTTATGGGATTGGCTTTGGGCTTGGTGCACGCTTTCGACCCGGATCATATAGCTGCGGTGGGTGGTCTAAGTGCGGGGAAGGGGGCGGGCAGTTCTCCGGTAAGTAGTTTCCGGTTTGGTTTGCAATGGTCCATGGGGCACGGTTCGGCATTGTTAATGGTTTCTATTGTGGTATTTGTCGCCGGTAGCGCCATACCTGTTCATCTCAGTGAATACGCAGAGCGCAGTGTCGCTTTTGTCCTAATTGTTATTGGTCTTATGGCCTTCTGGCGTTTACTTAAAAGCAACAGCAGTAAAGAAGAAAAAGGTCATTCGCATATGGGCGCTCCGTTGGTTGGGCTGCTCCACGGCACGGCGGGCTCTGCACCTTTGCTGGCCCTAATTCCCATTTCACAAATTTCCCAGCCTATTGTTGGTGTTGTTTATGTGCTCTTTTTTAGTGTGGGCGTTATTTTAGCTATGACGATGCTTGGTGGCATTTTTGCTCATTCATTGCGCATGCTAGACCGCTTTGAGCTGCCCTTTTGTGCACTAATTCAGGGTGTTATGGCAGCATTTTCGTTGTTTTTGGGCATCTATCTCGCAGTTTCCGCTTTTTAGTCTTAGCCGCGCACCAAATTATCAATTCATTGGTCTTTATGGCACCACATAGGTGCGTTCGATTTGTAAAGCTGCACGCTTTAATGTCCAGTCTTCTTCCTATTGTATAAAAAATCTTTATTTATCAAGCGATTACTCAAACAAATCAGTTTTCATCCGGCCGCAGACTTAGTTGGCACTAATTCTGCGTTGTGTCTTTTGTATTACCTGTTCTAAATAAACAACAAAAACTCTACGGAGGAGACACGCATGAATAATATTTTTAAGAAAACAGGCATGGTGTTAGGGCTTGCGGCGCTTACCTTGAGCGCATACGCTGCGCAGGCAGCGGACACCATTAAGGTTGGTGTATTGCACTCTTTGTCTGGCACTATGGCGATTAGTGAAACAACTTTGAAAGATACCGTGTTAATGATGGTTGAAGAGCAAAACGCCAAGGGTGGTTTGCTGGGTAAAAAATTAGAAGCTGTTGTGGTTGATCCTGCGTCTAATTGGCCATTGTTTGCAGAAAAAACCAAAGAGCTTTTGGAAAAAGAGAAAGTTGATGTAATTTTCGGTTGTTGGACCTCCGTATCCCGTAAATCGGTACTGCCCGTTATTGAAGAGCTGAATGGTCTATTGTTCTACCCCGTTCAGTACGAAGGTGAGGAGTCCTCCAAAAACGTTTTCTACACTGGTGCGGCGCCCAATCAACAGGCGATTCCAGCAGTTGATTATCTTATGAGTGAAGACGGCGGTGCTGTTAAACGTTGGATTCTGGAAGGTACAGACTATGTTTATCCACGTACCACCAACAAAATTCTCGAGCAGTACCTGCTAAGTAAAGGTGTAGCCCCCGCCGATATTTCTATCAACTACACGCCCTTCGGTCACTCCGATTGGCAAACGCGTGTTGCAGAAATTAAGAACTTCGGTTCCTCCGGTAAAAAAACAGCGGTTGTATCGACCATTAACGGCGATGCTAATGTTCCTTTCTACAAAGAGCTGGGTAATGCCGGTATTTCCGCAGAAGATATTCCCGTTGTAGCTTTCTCCGTTGGTGAAGAAGAGTTGAGTGGTTTCGATACTAAACCGCTCGTCGGCCACCTAGCTGCCTGGAACTACTTTATGAGCGTTGACGACGAGGCCAATGACAAATTTATTGCGAAATGGCAGAAATATATCAAGAGCGAAAAACGCGTAACCAATGATCCAATGGAAGCGACCTATATTGGTTTTAAAGCGTGGGCCAAAGCTGTGGCAAAGGCCAAGACTACAGACGTTGATAAAGTTCGCTCTGCGATGTACGGGATTAAGGTTTCTAATTTGACTGGTGGCATTGCAGAAGTTTTGCCGAACCACCACTTTACCAAGCCCGTATTGATTGGTGAGATTCAGGACGATGGCCAGTTTGAAATCGTATGGTCTACTGAAGGTGAAGTACCGGGTGATGCCTGGACTGACTTCCTTCCTGAAAGTGCCAAGATCGAGTCTGACTGGCAAGACCCAAAAATTAATTGCGGTAACTACAATACCGAAACTAAGAAGTGTTCCGGTCAGAATTATTAACCGTTTCGCGTCAATATAAGTTTTTCGCTGCGCTACCTAACCTACTCTATCTGATAGGGAGGGTAGCGTAAGGAGAACAGCTAAAAAATCGTTACGGCGACCAAAATTTACAGGTGCATTTTTCGGTCATAAAGCCAAAAAGCAATTGCGGAATAACAATGAACGATAAAATCAAAACCGCTTTTTTCTTGCTTGCTACAGTTTTTCTATTACCTTTTGGCGTTTTTGCCCAGACGGAATCGCCGGAAGATAATGTAGCGGCAACAGAGCAGAAATTTGAAATACTGGTTAATCAATTAAGTACCAAATCCTTTGCCGACAAGGCCTCCGTGGCCCAGCAGCTAGCTACTGTAAAAGACCCTCGTGTGCTTTCCACGCTTAAAAAGATGCTGGAGGGTGCGCTCTATTACCAAAAAAGCGATAAGGCTATTGTTACCGTTGCAACGGTGGAAGACGGTTTGGAGTTGACGAGCGTTATAAACGGAAAAATACTGGGTGTTGTGGGGAAACGACAGGCTAAAAAGGTAACGATTAACAATAAATTGCGAAATACTATACGCAGTGCTATCGCCGTACTGGAGCTTACCGCAGACGACAAAAATATTCGACTGGATTCCGCACGCAATTTGATTAAATCACCAGACGACAATCTACGCGAGTTACTCAGGGTCAGTGCGAGAACCGAGACGAATAAGAGCGTAAAGCACCTGCTCGAAGTTGCCATTGCCAGAATTGATATAAAATCCGACGATAAATATTTACGCCTGTCGGCGGTGGAAAAGTTGGGCTCAGCTGTTGAGCCAGAGGCCGTTGCCGTTTTAAATCAATTGGTCAAAAAAAATGAAAATGGCGAATACCTTGAAGCGGATAGTGATGTCATAAAGCTTGCCGAACGGAAATTGAAAGCGGTGAATACCAAATTGGGGTTCTTCAAATTTTCAGAGAATTTGCTCTTTGGCTTGAGCCTGGGTTCGGTTTTATTACTGGCGGCTATCGGCCTAGCCATTACGTTTGGTGTGATGGGTGTGATCAATATGGCCCACGGCGAAATGATTATGCTGGGGGCGTATACGACCTTTGCGGTTCAACAGCTCTTCCCCGAATTGATTCACCTCTCCTTGTTAATCGCCATTCCCGCAGCCTTTTTTGTTTCGGGTACGGCAGGCATATTGATTGAACGCTTGGTAATTCGGCATCTCTACGGTCGTCCCCTCGATACATTACTGGCAACTTTTGGTATCAGCTTGATCTTGCAGCAAGCGGTGCGAAGCTACCGCGCCAACAATGTACCGGTAATTACGCCAGAGTGGATGAGTGGGTCCTGGGTGATAAATGGTGCTATGTCAGTAACCTTCAATCGCATTTATATTATGTTGTTTGCGCTATTTGTGCTCTTTATGCTGGCACTATTGTTAAAGAAAACCCTTGTCGGACTGCAGATGCGAGCAGTAACGCAAAACCGCGCTATGGCAAACTCCATGGGAATTCGTTCCAACTGGGTCGATGCGCTTACCTTTGGTTTGGGTTCTGGTATTGCAGGTATTGCCGGAGTTGCTCTTAGTCAGATCACCAATGTCGGCCCGAATCTTGGCCAGAGCTATATTATTGATTCGTTCATGGTGGTTGTGTTCGGCGGTGTCGGTAACTTACTCGGCACTTTTGTCGGCGCGATGAGCTTGGGAGTGGTAAATAAATTCCTTGAACCGGTAACGGGTGCGGTTATCGGGAAAATTATTGTACTGGTCTTTATCATTCTATTTATTCAATGGCGACCTCGCGGATTGTTCGCGCTGAAAGGTCGGTTTGTGGAGGACTGATTATGCTAAAAAACTCTATCCTCTACTCCCTGGTTATGCACGACAAGGTCGGCCGCTATTTACTTGCGGCGCTGTTGGCAACGGCGTTCCTTGTTCCCCTTTTAAACCTGCTAATGCCGGAGGGCTCGTTCCTGCATGTGCCGACCTATACGGTAACTCTTCTGGGAAAATACCTGTGCTACGCGCTGCTGGCTTTGGCCCTGGATTTAGTATGGGGTTATTGCGGCATCCTCAGTCTCGGTCACGGTGCATTTTTTGCGCTGGGCGGCTATGCCATGGGCATGTATTTAATGCGTCAAGTTGGTGACCGTGGTGTTTATGGCAACCCCCTGTTGCCTGATTTCATGGTGTTTTTGAACTGGGATAAGCTGCCCTGGTATTGGCTGGGATTCGACATGTTCTGGTTCTCTATGCTAATGGTAGTACTGGTTCCCGGGCTGCTGGCTTATGTGTTCGGCTGGTTGGCTTTTCGGTCCCGCGTAACCGGTGTTTACCTTTCCATTATTACCCAGGCGCTCACATTTGCGTTAATGCAGGCATTTTTCTTAAACGATTTCGGTTTTGGCGGCAACAATGGTTTAACCGACTTTAAGGAAATTGTTGGGCTGGATGTTCAGGCGGATAGTACGCGACTGATTTTATTCTTTTTATCGGCAGTAACGCTAATTTTGGCCTATATTGCCTGCCGCTTTATTACGCAGAGTAAATTTGGTCGCGTATTGGTATCTATTCGTGATGCGGAAAGCCGCAGCCGCTTTCTTGGTTACCGGGTTGAACATTACAAATTATTGGTTTTCGTTTTTTCAGCCGCCTTAGCCGGTATTGCGGGTGCACTCTTTGTTCCCCAAGTTGGCATTATTAACCCGGGCGAATTTTCACCCATCAATTCCATTGAGATCGTTATCTGGGTCGCACTGGGTGGTCGCGGTACGCTTTACGGAGCCGTGATTGGTGCAGTCGTGGTGAATTACGCAAAAACGTACTTTACCGGTGCTTTTCCTGAAATATGGCTGTTTATGCTGGGCGGTCTGTTTGTCGTCGCCACGACTTACTTGCCGCGCGGAATCGTTGGTATGGCTGATGACCTACTGGAACGACGTAGACGAAAAACGTCTATTAAAAATGGTAAAGCGGATGGTGACGATGTTGATGTTGAAGGAGCGCCGCTATGAGCCATATTGATCTACCCACAAATGCGTCGCCAGAGATTCGTAGCATCCTATATCTAAATGGTGTGACTAAGTCGTTTGATGGTTTTAAGGCGATCAACAATTTATCGCTGGATATTTCTCCAGGCGAATTGCGGGCGATTATCGGTCCCAACGGCGCCGGTAAAAGTACCATGATGGATATTATTACCGGTAAAACCCGTCCTGATGAAGGCGAAGTGCGCTTCAAAGATAATATTGACCTTACCCGCTACGATGAAGCAGATATTGCCAATATGGGCATCGGTAGAAAATTTCAAAAGCCAACGGTTATAGAAAGTTTAACCGTTTGGGACAACCTAGAGCTGGCGCTCGCAGGGAATCGCGGAATATGGCAAACCCTGTTGCACGTATTGAGCGCTGAAAAAGCAACGCGGATTGAAGAGGTTATGGAGTTGATTGGCCTTAAGGAAAAGAAGCAAAGCTCTGCCGCCGACCTGTCTCACGGCCAAAAGCAGTGGTTGGAAATTGGCATGCTGTTTATTCAGGAGCCGGAAGTACTGCTGGTGGATGAGCCTGCGGGAGGTATGACCGATTACGAAACCATGGAAACGGCACGCCTGCTAAAAGATATTGCAAAAAATCATTCGGTTATTGTGGTTGAGCACGATATGGAGTTTGTGCGGGCGTTAGAAACAAAGGTAACTGTATTGCATGAGGGGAGTGTGTTGGCCGAGGGTAGCCTTGAAAAGGTGTCCGCGGATCAGCGTGTAATTGAGGTGTATTTGGGGCGTTAAGGTGTTTCAAGGGTGAATATTAGGCAGCGAATCTCAGGCTATAGATAAAAAAACAGAGAACGATATGTTAAGTGCAAGCAATATAGATTTATTCTACGGCGCCAGCCAGGCTCTAACCGATGTTAGCCTGGAAGCCAAAAAAGGAGAAATAACCTGCATACTGGGACGTAACGGCGTAGGGAAAAGCAGCTTGATGCAAGCTGTTACAGGCAGGCACCCGACAAAAGCGGGCCATATTAGCTGGAATGAGCGAGATATCACCAAAATGTCTGCTGCTGATCGCGCGCGTTTGGGTATTGCCTATGTTCCTCAGGGGCGACAAATTTTTTCGCAGCTAACGGTGATGGAAAATTTAAAAACCGGTTTTGCGGCTCTGCCCAGAGGACACCGTAAAGTCAGCGATGAGATCTTCGATTTATTTCCGGTGCTGCGAAAAATGACGCGTCGCAGAGGTGGGGATTTGTCTGGTGGCCAACAGCAGCAGTTGTCTATAGCCCGCGCCTTGGTTATGCGGCCGACACTATTAATTCTAGATGAGCCAACAGAGGGTATTCAACCGTCCATTATTAAAGATATTCACAATGTGATTACCATTCTTCGGCAGCAGGGAGAAATGGCCGTCATTTTGGTGGAACAATACTTTGAGTTTGCCCGTGATCTTGGCGACAAGTACGCGGTAATGGATCGAGGTGTGGTCACGCTTTCGGGAGAGGTCGAATCCATGGACGAAAGCGAAGTGAGGAAATATCTAACAGTGTAATGTTTTAGCGCACGCCTTGCTTAAGGTGTGGTTCTTTGGGGTGTTTCTCCGTGCAAGGCCAGCTCTTCTTTGAGTGCTGCAAGTAAGTCTTGCAGGGCCTTTCCGCGATGGCTAATTTTATTCTTCAGATCTTTATCCAGCTCTGCTGAGCTACAGTCAAATTCTTGGACATAAAATAGGGGGTCGTAGCCGAAGCCATTACTTCCTATATGTTCGTTTAATATATTCCCTTCCCAGCTTTCCTGGCAGACGATCGGCGTTGGGTCGGCCGCGTGGCGCATATAAACAAGTACGCACTGGTAGCGGGCAGCTCGATCTTTTCTTTCGGGGAATGGCTTTAACTGTTCAAGTAAATATTCGTTATTGCGTTTGTCGTTGGCTGGCAGACCTTGCCAACCTTCAGAGAAGCGCGCGGAATAAATGCCGGGCTTCCCCATTAGTGCATCGACTTCAATGCCAGAATCATCGGCAATGGCGGGCAGGCCGGTGTGTTCACAGGCATTGCGGGCTTTTATCAGCGCATTTTCGACAAACGTAAGGCCAGTTTCATCGGCTTCGGGAACATTAAATTCAGACTGGGGTAATACCGTAAAATCACATTGAGTGAGAAGGGTTTTAAATTCGCGCAATTTACCCGTATTTCCGCTGGCCATAACAACTTTTTTGCTCATTGCGCTACCAATTTTGTGCTGAATGTTGTGATAAAAGGGCTGTCTTTTTCTGGGATCTGTACGTTTATTTTGAAACGTACCAACTCTTCGCCGGAAATTCGTACGGGGGCGATGTAGTAAGTCGTATTACCCTCACGAATTTCGAGAAAAGATAATTTTTTTTGCTGTTGCATAAGGTTCGTTACCGTGCCGGTAATTTTTGCCGTTAGACCACCGTATTGCCCCGTGGGTGATACCGAAATATTTACCAGAGATTCGTATTTGCTGCGCTTTATTTTATAGGCGGCGGCAACTTCCGGTAATAGAAAGGTACTGGGAAAAACACTGTAATGAACCTCGTGCTGATCAAATGCCTGGCTGCCTTGGGAGCTAGGTTGAGCCCAGGTGAAGGCACTTGTGAACAACAGGAAAAGCAAACAGTTGAATATTTTCATAGTGTTATTTGGTTAAACGATACAGGGCTGTTACGCCAAAAAGGTTGGGGTGCATTTTCTGTAAAAACGAACCCATATTGCTGCCGCCGACAACTTCAAGGTTTAGCTTTTTGAACTGGTGCGCTTCACACAAAACGTCAAAATCTTTAAAGGTGCAGAAATGGATGTTGGGAGTGTTATACCATTCGTAAGGTAATAAATCAGAAACTGGCATCCGGCCATTGATGGCTAAATGAAAGCGTGCTTTCCAATGGCCAAAGTTTGGGAACGTGACAATGCATTGGCGGCCGACACGCAGCATTTCCTGCAGCACCAGATCAGGGTACTGCATTGTTTGAATGGTTTGCGACATAATGACCGTGTCGAAACTCTGATCGTCGTAATCGCTTAGGCCTTCATCGAGGTTTTGTTCGATTACGTTCACGCCGTTCTCTATGCAGCGCAATATGTTTTCGGAATTAATTTCGATTCCGTAGCCGTGAATATTTTTACGTTTGCGCAGGTTTTTCAGCAGCGATCCATCGCCGCAGCCTAGATCGAGCACGCGGGAGTTGGGTTCTACCCAGTTTTCAATAATATTGTGATCGATGCGCATTAGTGGTTCACCTCGATCCCGTTCATATAGCGGCTAAACAAGTCCCAGTACCTGGGCTGGTTCGGAATTAGGAATGCATCGTGACCGAGCGAGGATTCAATTTCGCCATATACCACATCGCGGTCTGCGCGAATGAGGGCGTTAACCATTTCTTTAGAGCGTTCCGGGGAGAAACGCCAGTCAGAGGTAAAGGAAACAATAAAGAATTTGCACAGCGCATTTTTAAAGGCTTTTACCGGGTCGTTGTCGTACTCGCGTGCCAGATCGAAATAATCCAGTGCACGGGTCATTAGCACGTAGGTGTTGGCGTCGAAAGTTTTGGAAAAGGTTTTAGCCTGGTAGCGCAAGTAACTTTCGATTTGAAACTCCACCGGATCTTCCACTCCTTGTTCGAAGGTGCCGGAACGTAGATCGCGACCGAATTTTTTCCCCATACCATCGTCAGACAGATACGTCAGATGGGCGATGACTCGTGCCGTAGACAGCCCGCGCGTTGGTATGGTGTCCTGCGTTATGTAGTCGCCGCCGTGAAACTCCGGGTCGCTAAGGATGGCTTCACGCGCTGCGTGATTAAAGGCAATATTTTGCGCGGTGAGCTTCATGGCCGCCGCGATCACAACGCAGTGACCAATTCTGTCTGGGTATTCCAGTGCCCAGCGCATCGCTTGCATACCGCCCATGCTACCACCTACAACGGCGGCCCACTTTTGAATCCCCATCTTGTCGGCAAGACGCGCTTGAGAGTGCACCCAGTCACGGATGCGCAGGTTGGGAAAGTCGGCGCCCCAGGGCTTACCTGTAGCTGGATTTATGGATGTTGGCCCGGTTGAGCCGTTACAACCGCCAATATTATTAAGGGAGACAATAAAAAACTTGTTGGTATCCATCGGCTTGTTGGGGCCGATATAGGCGTCCCACCAGCCGGGTTTACGATCTTCCATACTGTGATAGCCGGCGGCGTGATGATGGCCAGAAAGAGCGTGACAGATGAGTACGGCATTGGATTTGTTCGCGTTGAGCTGGCCATAGGTTTCAACGACCAACTCGTAATTGTCGAGCGTGCGGCCACAGGCCAGTTCCAGCGGTTGCTCGAAGCTGAAGGTTTGCGGTGCAACAATACCGACTGAATTTTCCGGAAGTGTTTCGGGCATGGGTGTAGCTTAGGTTTGGTTTTGTAGTGGATAAAAAACCCGGGGAAAGTGTTGCTATCTCCGGGGGTGTAAGCTTACTCTATCTAACAATTGTTAGTCATGATCCTGCCCAAATTTGGGCTCGAGGTAATAAGTCTAGCAGGCTGTTAGTAACCCACGACTAAAATGGGAATCAGGCCGACATTCGAAGCAAAAATATCGAGAACTTGTTGCAGTACATTGACGCCGAGGAAGACAAACAGCACTGAAAAATCCAAACCGCCCATGGGTGGAATAATTTTTTGCACAGGGCGCAGTATCGGTTCCATTATTTGTCGTACCAGCATTAACGCCGGGTGGCTGCTGTAGGGCGCTACAAAACTGGTGATGACTAGCACTATCAGACCCACCCAGGCGATATAGCTGGTCATTTTCAGTAAGCCCAATGTTCCCCAAATCAGCATGGAAATTGGGTTTGTAAATGATTGAATCACTACCAGCGAAAGCACCTCGCCCATCACCAGTTGAAACAGTAATGCCAGTACCACTGAGGCGAGATCAATTCCCCACATGCCGGGCACTATTTTGCGCAGTGGCAGCAGTAGTGGGTTGGTGACTTTAACCACGGCCTGTGAGAAAGGGTTGTAAAAATCAGCTCTCGTTAGCTGTAAAATAAAGCGCATTACCACAAACAACAGATAGACGGTTGCCAGGGTATCGATAATAAGAACAAGTATTTCGGCCCAAGGGTTCATAACGATATCTATCCCAATTCTTTTGCCAGTTCGCGGGAGCGATCGGCACAGGCCAGCATCGCGTTTTCAACCACCGTACGGAAGTTATCGTGCTCAAAAGAGGCGATCGCCTCGGCCGTTGTACCGTTGGGCGACGTGACCCTACGGCGCAGCTCGGCCACATCCACTTCACTGCTTAGGGCTAGTTTGGCCGCGCCAAAGGCGGTTTGACTGGCTAGCGTGGTGGCGGTCTCGCGGCTTAGGCCCTGCTTAACGCCCGCGTCGATCATGGCTTCGATCATTAGGAAGAAATAGGCGGGCCCGCTGCCGGAGACGGCGGTAACCGCATCTAAGTCATCTTCTTTCTCTACCCAGTTAACGGTGCCCACAGCGCTCAGAATGGTTTCTGCCTGTTTGCGTTGCTCGTCGCTGGTTTTCTTGTTGGCGAACAGTGCGCTAGCGCCCGCTTGAACTAATGCTGGAGTGTTGGGCATGCAACGTACAATGGGTTGCTTTTTGTTTAGCCATTGTTTCAGACTGTTGCAGTTGATGCCTGCGGCGATGGAGATTGTGAGTGTGTTGGCAGATAAGTAATCCACCAGTGACTCGCATACCAGTTGCATGATTTGGGGCTTAACCGAAAGTACGACTATATTGGCCTCTTTTACTGCGGTAGCGTTGTCGCTACTGGTTTGAATGCCGGACTGCGCTGCCAGTTTGTGCAGCGCATCTGTGTTGGGATCGCTGGCGATAATGCTGCCGGGCGGATGTCCGGTGGCGACCAGTCCGCCGATAATACTGCTGGCCATATTGCCTGCGCCGATAAACGCAATAGTAGGTGCTGCTGACATAATACTTGTATCTGCCTTGCTGAAATGATTAGTTGAGTTCGCTGGACTTCCAGAATTTGGTACCTTTCACCGTGGCTTGAAGAGCCAGCCCGGTTTCCGTTATTTGGTATACGGTGATACCGTTCACGACGGCTTCTCCACCCACGGCGGCGCCTTTGTCGGAAGCCTTGGCGGCGGCGTCGGCTTGACCACCGAAGACCCAGCCCTGGTTAATAAACTGATCCATAACATCTATGCTGTCAAATACCATGACAATACGGAAATCCTTCGCGCCTAAACCAATTCCCAGGCCGACTTCGCCCATATTCATATAGGTGTGATGACCTGTATTGCGGTTTTTGACGACACCGTAGCCGCCGCCGAAGCTGGCAAGTATCAGGTTAACATTGGCATTACTGAATACGGCATAGCCTGTCGCACTATTCAACTGGGCGCGGGTATGTGGCTTGAGTTTAAATAGCTGGGTCAGAGTGTCGTCCTTCATTTTTAGGATGGCCTGCTGCTTCTCGGCCTTGGTATTACCCTGATTGGTTGCGCAACCAGTGAAGGCGATGGCCAAAAACAGGGCTAAGCTGAGCTTGAACAGGTAGGTTTTCATGGTGGTAGTCCTTTTTAATAAGTTAGCTATTTCTCGGCCCAAACAGCGCTGTGCCCACACGTACAACGGTAGCCCCTTCGCCGATGGCGGCCTCCATATCGGTCGACATACCCATCGATAGAGTATCCATAGTGGAGAGGGTACTGTGCTTTTTCAAGGTTTGGTATAGGCTTCTCATACGTTGGAAAGCATCTGCGGACTGTTGCGGGTGGGAGGCAATTTGCGGAATTGCCATCAATCCTCGCAATTGAAGGTTGGGCATTGACGCGATTTGCAGGGCGGTTTCTTCCGCCTGCTCGGCGCTCGAGCCGGATTTACTCGGTTCGTTATCGATATTAATTTGCAGGCAGATATTGAGCGGGGCGGAGATAGGGTTGCGTTGATCGCTCAGGCGCTGAGCAATTTTTATGCGATCCACCGAGTGTACCCAGTGAAAATGGTCGGCAATTACTTTAGTTTTATTGCTTTGAATGGGGCCGATAAAATGCCACACAGCGTTGGGCAGGCGCAGGCGTTCAATTTTTGCCACCGCTTCCTGCACATAATTTTCGCCAAAATGGCGCAGCCCGGCCCGGTAGGCTTCGAGTAGCAGATCATCGGGTTGGCGCTTGCTAACGGCAAGTAATGTGATTTCCTGCGTATTTCTATTGGCGGCCGATGCCGCTTTTTCGATTCGTGTGTTAACTTCGGTTATCTTGTCCGAGATGTTATGCATATACTTATACTTAGTCTGAACTTGCACTGTTGCAAGTGCCTGACGCTAACGTCTTTCAATCGCATGTCGCCGTAAAAAACATTGGTCCGGCGCCATGGCAAAACGCTAACTAAGGGTCGTTTATGGATATTACTGAACTACTTGCTTTCTCCGCCAAGCAGGGTGCTTCTGATTTGCACTTGTCTGCTGGCCTACCGCCGATGATTCGTGTTGATGGCGATGTGCGTCGTATTAATTTGCCGCCGATGGAGCACAAGCAGGTTCACGGTCTGATCTACGAGATTATGAACGACAAGCAGCGTAAGGACTATGAAGAATTTCTGGAAACTGACTTTTCTTTCGAAGTTCCGGGTGTTGCCCGCTTTCGTGTGAACGCATTTAATCAGAATCGTGGTTCTGGTGCAGTATTTCGTACAATTCCATCCAAGGTGCTTACAATGGAGGAGTTGGGAATGGGGCAGGTATTCCGTGATGTCTCGTCTGTTCCGCGCGGGCTGGTCTTGGTTACTGGTCCAACGGGTTCTGGCAAGTCCACAACTCTTGCAGCGATGATCGATTTTATCAACGAGAATAAATACCACCATGTTCTCACCATCGAAGACCCCATCGAATTTGTGCATGAGAGCAAAAAATGCCTGGTAAACCAGCGTGAAGTTCATCGCGACACCCTCGGTTTTGCCGAAGCGCTGCGCTCTGCTTTGCGTGAAGACCCGGATATTATTCTGGTGGGTGAAATGCGAGATTTGGAAACGATTCGTTTGGCGCTGACCGCAGCCGAAACAGGCCACCTAGTATTTGGCACCTTACACACCACTTCGGCGGCAAAAACCGTGGACCGCATTGTGGACGTATTTCCGGCGAACGAAAAATCCATGGTGCGTTCCATGCTATCGGAATCGCTGGAAGCGGTTGTTTCGCAAACGTTGATGAAACGCACTGGCGGTGGTCGCGTAGCCGCGCACGAAATTATGCGTGGTACACCGGCTATTCGTAACCTTATTCGCGAGGATAAAGTTGCGCAGATGTATTCTGCTATTCAAACCGGTGGAGCCATCGGTATGCAGACCATGGATCAGTGTTTGGCCGATATGGTCGAACGCCGAATCATTGCTCGGGATGTGGCAAAAGAGAAAGCCAAGATGCCCGATAATTTTTAACCTGTGTGTATTAGCCGAGGGGGCAATGGTGGGTATCCTTGCCCTACCCTGTCGGTGAGTTTGCATCATCTGATGTCAATCCCGCTTTCGTAGAAAGAGTAAGAATCAGATAGTATTTGTCCGCAACTTGTTAACTAAAAAAGCTGTTTTAAGGAATCCCTATGGATTTTGATCGTTTGTTGTCATTGATGGTAGAAAAAGGCGCTTCGGATTTATTTATTACCGCTGGCGTGCCACCTTCTATGAAGCTTCACGGTAAGATTGTTCCGGTGACTTCCACACCGATGTCTCCGGAAAAATCCCGCGAAACGGTGTTGAGCGTAATGAACGAAAAACAGCGCAAGGAGTTTATGGAAACCAAGGAGCTTAACTTCGCGATCAGTGCGCGAGGAGTTGGGCGCTTTCGTGCCAGTGCTTTCTATCAGCGCAATTTGGCCGGTATGGTCTTGCGACGAATTGAAACGACGATCCCAAAAATTGATGACCTCGGCTTACCCGAAGTGATTAAAGAGCTAGCTATGGTTAAACGAGGGCTGGTGTTGTTTGTGGGTGCGACCGGCACGGGTAAATCGACTTCGTTGGCGGCGATGGTGGGCCACCGCAACCGTAATTCCAGGGGGCACATTATCTCCATCGAAGACCCGATCGAATTTATTCACCAGCATGAGGGTTGTGTGATTACCCAGCGCGAAGTGGGAATTGACACGGAATCATTTGAGGTGGCGCTGAAAAACACTTTGCGGCAGGCCCCAGACGTGATTCTGATAGGCGAGGTTCGCGCCCGGGAAACGATGGATCACGCTATTGCCTTTGCAGAAACTGGTCATCTTTGCTTGTGTACCCTTCATGCCAACAACGCCAACCAGGCGTTGGATCGCATTATTCACTTCTTCCCCGCTGACAGGCACTCGCAATTGTGGATGGATTTGTCGCTGAATCTGCGAGCTATTGTTGCTCAACAGCTAATTCCTACGCCGGACGGTATGGGCCGTCGTGCCTGTCTGGAGGTTTTCCTGAATACCCCCCTGGCACAGGATTTAATTCGCAAAGGCAATGTGCATGAGCTGAAAGAGCTGATGAAAAAGTCCACAGAGCTGGGTATGCAGACCTTTGATCAGGCGCTATACGATTTGTACGATTCCGGTGAGATTACCTACGAAGATGCGCTCTCCCATGCAGATTCGCCCAACGATCTACGCTTGATGATAAAGTTAGGCTCTGAAAGCGATGCCGAATATTTATCCAACGCGGCAGATGAATTGAGTATTCAGGAGGATGAATCCAATCGTTCTAGGCGCTTCTAGCAATAGGTTAGCGCAGCAAGCACCCCAGCACATCTGTGCTGGTATCGCGCTAGATGGGAGATGACGAGCACCGGTCGCTTTCTTGGTCTTGGGGTTAGCCTCTCGCAACAAACTACGTGTTCATCCAGTTTTCCAAAATAATCCGTGCAGCGAGCGAGTCGATAGGTTTTTGCCGGTAGTTGCCTTTGTGGCCGGAGGCGTGAGCTTCCGCTTTCGCTTCGCGCGTCGTCAGACGTTCATCGGCAAATTCAACCTTATAGCCAAAACGGCCGGTTATGCGGTTGCCAAATTTGCGTGCCCGGCGGGTCATTTCCATTTCGCTGCCGTCCATATTGACGGGCAAGCCAACAACGACAAGCTGTGGATTCCACTCGTTCAGCAGGGCCTCTAACTGCTTCCAGTCGGGAATGCCCTCTTTGGCGGGAAGGGGAGAGAGCTCGCTCGCCGATTGTGTAAGGGTTTGCCCTGTAGCAACACCAATATTGCGGGTGCCGAAGTCAAAAGCGAGCAGTGTTTGAGGAGGGATTGTTTCAGGCATGTCCGGCCGTGGATGAAATCAGGTTGAGGTCGATACCCAGTTGTTTTGCCGTTGCTGACCAGCGTTCATCAACGGGGGTGTCGAAAATGATGCCGGTGTCAGCAGGCACGATAAGCCAGGAGTTTGCGTTAATTTCGTCTTCCAGCTGACCGGCACTCCAGCCAGCATAGCCTAGCGCAAACTGAGCGTGTTTGGGGCCTTCTTCTTTAGCGATGGCCGCGACAATATCACGAGACGCCGTCAGGCTGATTTCCGAGGTGATGCGCAGAGTAGACTCCCAGGTACCTTCATCCCGGTGTAGGACAAAGCCTCGCTGCATATTTACCGGCCCACCGGCCAATACGGGGTAGTTGCCAAGCTGGGCGTGGTAGTCAATTTGCAGTTGGTCGAACACATCGCCCAGTCGCAGGTTCAAGGGTTGGTTAATAACAATGCCCATGGCGCCCTGCTCACTGTGGTCACAAACATAGGTAACCGAATGGGAAAAAATAGGGTCGGTGAGGTTAGGCATGGCGATCAGAAAATGATCGCGCAGGCTATCGGGAATATCGACATTGTTCCAAGGGCTATCGCTCATAATTTCAGTATGATGTTAGGGCGAAATAATTCAAGGCCCGAAATGTAAAAAACCGATTAACGGGCCTAATTCGACGTGCTGAGTCCCGTGATCTGAAAGCGCCAGGTGCGGATAATTTCTAGTTGATCGGCGCCTTTGCTAATTTCCGGTGGAAAGCGCTCGAAGGGGGCTGCGAGGCGAACAATTTGCAGGGCGGCATCATCCAGCACTTTGTGGCCGGAAGACTGAGAGATATCGATATTTTCTATGCCACCATTACTGTTAATCCTTACTGCTAGACGCAATTGGCCGAATATGTTGTTATTGAGTGCTTCTTGGGGAAAGTTCTCGTTGCCTATAAATTCTATTTTCTGTTGCCAGCTGTTCAGGTAAGCCGCGTCATGGGCTGATTTGGTTGATACCGAAATCAGTCGCCGAATACGTGGCTTATTGGCTTCTTCCCATTTTTCTCGCGCCAGCTTCGCTTGCAGGCTCGCATATTCCGGATTAAAGAGCGGTGCGTCCATATCAAGACCCTTCTTCTCTTCCTGGGTTACCGATTTTTCGGGGTCCGGGTTCTTGTTTGTGCGCCTGTCCTTGAGCTGTTTGGTTGAGAGAATCTGTGTCTTGTGGCGGCTTTCGGTGGTGGCTCTCTGCTGCGCCTCGGGTTTTATGTCGCGAATAGTGGTATCGGCGATTTTCGCCAGATCGCGGGTGGTAATCTCTTTCACCTGGTCGCCGGTGCCGCTGGCCTGCTGGTTGTGTTGCGCCAGAAAATCTGCTGTGTCCGGCGCAATATTATCCTTGTGTGTAGCTAGGGTAATATTGAGGGTGGGCGCAATCTTCTGGCCGCTATTCACCGCAAAGCTGAATCCGAAAATAATCATGGCGTGAATAGCGGCGGCCATAAACAGGGTAAAGCTCAGGCGGTCACCGCTGGTGGCCTCGGGGTAAGTGGTGGACATAATGCTCTTTAGTTTGATCGCTTTGCTTCGATGGCTGTTATCAATTTCTCGCCAATTTTAGTATCAAAGGCCTTGTCTATTTCACGTACACAGGTTGGACTGGTTACGTTAATTTCAGTGAGATAATCGCCAATAATATCGAGGCCGACGAACATTAACCCTTTTTCGACCAGTGTTGGTGCGACCTGGTCGACAATCCAACGGTCGCGATCACTTAAAGGTTGGGCAAGCCCGCTGCCGCCTGCGGCGAGATTACCCCGAGTTTCACCGGCCGCTGGTATGCGCGCGAGGCAGTAGGGAATCGGTTCGCCATTAACGACGAGTACCCGCTTATCTCCGTTACTGATATCGGGAATAAACTGCTGGGCCATAATAAAACTGGTACCCATTTCAGTGAGTGTTTCGAGAATAACACTGACATTGGGGTCGTCTTGTCTGCAGCGGAATATACCGGTACCGCCCATGCCATCCAATGGTTTAAAAATGACATCACCGTGCTTTTGGTGAAACTCGCGAAGCTGTTGCGCATCCCGGCTGACAATAACCGGTGAGCAGCACTGGGGAAATTGCGTGGCAAAGACCTTTTCGTTGCAGTCGCGTAAGCTTTGGGGTCGATTGACTATCAGGGTTCCTTGCTGCTCGGCCCGCTCAAGTATATAGGTGGCGTAGATATACTGATTATCGAAGGGCGGATCTTTGCGCATCAAGACTACATCAAGGTCTGCGAGGGGCGTTTGTTGAGGCTCGCCCAGCTCATACCAGCGGTTTTTGTCTTCAAATACGGAGAGTGTGCAGATATTGGCGTGTGCTTCACCCTTATCGAGGCTTAAATCGCTCAGTTCCATATAATAAAGGGCGTGGCCGCGTGACTGGGCGGCCAGTAGCAGCGCCAGTGTTGTATCCTTTAAATAATGAATGGTGGATATAGGGTCCATGACCACACCGATGGAAAGCTGCTTGTTCACTGACTGACTCCGGGGAATATGAAAACGAGATTGGCGAAAGCTGAAATATTAGACGATTATAAGAGGTACTCGTTAAAAATTGATAGTTTTGATTCTCCGTATGATTTTCGTAGAATTCTATTTTTTTCAAGCGGTTATAGATTACACTGCAAAACTATGTTAAAAGTTGCCTCATACTATAGTAAGTGTGTGGCGCTATACTTCTCATCCTTAAGACGAATAAGCAAGGTCACTTTATGGACGTCAATTTAGAGCACTTGAAGGTGATGGTTATCGATGACAGTAAAACCATCCGTCGAACTGCTGAAACGCTATTGAAAAAGGTGGGTTGCACGGTTGTGACTGCCACAGATGGCTTTGATGCCCTGGCAAAAATCGCCGATACCCGTCCTAATATTATTTTTGTTGATATTATGATGCCCCGCTTGGACGGCTACCAAACTTGCGCATTAATAAAAAATAACAGTGAATTCAAATCTACCCCCGTCATTATGCTCTCCAGTAAAGATGGCCTTTTTGATAAGGCGAAAGGGCGTATCGTGGGTTCAGACCAGTATCTAACCAAGCCATTCAGCAAGGGCGAGCTGATTGGTGCTATTGAAGCGCACGTAAAAGTCGCGCGAGCTAGTTAAGTTAACGGATCGAACCATTAAACCTTTGTGTGCCGAATAACCTGCGGGGGAAGTATGGCAAAAGTACTGATTGTTGATGACTCACCAACAGAGACATACAAATTAACGGGTATGTTGGAAAAGAACGGACACGCTGTTATTACTGCGATAAATGGTGAGGACGGTGTAGCCACCGCCAAAGCCGAGCTGCCCGATTTAATTTTGATGGATATCGTAATGCCGGGACTGAACGGCTTTCAGGCAACTCGTCAGCTGAGTAAAGCCCCTGAAACAACGCATATTCCCGTTATTATCGTAACGACCAAAGATCAGGAAACTGACCGCGTTTGGGGTATGCGTCAGGGTGCGAAAGCCTACCTAACCAAGCCAATCGACGAAAAAGAGCTACTGGCTACCATCGCCAAAGTGGGCGGTTAAACAGACTTATCGGAAACAGATGATCGCATGCAGTATTGCATTAAGTGGGAAATAGAACGGCGGGGATCTTCCGAATGAGTCGAACAGCCTTCCAGGCTTTGGTCGAGCTGGCGAAGAAGAGTCGTCAGTCCGCGCGAGGGTTGCCATCCAGGCAGAATACAGCTCCCCGTTGGAGCGGCATTGGCTTTTCTATTCTAGGTCAGCGTTTTGTTGCGCCCATGAATCACGTGGCAGAATTGATGGAAGTGCCTAGTTCGACGCGTTTGCCCGGTGTGCATTCGTGGGTTTTGGGTTTGTCCAATGTTCGTGGGCGGCTGTTACCCATTTTTGATTTGCCCCACTTCTTTGGTGGTGCCATCAGCGGTAGCCGCAAGCACCACCGAGTGCTGGTGTTGGAAACCGATATCCTCTACAGCGGCATTGTGGTTGATAGGGCCTTTGGTATGCAGCACTTTAATTCGGACAGTTTTGGAGATTACACCGAAGCCCTGCCTGAAACGATGGAGGACTTTATTGATGGCTCATACAGAGACGCCGATGGTAAGGCCTGGCCCGTATTCAGTATGGCTAAACTGGCCGAAGATTCGAGATTTAACAACGCAGCGCTGGTGTAAGCCAGCGTTGTTTAGTAAAGACATTGGGCTAACCTTTTGCTTTTTTTAGAGCAGAGGTCAGCGCATCGTTAACGTTCCTCTGGTCTTTGACTCAGAAGGATTTTTTGCATTTCGGGACGCGCATCTGCGCGTTGGGTTAGAACCATACAATCGCTTGGGAGCGTCGTATGAAGAGTGATTCCGAGGGCCTTATCGCCCGGACAAAAGCCAATCCAGTACTAGCCAGCTTGGTAGTCGGGTTGATTATTCTGACAGCATTTGTTGGTGTGGTGATTTATCAGTTATTCACCAATGCAGAGCGTGATCAGGCCTACCTCCAGCACGCCAGTAACTTGCGTGCATCGTCTTTCCGTCTGGCATCGTTATCGCGGGACGCGACCTCTGGTAACGAAGAGGCTTTTGGACAGTTACAGGATGTAATGGCATCCATGGAGCGATCCTGGGCACAGCTTAAATCTGCCGACCCGCAAACGCGTAAAGTGCTTACCCGTCAACTGGCATCTTTCGAGGGTGTATGGGCGCGAGTAAAGCAAAATTCCCAGGTAATTACGGACAATAAAGACACCATTATCTTCCTTCATGATGTGGCGACCACCCTGAATGAATCGCTCCCGGAACTTCAGGCTGAACACAACAATATCGTAGAGATTCTTCTTGAAAACCGAGCACCAGCGGATCAGGTGTCGGTTGCTCAGATGCAGTCCTGGCGTGCGGAACGTATCGGTCGAAACGTGGACAAAATGCTTCGGGGTGGTGATGACGCCGACCGTGCAGCAGATCAGTTCAACCTCGATGCGAGCCTGTTTGGTAAAGTACTGGATGGTATGAAAGCAGGCGATATCGCCATGAGTATTTCGCGCGTAACGGACTCCGAAGCCATTTCCTCACTGGAAGAAATTTCCGAACTGTTTGAATTTGTAAGTGGTTCGGTACGGGAAATCTTCGAGGCGTCCCCAGCCCTGTTTAAAGGGCGCCAGGCAACGAACGAAATTCTTGATGACGGCCCGGAAATTCTGAATAACCTGAGTGCGCTGTCTGACCAGATAGTAGAGCTGCCCAATAACCGCAACTGGAACAACAATCTGCTAATGATTGTGGGTGCGGTCTGGTTGGTGTGTTTGATTTTAATTGGTTGGTCCTGGGTTCGGGGTACTAACCGACGCGCCAAGGCAACTGCAGAAACCAATGAGCGAAATCAGAACGCGATCTTGCGATTGCTGGATGAGCTGGCCGACCTCGCTGATGGTGACCTGACAACCACCGCAACGGTAACCGAAGATTTTACGGGTGCGATTGCCGACTCCGTTAACTACACCATCGACCAACTGCGTGTACTGGTATCGCGTATTAACGAAACCTCTCAACGGGTTGTGGACGGTTCGAAAGAAACGCAGCAAACCGCGTTGCACCTAGCTGAGGCTTCCGAGCACCAGGCTCAGGAAATTGCCGGGGCTTCCGCTGCGGTTAACGAGATGGCGGTTACCATCGACCAAGTATCGGCTAACGCGGCTGAGTCAGCCGGCGTTGCGGAGCGATCGGTATCGATCGCAAACAACGGTGCGAAGGTGGTGCAGAACACCATCCACGGCATGGATACCATTCGTGAACAGATTCAGGATACCTCGAAACGTATTAAACGACTGGGTGAGTCCTCCCAGGAAATTGGTGACATCGTATCGTTGATTAACGACATTGCCGACCAGACCAACATTCTTGCACTTAACGCAGCAATCCAGGCCTCTATGGCGGGTGACGCAGGACGAGGCTTTGCGGTGGTAGCGGATGAGGTTCAGCGACTTGCGGAACGTTCAGCGACAGCGACTAAGCAGATTGAGTCGTTAGTTAAGACGATTCAGAACGATACCAACGAAGCCGTAATTTCGATGGAGCAAACAACTTCGGAAGTGGTACGCGGAGCGCGCCTAGCACAGGATGCGGGTGTAGCTTTGGAAGAAATCGAGGCGGTATCGGCCAGCTTGGCGGAGTTGATTCAAAACATCTCCAACGCTGCACGTCAGCAGGCCTCATCAGCAGGTCATATTTCTAACACGATGAACGTGATTCAGGAAATCACTTCACAAACATCTGCCGGTACTAACGCTACTGCGGCCTCGATTGGTAATCTCTCCGAGATGGCAATTGAATTGCGAGGCTCGGTAACGGGCTTCAAGCTGCCTGACGATATGGCCGCACGAGCGAATGATGACAACTACGATATGGATGTTGAGGCGGATTCCGATATTGCAGCTGAGCTGGGTGTCGACATTGATGAAGATCTCGATGTTGCCACGCTGGATGAGGAGGATGTTGTAGATCTCTCCCTTGATGATGCGCTGGACGACGATGATGCCGACCCTACGCTACTTCACGATTTTGCCAGTGAAGTGGATGAGGATGATAAAAAAAGCGTTGGCATTAACGTCTAACGCGACTACTGGTTGAGCTTCATGATTTGGTCTTTACAGGCGGCTCCCGATCTTTCAGACAAGCAATTTGATCTATGGAGCAAATTGCTCGAGGATCGGGCGGGTATTTGTCTCAGCGATCAGCAGCGCGTGTTCCTGCAAACACAGGTCACCATGCGCATGCGCGAGCTGGGACACTCTGATTATTCGCAGTATTACAACCGTGTTGTTGACGGTGTCTCCGGGATGATGGAATGGTCGGTTTTGATCGACCGCCTGGTGGTAAAAGAAACCAGTTTTTTTCGCCATCGCCCCTCTATTAATTGTGTTCGCACCTACATGGAAGAGCAGATTGCCAGCCAGAAAATGGCTGACTCTTTCGAGGTGTGGAGCGTTGGTTGTTCCTCCGGTGAGGAACCCTATTCCCTCTCGATGGTGATCAACGACACCTACGATAGCGCGAAACTTGATCCCTACTACGGCGTTACCGCCACAGATATTAGTCGAGCGGCCTTAACCATTGCTCGTAACGGTATCTATCCGCAGAGAAAAGTGGAAATGATGGAGCCGGATATCCGACAGCGCTATTTCACCCAGCAGGATAACGGGCGTTATCAAGTTTCTCCGGAGCTGCAGGATCGGGTGTGTTTTAACCACGCCAATGTGCTCAATATCAATGAAATGCCAAACATTATGCAGGATGTGATTTTCTGTCAAAACCTGCTGATCTATTTCCGTCGCTGGTTACGTCACGAAATTATGAATGCGTTTGTGGAACGTTTGAAACCGGGAGGTTTATTAGTGGTTGGTTTGGGAGAAGTGGTCGATTGGACCCATCCAGAAATGGTGAGAGCGCCCGTCGATGAAGTACAGGCATACATAAAAAAAGTGGCGGCAGCGTAATGCGGTTGTCTGATACAAACCTAGCGGTGCAGGGCTCCATCTATGGGTGATAAACGTAATTTTGCAGCGTTGGATTGGGTTGTTGGGGAGATCAGTGAAACTCTCAAAGATGCCCACCAAGCGTTAGAAGCTTTTGTGGAAGACCCAAGGGATTCCACACGCATACGTTTCTGCCTGACTCATATCCACCAAGTGCATGGCAGTCTGCAAATGGTTGAGTTCCACGGGGCATCATTGCTGGCTGAAGAAATGGAGCAGCTGGCACAGGCACTGATGGACAATCAGGTTACCAGTGTGCCCGAAGCGCAGGAAGTACTGATGCGCTCGCTGCTGCAGTTGCCTATTTATCTCGATCGTATCCGAGGGCAAAAAGAAGATAATCCCGGGTTGGTTCTGCCTTTACTTAACGACTTGCGTGCAGTGCGCAATCAAAGCTACCTCAGTGAAACCAATCTGTTTGCTCCCAACCTGCAGATTGTTAAAGAGCTCTATGGTAGCCGGCACCCCATTACCCAAGACAAGGCCAAACTCGCACAGGTTTTGAAAAAACTCAGGGAGATGTACCAGTTTGCCGCCGCAAGCGTACTACGGGAAATTAAAGTTGAGGAGAACCTCAACTATCTAGACAAAGTATTCAGCCGAATGGAAGCCCTTACTCAGGGAACGGCGTGTTTTCCCATGTGGGAAGTGTCAGCGGCCCTGATTGAAGGCCTGTTGCGCGGTGATATTGAATTGAGCGTTGCCGTTCGTGGGTTGCTTCGCCACCTGGCTCGGGAGCTGCGCGTTTTGGGGGAGAAAGCCCCGGGTGCATTGGATTTTATGCCCCGCGAAAACCTGCTGAAAAATTTGTTGTACTACGTTGCCAGAGCAGAGAGCGGCGGCAAAAAAGTTAATCGTGTAAAACAGCGATACAGTTTGTCTGAAGCTTTGCTAGACGGTGTCAGTATCGGCGATGAGGGCTCCAGTGATTCCCTCTCTGCGCCAGATCCCGAAGCGATTCGTTCAGTGGTTGTGGCCCTCAATGATGAGATCAACTCCATCAAGAATGTGCTCGACCTTTCTCTATCGGGCCACGGTTCACCGGAAGATTTAAAAGAAGTCTTGCCTATCGTTAAGCGTGTAGCCGACACGCTTGCGGTGCTGGGTATTGGTGATCTGCGCAAACAGGTCAATATTCAAGCCGCCATGCTGGAAGAACTCAGTCAGCAGAATAGTTTTGATGAAGCTCGGCTATTGGATGTGGCCGGTAAAATAATAGAAATCGAACACCGTCTCGAAGCGATCGCCAAGGTTGTGGGCACCAACCGAGATCTGGCCAGTGTCAACGAGCGTGAAGTAGAGATCGACCAGGCTAAAGTCACAGTACTTAAAGAATGTCAGCATGGCCTGGAGCAGGCGAAAGATGCCATTGTCGAATATATTTCTTCCAAATGGGATAAAAGCCACCTGCTAAATGTGGGTAGCCTGTTACACAATATTCGCGGTGGTTTGGATATGATTCCACTGCCGCGCCCGGCTGCGATACTGGGATCTTGTAGTTTGTATATTCAGGAACAGTTATTGAATCGCGAAGGACAGCCGGGTTGGGAAGCATTGGATACCCTGGCCGATGCGATTGCCAGCCTGGAGTATTACCTTGAGCGCTTGTTGGGTGATATGGAGGAAGATACCGAATCGCTTCTGGATGTGGCTGAAAGCAGCGTTGCAACTCTGGGTTACCCTATCGATGGAAGTGGTGTTACCGCCAATGCACCGGTAGATACGGTTGAACCGCCTCAGGTTGATGAGATACAAGAAATTATCGCGGCTCCGCCCGCTCCGACGGAAGAGTCGGTTTTTACTGCAGAACCCGTTACAGAGGAGCCCACTGCAGAAGAGCCCATGGCCGAAGAGTTGCCGGTATCAGGTGCTGCACCTGAGCTGGAAGTGCTCGACGGTCAAACTGCGCCAGTGGCCTCAGTTGAAGAATTTACGGCTCCTGCAGAGGTATCTCTTGCCCAAATCAGTATCGATGACGACGCTGAAGAAAGTGATATCGACGATGAAATTATCGAAATTTTTATCGAAGAAGCGGGTGAAGTAAAAGAAACGCTAGACGAGTACGTTCCTCAGTGGAAAGCTAACCAGCAAGACCAGGACGCCCTGGTGGTTATCCGCCGAGCTTTCCATACCCTAAAAGGTAGCGGCCGTATGGTCGAAGCTTTTGATATTGGTGAGTTGGCCTGGACTATCGAAAATATGCTTAACCGCATTCTCGATAATAGTATTCGCGCCGAGGCGGCCCACAGTCACGTTATCGATTTGGCTATTAATCTACTGCCTTCGATGATTGACGATTTTGCTGCCAAGCGTCGTTGCTCACAAAAGGCCTTGGCCGAGCAGTATATGGCTTGGGCGAAATCCCTTTCTGAGGGAAAAACTCCCCCAGAGCTGGCAGCCGTGCCAGCGGGAGAGTCTATTCCGCTTCCCGATCTTAATGCTCAAGCGCCTGCCGCTGAGCCTGTTAGCGAAAGCAATCCCGTGGTTGCGGAGACAGAAGAGCCTCAAGCCGAGCTTGAAGATGATGAAGATTTCGTACTTCTGGAAATCTTTTCTTCTGAAGCGGCGGGACACTTGGCTACCATGGAAGCCTTTATTGCCCAAATGGAAGAGGAATCCCCTCTCTACGGGCCGCCCAGTGATGACTTCCAGCGTGCGCTGCATACCTTGAAGGGCAGTGCCAAAATGGCGCAGGTACTTCCAATTGCAGGTATTGCCGAGCCACTGGAAGCTTTTGCTAAAGAGCTTATTACATACCAGGTTGATATCAACGCAGACATCTTGCAGTTATATCGCGATGCGGTGAGCTACACGCGCGAGGCTTTGGGTCGTATCGACGCTCGCCGGACACTTGAAATTCCCAAGCAGGAACAGTTTGTCGCGCGCACCGCAGAGTTACGTGAACTGGCGGTCGGGCACCTCATTCGTCTTAAAGAGATGGAAAAAGACGGTCAGCAGAAGGTTGATCCTCGCTTACTCTCCATCTTTATGGCAGAGGAAATGAATCTGCTGCTGGATGCGGAACAGATAATTGGCGACTGGCAGGCCAGTGGAGATAGTCGTGGTCATATTGAGCCTGTGGTGCGGGAGCTTTCCACCCTGGGAACGGGCGCTCAGCAGGCCAACCTACCGGATATGGCTGGCCTGAGCGCACAGCTGTGTAAACTATATGAGCAGTACCAAGCCGGTCAATTGGAAGCCAATGACGACTTTTTTACTCTCCTTGGCGCCGGACACAATGCGTTGTTGGATATGGTCGATGCCGTAGCTGCAGGCCAAAATGTTGTACCGCCATCGGAAGAGACTACTTCTGCATTGGCCTCGCTGATTTACAGTGGCTCCAGAGTGACGGAACGTACTGACGATGTATCGGGAGCAGAAACCGAGATCATAACAACGGATGAGCCTTTTTCGGTCAGCGAAGAGGCTGAAAACGAAATATCCAGTCTGGGTGAAGAGGCGGTTGAGGAAGCGATTCTTAATTCAATCGTTGAAGAGATTGTCGAGCCGGAGCAGCTGTGGGGTGAATCCGCAGTAGAAGCTGAAGAAGAGTCTCCCCTCGAGCTAGAGTTTGGTGACGACGAACCGTTGCAGCCTGGGGAAGATGCTGATGAACTTCTAGACGAAGAGCAAAGTTTCTCCAGCGATGAACATACCTCAGAGCAGCAAATGGTTGACGGGTTTGTCGAAGGCGCCGATGGTATTGTTACAGAAGAATTAGAAGATGTCCTAGTCGTAGCAGAAGAGCTTGCGCCAACCGAGGAGCTTCCAGATGAAGAGCACGGTCTCTCCAGTGAAGATCATTCGTCAGGGCTGAAAGTTGCGAACGGTTTTGTCGAAGACGCCGGTAGCATTGTTACAGACGGATCAGAAGACTTATTTGTAGTGGAAAACCTCGTGTCAGGTGAGGAGCAGGGCAGCCTCGATACGATAGAAGCGCTTCCAGATGAAGAGCATGGTCTCTCCAGCGATGATAATTCGTCAGAGCTGCAAATGGCGAACGGTTTTGTCGAAGGCACCGATGGATCAGAAGACCTCCTTGTAACAGAGGCGCTTGTGGTAGACCCTGCGCCAACTGAGGAGCAGGACCTTCTCGGCACGACAGAAGAGCAGGGGGCGTCGGAGTCTGACGCCGTCGTTGAATTTGAACCGGAAGAGCCTGCGTTCGTGTCGCCAAACACTCCGGAGAGTCAGCCAGCTGCTGAAGTTGAGCCGGAAGTGACCCCGAGCTGGAAGACCATCCCGGGCCTACTGGACAATATTGACACAAGCCATGAAGACTACGACGAGGATATTGTCGACATCTTTTTGGAGGAAGCGAACGAGCTGATCGAAGAACTGGATGAGTCGGTTCATAGCTGGGAATCTGACTGGTCCGATGATTCCAGGCCAGAGCAGATCAAACGCGTATTGCATACTCTCAAAGGTGGCGCTCGTTTGGCGGGAATGGCCAATCTCGGTGAGCTTACCCACGAATATGAAAGCTTCCTGATCGCCACTGACCTCAGTGATTTGAACGATGGCTTCTTCCACAAGATGCACAGTTACCAGGATAGAGTGCTCAGTGGTGTTCGTGGCATTGAGAACTTTGTAGCGCAGGGTGGCGCCAGTGCGACAGCCGCGCCGGCAGAAATTTCCGGTGATGCTGAGCTGGACGCCCCGATTGCTCAAACCGAGGGAATCGCTGATCAACAACCAGAAAATAGTGCGGCAGAAGCAGGTCAGGAATCCAATGTTCTGCCCTTTATGCCTCGACCTAAATCCGCCGCTGAGGCAAGCCCTGGTGAATTTAACATGCCGGCGGTTAAAACAGGTGGTGGTGAGCAGGCACTCGTAAGCAAGCAAACCGGGCCACAAGAGGTCGTTAAAGTCTCGTCCGACCTGTTGGAAGAATTGGTAAACCTTGCGGGTGAAACCTCCATTAACCGTTCGCGTATCGAGCAACAGGTCAGCGACTTCTCTCATTCACTGGAAGATATCGATTCCACCATTGCCCGTTTACAGGAGCAGTTGCGCAGGCTAGATATTGAAACCGAAGCCCAGGTGCTCTTTCGCCAGGAGCAGATGGCGGAACACGAAGATTTCGACCCTTTGGAGATGGATCGCTACTCGCAATTACAGCAGCTCTCCCGCTCACTAATTGAGTCTGCGTCCGACTTGGTGGATCTGCGCCAAACCCTGACCGACAACATCCGCGATACCGAAACTCTGTTACTGCAACAGTCACGTATTAACACCACTCTACAGGAGGGTTTGATGCGTTCACGCATGGTACCTTTCTCTCGTTTGGTACCGCGCCTGCGCCGGATTGTTCGCCAGGTTGCGGGTGAGCTGGGCAAGAATGTCAGCTTCGAGCTGGACAATATTGAAGGTGAACTAGACCGTTCCGTGCTGGAGCGTCTGGTACCGCCATTGGAACACATGCTGCGCAATGCTGTGGATCACGGTATTGAACTGCCGGAAAAACGCATAGACGCCGCTAAACCCGAAACCGGTCGAATTGTCTTAACGCTGGGTCGCGAAGGTGGCGATGTTCTTCTGCGTTTGGCTGATGATGGTCGTGGTGTGGATTTGCGTCGTGTACGTGAAAAGGCGATCGAGCGTGGTTTGATGGCCGCGGATGCAGAGCTGAGCGATTTCGATATCATGCAGTTTGTACTGCACGCTGGTTTCAGTACTGCGGAAACGGTCACCCAGATCTCAGGCCGCGGTGTAGGTATGGACGTTGTAACGTCCGAGATCAAAGCCATGGGCGGTTCAGTGCTGATCAACTCCGAATGGGGGCGTGGCACTGAAGTTATTATTCGACTACCGTTTACCGTATCGGTTAATCGCGCGCTGATGGTTGAAATAGGTCTGGATAACTACGCGATTCCGCTGAACACCATTGAAGGTATTGTGCGTGTTAGTCCATTTGAGCTGGAACACTATTATTCTAGTGAAGATGCCCGCTTTGAATATGCCGGGGAAAACTACCAAGTGCGCTATCTGGGGACAATGCTCAACGCGGATATTCAGGCCAAACTGGAAGGTCAGGCATTGCCTCTTCCCGTGTTATTGGTGCGCTCCGCAGAAAGTACCATGGCCATTCAAGTGGATAACCTCTTAGGTAGCCGTGAAGTGGTTGTAAAGAGCCTGGGCTCGCAATTCAGTTCTGTGCAGGGGCTTTCGGGTGCTACTCTTATGGGTGACGGGAGTGTGGTTGTTATTCTCGACCCCCATGCATTGGTGCGTAAAGAAATTGCCAATGCCAATATTATTGAGTTGGACGGAGTAGCCGCTCTGAAGGCCGATGAAGTGCCGGAAGAGGTTGTTAAGACTATTATGGTCGTCGATGACTCGGTAACGGTACGCAAGGTGACATCACGCTTTTTAGAACGTGAAGGCTTTAATGTGATGACCGCCAAAGATGGTGTGGACGCACTGCGAACACTTCAGGATGAACTGCCAGATCTTATGCTGCTGGATATTGAAATGCCGCGTATGGATGGTTTTGAAGTCGCGAAAAATATTCGCACGACTAGTCGATGGAAGCACTTACCTATCATTATGATTACCTCTCGAACCGGTGATAAACATCGGGAGCATGCGATGGAACTGGGGGTGAATAAATATATGGGTAAACCCTATCAGGAGGATATGTTGCTCGAAGGAATAAACGATCTTTTGGCTAAAGCCGAAAAGGGCTAGCTGCATTGACTGTGCAGGCCCTGACATTTGGGCTGCTGGCCGAAACATCCGCCCAACTTGAAGACTTGACCGATTTGGTAAAGCGTTCCGGTCACGATATTGCTTTGTCCATTAAAGCCAGCAGTGGTTGCCTGGACAAGGTTCGGAATGTCGACGCTTGGGTTGTGCGTTTGGATTTACAGCATGACAAGTCAGAACATCTGATGGAAATTTTGGAATCTTTCGACGTGCCAGTCATTTATGACGATATCGAGAGTTACAACGAGCTGGGTGTTATTGAGCGAGTCACGCGGTTTTCAAGCAAAATACAATTGTGTGCCGGTACCTCAGCGCCACAAGGCTTGAGCAAACCGCGTGAAATTTGGGTGTTAGCAGCATCGACGGGTGGCCCGGAGGCTGTCGGCCGTTTCCTGAAGCATATTCCTGAGCATATGGATGGCGTTGCTTTTTTGTATGTACAGCATATCAATCCAGAAATTACACGTACATTGCAGAAAGCCTTACTACGCAATACTTGCTGGGCTGTTCTCGAATGCGAGCGTTCCCAGACAATGGTGGAAAAATGCATATACCTGGTGTCACCAGCGCATCAAATTGATCTCTACGAAACTAGAGTGATAGCCCCCATACCCGATCGCTGGGCAGGAAAATATCAGCCCTCTGCCGACCAAGTGATGGCCAAGGTTGCCAGAAGGTTTGGTAAAAATAGCGGCGCGATTATATTTTCCGGCATGGGCAACGATGGCTCTAGCAGCTGCCATTATATGAAAGGTTGTGGCGGTTTGATTTGGGCGCAGTCTCCATCAAGCTGCGCAGTAGATTCCATGCCTGTTTCAGCCTTGGGAACCGGAGCGGTGAGCTATCTTGGGTCGCCAGAGCAGCTGGCACGACAATTCGCAGAACGTCGACATCCGAAAGCAGCCTGCATGTAAACCGTATTACTGCAGCAACGAATAACTGACTATTTTAATGGGTAAAAAGCATGAGTGAAGGTGAAAGTAAGGTCGCTGTTATTTCGAGCAATACAGAAATTGCCTGTCTGCTAGTTCCTCTGCTGGACAATACATTAATTTTACCAACGGTGTCGGTGGCGGAAATGGCGTCCATGCAACCTATTGGCTCGCTTGAAAATTCACCCCCCTGGCTCCTGGGTTTTTACGAATGGCGCAACACCAAGGTACCGGTTATTTCTTATGAGGGTATCAGTGGTGGCCCGGTGACACCTCTGAATCCTCAGGGGCGAATGGCGGTGTTAAACAACACCGGCGTTAATTCCGAGTTGCCCTTTATTGCTATACCGACTCAAGGCATTCCGCGTATGGTTCGTGTGGCGGAGGCTGATATTTCTGAAAATACAGATCGTAATGCGCGGCCCTATGATGATATGCAGGTAAAGGTTGGCCTGGAAGAATTTACCCTGCCCGATGTGACGGCGTTAGAACAGGCATGCATTGATTCGGGCGTGGTAATTTAATCGGTTTCATCCTCCGTCTCGCGGACCAAGCCGTTGAAAGAAAATAGACCCACGTCATTTGATATTGCCTTTCTCGCCGGTGTATCGCAGCCAACCGTTTCTCGTGCGCTTCGAAACAGCTCGCTGGTGAGTAAACAAACGCGAGACAAAATTCAGGAAATTGCTCGACAGCTAAATTACAAAGTTGATATCAACGCACGCAACCTGCGATCAAAAACCACAAAAACCCTCGCGCTACTGTTTTGTGAAGACCCGGGTACCGGAACGTCTTTAATTAACCCTTTCTTCTTATCCATGCTGGGAAGCATTACTAAGGCCTCGGCGACTCGCGGCTATGATTTGCTTATTTCTTTTCAGCAGGACAGTGATGATTGGCAAGCTGATTTTGAAGATACTCATAAGGCCGACGGGATTATTTTCCTTGGTTATGGTGACTACACCACCTACATCGAAAAAATATCGGGCCTTCATAAAATGAACGCCCATTTTATTACTTGGGGCCCTGTGGTTGAGGGGCAGGCTGGCTACTTTATCGGTTGTGATAACGAAAATGGCTGCTACACAGCGGTAACACATTTGCTGGAATCTGGGCGCTCTAAAATCGCTTTTCTGGGCGGTATAACGGAAGATTCCCCCGAATTTCAGGCACGCTATCACGGCTATTGTCGCGCTATAAAAGAGCGTGGTTTAGCGGTTAACAAGCGCTTACAGATTTATGCGCAAACAACAGAAACGTCGGGTTTTGCAGCCGCGCAGCAATTGCTCAGTAGTGGTGAAAAATTTGATGCGATTGCAGGTGCGAGCGATCTGATTGCCATCGGGGCGATGAAAGCGTTGCAGGAAGCCCAGTTATTAATTCCGCAACAGATAGCTGTTGTCGGTTTTGATGATATACCGATAGCGGATTTTGCCAGCCCACCGCTGACAACTATCCAGCAGGATACGCAATTGGCCGGACAGTTACTGGTGGATAATCTTATTAAAGTGATAGAAGGTGAATCGATCAGCCAGCAAAAAATTGCCGGAAAATTAATTGTGCGGGAATCGTGTGGTGCCAAATGTGGTGGTAGGAGCTGCGTCGCAAAAGCCTAACGAGCCGCCAGGTTACGGTTAGCCCAACAGTGGTATGCAGGAATTTTTGTTGGTGCTGCCGCTTGTCGTTGGGCAATCAGACAGCCTATATCGCATGCTGTGTAAACCACAGATTACTTGAAAGCCCTGACGTACCCTGTTCAGGGTTTCGTCGCCCTATTTATTTTGATAGCGGGACACTACCGGAGGGTAGCTGTCCCATACGGCTTCGTCAGCAACAGACCGTAATAGCTTTACATATTCCGCGTGGGTCCAGGCGAGCGGTGTGGCCGAGTTGGTGCCCTCACCCATGGCGAAGTTATGAGCGGTATCGACGCCAACGCCATCCCAAACTTGCTCCGGCAACATCAAACCTTCGTTGGCAAAAAATTCCATCGCAGCGACAAACGTATTTTTTAAGTGCTCGGATGTGGCGCCTTTTGCAAGCTCATAGTGACCCCGTTCACCGGTAAAAAATGGCCATACCCTGCCGCGCTGCCCTGGGGTATGTTTACCGGTTTCGCTGTAAGCCTTCCCGGTGTCTTCGTCCTCCCCATAGCCGTCCATACCATAGCGACGCCAGCCCGGAAAAATGTAGCCATTAGTTTCGAAGCTGTATTTCACGCGATAATCATCTGCAATAGTTTCATCGTCCAGGTTTTCGATTGTGGATAATATATGAGGATCGTTTGCTGCACGAACGCCGTAGCGTACCAGTTCGAGAAAACCACCATCCAAAATGGCGTTTTCGCTGAGAACGCCTCGACCATTTCTATCGGCCAGCTTACCTTCGTCGTTGGGATTACTATTTTGCGTTATACGTAAGTAGTATTCGCTATTGCCGTCATCGCCCTGGTAACGGCCTTGTTTGGTATAGGTAAGGGCTTCAATGCTCTGTTCGTATTGATCGGCGGTCTGCAAAAATAAAGTTGCGGAATCACTGTCGCCCAAGTGTGATGCAATTTCGGCAGCCGATACCAGTCCGGTAACGGTAGCGGCTATGGATGATGGTGAATAGCCGCCCTGTTCTTCCCAGCGCTCCTGTTGAGTAAAAGGTGGCTTTACGGTTGCGGTATTCCAGTCCAAATTAACCGTGCCGCCTTCAATGAGAAAAGTAGCGGCATTTTTTAGCATGGTGTCGTACCAGTATTTTAGCGATTTATCAGAAAGTACATCTTGCTGCCAGAGCTTCCAACCCAGCATGATAGGCATGGCTGTCTGATCGAGTTGTACGGCGATCCATTCTAGCGTTCCATCGACATGTGTTTTTTGCAAAAACCAACCCGTTACCCCTTTGCTGCCTTTTGTATTTTTCGTTACCTGCACATTTTTTAGATACTGAAATGCAACGAGTGGTGTTTCGGTGTCGCCGAGTGCGAGAAAAGCCATGGCACATTGATAAAAATCTCGCGGCCAAACAGCTTTATAACCCGTGGAAAACTGAGCGGCGGAAACGGTATCGCCCCATGGGTTCGATAGCGATGCGATTAAAGCACCTGAGAACGTCTTATCTTCCTGTGCTTTTAACACCAATGCGCTGACGTTGAGCAATTTGCCGTTATCCGTGCTGCTAGGGCGGATTTCCTTCAGGCCGCTAAGTGATTCTAGGTAATCCTGCCAGCCTACCGCGCTACCTTCTCCATTATATTTCTGTAGAGATCGTTCGTATCCGTCATCAAGAGCCATAATTGCTGCTGCGACACTGTCGCTTTGCTGCTCACCGAAACCGATAACCACGTCGAAGGTTGTTGGCTGGTTCGCGCTGGTGGTAAGTTCGGCTCCCAGGGCAATATTTCCGCTCGCGTCGCCCGTGGAAGGATAAACCCAGTCCTGCTTGCCATCGACTAAATCACTTCGTAAATCAGATACGCCGACAAATCCTACGGTGGGATTGTGCCAACCTTTGTGTGAAACAATACTCATCGTAGTATTGCCTTCCTGCGCATGCAGACCCTCGCCATCTGTCCATGCGATATCACCTTCTCCTGTGTTGCCGATATGTGGATTGGCTTGCAGATAGAGTTTTAGGCCGGGAACATTGGGTGTAAAAACGATTCTATGAAAAACGGCTTGTGTATCGGGATGGGTAAAAATACTTTTTTCAATTATGTATAGACCATCCTTGTCGATATTAGTGATCTTATAGGCCAGTGATAGCGGTCGACCGGTACTATCCTTGTATAAATAATCGATGGACGAAATCGTATCGGTACTTTCGATATCGACAAAATTTTCGCCCACCACAACAAGTTGCATATCCTTTAACTGAGCTTCGTGTATTAACCCGTACATGGTTTCAGTGAGCACGCCATTGGCAATAGAAAACCATACTTTAGATACGTTACCTGTATCTGGGTTGCCACGGTGTTGCCCATTGACATAGCGCTCGTAAGACGTGCCGATACCGGATTTTCCTGAGAATGACCAGGTTGACGCGGTTCCGGGCGCGCCGGGCGCACTTGTTGAGTGTTGCACGAGTTTTTCCGCGCTATGTTCGCTGTTTTCTGAGCAGCTTAAAATTCCGGAGACAATCGTGGCGATCAAAAGGCTGGTGGGCAATCGGTTCTTGGTCATTGAATGTCCCTCTTAGGGTTCCGAGATTTTGAGTGTAAAAATGGCGGCGAGAATCCAAAATATGGCAGCGATAATATAGGCGTAGATAGCCTCGCCAGAAAAAAAAGATTTAATTAATAAGCCGAGAATACTGGCAGCTAGAAGCTGGGGGATAACAATAAAAAAATTAAATATGCCCATATACAGGCCCATTTTTCGCTGAGGAATACAATTAGCGAGCATCGCGTAGGGAAGCGATAGAATAGAGGCCCAGGCGAAGCCGATACCAATCATGGATACTACCAAATAATCCGGGTTACGAATAAACAGAAAAGAAATAAAGCCCACTGAGCCCAATAGCAGACAGATAAAATGCGTGATCTTTGAACCGAAACGGGTGGCCATTGACGATATCGCAAAAGCGGCTAGAGCCGCAAACCCATTATAGGCAGCAAATAAAACACCGACCCAATCGGCGCCATCGTTAAAGGCTTTTGAATTTGAATCAGAGGTGCCGAAGTGATAAGCCGTAATAGCGGGTGTGCTATAGATCCACATGGCAAATAGCGCGAACCAGGAAAAAAATTGCACCACAGCTAATTGCTGCATAACGCGAGGCATATTATTCAGATCATACAAAATATGAAAAAACGCGTTTTTGGTGACCTTGGCATCTTGCAAATATTTGGCAGCAGCGAGAAGTAGCCCATATATTAGTAGACCCAAACTGATAATGTAAAGTTCTGCCTTAAGTGACATAAGGTAGATAATACCGGTAGCGACGATACCAGTAATTATCCAGTAATATCGTTTAGCGCCTATTGCCTGGGCCTGTTGATATTCCGATTCGTCTGGCTTGCCGTAAAATAAATTCAGTTGCTCAGCCGAATATTCTTTACTACTGAACACTGTCCACATTACCGCGAGCAACAGAATAATAGCGCCAGTATAAAACGCATAGTGCACCGATGGAGGAAGCCCACCCGAGGAGGACGTATTGGATATGCCGAGCCAATTACTGAAAATCCAGGGTAGCGCGGAGGCAACAACAGCGCCGCAGCCAATAAAAAAGCTTTGCATCAGGTACCCGAGAGGGCGTTGATTTTCCGGGAGGTTGTCGCCAACAAACGCTCGGAAGGGCTCCATGGTGATATTGATAGAGGCATCCATAACCCATAGCATGCCGGCAGCGATCCATAAGGTTGGCGAGTGTGGCATTAGTAATAGTGCAACGGTTGTCAGGATTGCGCCGACAAAGAAGAAGGGGCGTCGGCGACCAAATCGCGATTGGGTATTGTCGCTGAAGTAGCCGACAATTGGTTGTACAAGCAAGCCAGTGAGAGGGGCTGCAATCCATAAAATAGGTATCTGATCGACTTCGGCGCCCAGTGTCTGAAAGATACGGCTAACGTTGGCATTTTGCAGGGCGAAACCAAACTGAATACCTAGAAAACCAAAACACATATTCCAAATTTGCCAAAAGCTCAGTGCTGGTTTTTGTTGCATGTTGTTTTCCTGTTTGACTAAAACCCAAAAAATCTAGCGCGCATAATTTATGCGCCTGGATAAAAGCGAAAAAACCGGCGAAAGGAGTATTCGCCGGTGAAGGGCGTACAGATTTCTAAAATCTGTAACTTGCGCCAAGGAGATAGGTCGTACCAAATACTTGATAGTCGCGAATAAATCCGGTGTCTGGGTTAACGGTTACGTAGGGTTCATTCGTAAGGTTCATGGCTTGAAGTGAAACCGTTAAACCATCGATCGAATCTATACCGGATTCAGAAAAATCGTAACTAATTTGGGCGTCCCACAGCTCGCTACCCAATACTTCGGCTTCTTCACGTACGAAACTATTCGCAAAGCGCTCGCCGTTAAATTCATCGCGTTTACGCATGCTGGTGCGCAACTGAAAGCCGCGATTTTCGTAGTATAGAGTCATGTTATAAATTTCTTCCGAAAGCCCCGGTACTTTTTGATCTTCTCCATCAGCTGTCTCCAGGCTGCTGTCAATAAAGGTAGCGCTCATAATTGCGCCTAAGCCATCCAATGCTTCCGAAAGCAGGTTTGCTGGGAGTACGGCAGTAAATTCATAACCGCTAATTCGCCCGCCGTCTGCGTTTACCCAGACGTTAATATTACCGAGCGTCGACTCAACCTGGTCACTAACATCGGGAGGAAGAATTTCTGCAAAATCGTAGGGCACAATTTCTTTGTATTGCCAACTGTCCAGTTCTTTGTAGAAAGCCGCAACGGAAATGTAGCCGTCATCACTGAAGTAGTACTCATAACTTAAGTCATACTGGTTGGCCATATTGGGCTTTAGTTCAGGGTTGCCGCCGTCGGCACCGAAGGGTTCGCCACCGGGAATATTCAAGGTTTGATCAAAGCTGAAGCTATAGCTCGTGTTCATACGATCCATGCGTGATCGGGACATGGTTTTTGCTGCAGCGAAGCGCACCGTCTGTTGCTCGGTAATGGGCGCAATAATATTCAAGCTGGGCAGAATGTCACTGTAAGTGGCGCCGCCGTGACTGTCTTGAATATCCACACGGCCTTCGTCATTAATGGCGGCAGCTTTACCGTCGGAACTTTGATCAGTCTGTACGTACTGCAGACCAATGTTTCCACGTATTGGAAAAAGACCGGTTTCAAATAAAAAGTCAGCTTTAAGGTAGGATACGGTAATTTCTTCCGAAACATTCCAGTCGTTTGTTGCTCGTGAGATAACCGTTAGATCTTCGGGTGTTTCGGTATAGTAGCCATCCTTCCACAACTGATAGGAATCGTAGGAAACCATTTTCCCCATGCCGATAAAGTTGAGGGAAGTATCGGATAGACGGTATCGCTCTGGAATAGGTAGTGTGTCGGGATAATTGTCGAGCGTTAGGTATACGCCTGAATCAGCTTTGGTTTTAGTTCGCTCACTGTAATTGATTCCGCCTTGAAGAGCGCTAATAAATCCATCGTCAAAGGTTTTGGTAATCGATATGCGAACTGCATCCAGTTCGTCTTCAACGGTCGGCATATTGATAAAACCGTCCTGTGCATCGGCAGGTACGGTTTCGCCATTACCCCAGTTGAGTGCCCCCCCCAGCTCAATTAGAGAATCGTCGCTGTAGTCGAGTATGGGGGAAAACATCACACCGCGATCACCCAGCATTTCAAAATGGATTTCATCTTCCTCACCAACGTTAATGCCTCGACCTGTGCCGGCGTAGCTTTCCAGGCTGAAGATGTCGCGTTGAATGTCGGAATGAGAAATATCGCCCTCAATATCGAGGTCGTCGGTAAAACTGTACGCAACGTTTAAACCGAATGCGCTCATTTCGGCTTCTCTCTTTTCAAAATCGTTGCGAACTTGAACCTGTGTTCCGTGGAGTATGCCTTCTGTGACAAAGTTGTTTTCTAGACTAAGCGTTTCGATAACTTCGTTGTCTCCGCCCTGACTCCAATAACCGGGGATTTCGATGCCGCGCAGAATTTTTTCATCTGCGAAGTCAATATAAAGCGCGTCACCGGTTACTTTCAATTTCTCACTGGGTTTGTATTCAATGACGCCCATAATGGTCGAACGGTCGAGAACGGATGAGCGAACAAAGGGTTTGGCGCCCCCCAGCACATAGTTATCGTCGTCGTTTTGGGGGTAACCCCAGGCGTTCCAACGCTCTTCCTGGTTGGGCGATTCCATTTTCGCTATCGCCAGTGCTATCCCTACGGTGTCATCCATCATTTGGTCGATATAGGAAAAAGTACCACGATAACCCTGTTCTTGTCCGTCGGGATTGAGCTCTCCCAAATTGTTTTGCTCGAGTGCGCCATTGAGTTGAATAATACGTTCGCTGCGGTCGAGGGGTTTAACCGTTTCCAGATCGATGGTACCGGCGATGCCCTGCGTCAGCAGCCCCGCGTGGGGGGATTTGTAAACAGTAACGCCAGACATTATTTCTGATGGGTAAAGATCGAATTCAATACCTCGGTTATCGCCGATAGAAACTTGTTCGCGGCCATTTAGGGTGGTGGCACTGAAGTTTTCACCGAGTCCACGTACAGAAACGGAGCTGGCACGGCCATCCAAGCGCTGTGCCGCCAAGCCAGGCAGACGAGCGATAGATTCTGCAATACTTGAATCGGGAAGTTTGCCAATATCTTCTGCGGATATTGCCTCTACCACCGTGGTGGCACTACGTTTTGTTTCGATCGAATCCATAATACTTTTGCGGAAACCGGTTACGATAAGCTCTTCTTCAAGATGCTGGTCGTTGAGGCCGTCTTCTTGGGCTAGTGTATTTACGCTACTGATATTTACGATGCCTCCAAGAACAATGGAAGAAATCGTAAGTGCCAATTTGTTTCGTTGGAAAGCGGGTAGGATTTTCATCTAAGTTCCTCACTTTTATTATGTTACGAATACTGTGAAGTAAAACTGTTGATCTATCTGGGTTCACTTCGTTAACTTTTTCGATCTTTATGGCTTTGAAATTCGGGTCAAAAAAATCGAGTTACGAGGAATTGCCGTCGATGCACAAGCTTAAACTGGTCGATTTTGCTGTAACAAGTTTTTGCATACGTATTCATACGACAAAAAGGCGACAAATATTTATGAATAGGTATGCATTGAATTGCGAAAACTGTGTAAATGAATAGATTAAATAGCAGGATTTGGATAAAGGGGTTTGATCCAATCGCTTATATTTTTTTGCTCTAGTGGTTAATTTCACTATAGAGGGCTATAACTCTTAGGTGTTGAGCAGTGTGTCAATATTTTTGTGACTAGAGGGGATTTTTTCGGATCGATTGCTATTGGGTCTATCGCTTATGGAGGTGTTAAGTATTTATGTCTACGGATAAACGAGGTTCAGATAAAGCACGTGGTAGTAAACATTCAGGACTGATGGGCGAGAGGTCTTGCGGTGTGCTATTGCATATTTCCAGTTTGCCTTCTGAGTACGGGATTGGCGATATGGGAGCTGCGGCTTATTTTTTTGCCCGGCAGCTGCGGTCAGCAGGCCAAAAATATTGGCAAATGCTGCCCTTAAATCCGTCCAACGCCGCCTCTGGAGAATCGCCTTATTTTAGCAGTTCTGCTTTTGCGGGAAATCCGTTGCTTATTGATCTTCAGGCGCTAATCGACGAAGGTTTAATCGATCCGGCGGAGTTTACCGTGCCGGATTCTCTGCCCGATAATGAAGTGGATTTTACCCGGGTGCGCGAATTTAAGTTGGCAGTCTTGTATAAAGCGGCAAAAAAAATTTTACAAAAAAGCAATCTTTCTGGTTTTAGAGAATTTTGTACGCTGCAAAGAAAATGGCTAGATGATTTTGTTCTTTTTACCGTCTTGCTAAAGCGAGAAGGGAAAAGATCCTGGAGTGAGTGGCCTGAGGCATTACGTGATCGTCACCCCAAGGCTCTGGACGAGGCGAGGCAGGAGCTGAGCGGGAAGCTGGAACAGGAAAAAGTCCTGCAATATATTTTCTTTACACAGTGGCAGAGTCTTAAAAACTACTGCAACAGTATTGGCCTAGATATCTTTGGTGATATGCCGATTTATGTGAGCTACGAAAGTGCCGATGTTTGGGCGAACAGCCAATACTTTAAACTGGATGCTGAGCGAAAGCCGACTTTTGTTTCGGGTGTTCCGCCGGATTACTTTAGCGCCACAGGTCAGCTGTGGAATAACCCGGTTTATAATTGGGAGTGTCTGCGGGCAGACCACTATCAGTGGTGGGTGCAGAGGATGGCGGCGTTGTTCGAGCGCTTTGATATCGTTCGTATTGATCATTTTCGAGGTTTAGTGCAGTACTGGGAAGTGCCTGCGGGGCAGGCGACGGCAATCAATGGCCGTTGGCGGGATGTTCCAAGCTACGACTTTTTTAATGCGCTCCTATCTGCATTTACACACTTCCCCGTTGTTGTAGAAGATCTTGGTATTATTACGCCGGATGTTGTGGCTGTAAAAGAGCACTATGATTTTCCCGGTATGCTGGTTCTACAGTTCGCTTTTTTTGCTGAACAGGATGAAGATGAAAACCCCTATCTCCCACCTAACCACGTTAGAAACGCGTTGGCTTATTTAGGTTCTCACGATAATACGACCGCACGGGCCTGGTACGAAGAGGCCGATGTCGACGTACGCCAACGTTTGGAAGCCTTCCTGGAAAACGATACTCAAAAGCTGACGGTTGTGGAACAGCTCTTGGATCTATTGATGTCTTCAAAGGCTGATATTGCTATTGTCACAGTACAGGATGTACTGAATTTACCCGCTAGCGCTAGAATGAACGACCCCGCTGTTAACGAAGGTAACTGGAAGTGGCGGTTAAGCCAGAACCAGTTCGATGCCTTACCAATAGCGTATCTTGCGGAACTTACGCAGAAATACCAGCGCAGCTAGTAGAGATTGCGTTTATTACTGTGCGGGGTGCTGTGGATACGGTAGGAAAAAATCATCCTCCGGTGGTTGAGGTCGGTGGGTGGAAACGTTTTTCAACGGCCGGCTAGTGTAATAATGTTTTCGGGTTGCCAAAAAGTTTTTCTATATCGGCATCTTTGAAAGAATAGTGTTTGCCGCAAAACTGGCAATCTATGGTGATCTTCCCTTTTTGTTTTAGTAAGTCGACGGCTTCTTCACGCCCCAGAGACACAATAGCATTTTCGCTGCGCTGGCGAGTGCAGCTACATTTGAAACGAATATCTCTCGCCGGGAACAGTCGACATTCCATTTCGTTAAACAAACGAAAAAGCAATTGCTCGTGGGGAAGGCTAAATAATTCGTCTTCGGTCAAGGTGTTGGCTAATTGTAGGGATGTCTCCCAAATTTCTCGACGTTGTTCAGTGTCAGTAATTTGTTGCGGAGGAAGGCTCTGCAGCATTAAACCGCCACAGTTTTTTTCGTCGGCAAATAGCCAGATGTGGGTGGGTAGCTGTTCAGACTGCTCGAAGTAATGCGCTAAACAATCACCCAGATTATCGCCTTCGAGAGGGACGATGCCTTGGTAGCGTTCACCCTTCACCGGGTCTATTGTCAGCGTTAGCACGCCGTTGCCAACCAGCGAGCGAAGGTTGGAGGTGTCGAACAGGTTGGCATCGGGCAGCGCATCGCCACTGTGGAGTTGCTGGTTGATTCTCAAAATCGCGCGAACGTGACCTTGATCGGTAGCTTCGGCCATAATCAGTGGCACTTTACCGTCGCCGCGGACCTGTAAGGTCAGCGTACCTTCAAACTTTAAGGTTTCACTCAGGAGTGCGACGGCGGCAACAAATTCCCCCAGTGTGGGCAGTAATACCGGAGGCAAGGTTTGCTGCAGCAGAACTTCGCGATAGCTTTTCTCGAGTGAGACGATTTCGCCGCGAATATCAGTTTTATCAAAAAGAAACCTGTGGGTTTTATCGTGAGTCAGTTTGGCAGTCATTTATGGCTCTTGAGTATTAATACGTTTAAATCGGTGGATCTGGCGACGTTGCTTGGTGGTGGGTTTTGTATCGCCATGCAAACTTCCCATCGCTTTTCGCTGCTCCGCTTTTATTGTACGAGCGGTTGTGCTCTGTTCGGTTTCCAGATATAGCAATGCCGCCTCTGGCGCGCCGCGACGCTGATCGGAGAGGGCAATAATATCCACCACTTTTTCATCCCAGCTCTGACGAATCGTCAGCTGCATACCGACTTCGACATCTTTGCTAGGTTTCACTCGCGCGCCGTCTAAATGCACCTTGCCACCATCGATGGCCTGTTTGGCGAGGTTGCGGGTTTTAAAAAAGCGAGCGGCCCAAAGCCACTTGTCGATACGAACTTTATCCATGGGTTTCTGGGTATTAGTTGGCGTGAATAGAAGGCGGCATTATTTCATCAAAATGACAAATGTCGAGGAATTTTTCCGAGCGCCTGGGTGGTTTTTGGCTATCGGGTTGGTTGATACAAACCAGGTTGGCAATGCCGAACTGGGCAGCGCTTTCGAGTACGCGGTGAGTGTCGTCGATAAAGACGGTACGTTTCGGGTCAAAGTGTTCACGTGCCTGAAGTTCGTGCCAGAAGCGAATATCTTCTTTGGGAAGATTGTATTCGTGGGAAGAAATCACGATATCTAGCCAGCGGTCGATCTTGGTAATATTCAGCTTTAATTCAAGGCCCTTGGGGTGGGCGTTGGTAATCAGAACCAGCTTTTTCTTCAACTGGCGCAGGGTGCTGAGAAAGTCCTTAGCATAGGGGCGAAGCTGAATTTTGTGCTGAATCTCCCGCTTAAGTGCGGGGATATCCATTTTGACCAGATCGGACCAGTGGTCGAGGCAATACCACTTCAAACTGCCTTCATAAAGGCGAATATGCTCCATTAAAAACCGATTGGCTTCTTCTTCGCTTACCTTGTGAGCCTCGGCGTAACGCAGGGGCAGGTGGGTGAGCCAAAAATAATTATCGAAATGGAGATCGAGTAAGGTTCCGTCCATATCGAGTAACACCGTATCAATCGTTTGCCAATCAATCATTGCTATAATGCCGGTTCCCTGCCCATTGGAAAGTTGTCATGCCGGTAAAACCTCAGATATTAAAATGTCAAAAAGTTGCGCGCAGCCGCCTGTTTTGCGTAGAGCAAGTCGAACTGCGTTTCAGCAACGGCGCAGAGAGAACCTATGAACGGTTGGCCTCCGGCGATCATGCGGCGGTGATTATAGTACCAATGCTCGATGACGACAGGGTACTGTTAATTCGCGAATATGGCGTAGGGGTGGAAGATTACGCCTTGGGCCTGCCCAAAGGCCGAGTGGAGCAGGGGGAGGATTCGCTGCTGGCGGCCAACCGTGAGCTGATGGAGGAAGTGGGCTACGGCGCTAAAATCCTAAGGCCACTAAAGCTGGTGAGCCAGTCTCCAAGCTATATGCAGCACCATACCCAGATTGTTCTTGCCCAGGATCTCTACCCTCAAACAGCCGAAGGGGATGAGCCGGAACCATTGGAGGTGGAGGTGTATCGTTTATCCGAGCTGGACAAGCTGATTATGCGGGAAGATTTTTCCGAAGCGCGTTCCATTGCGGCACTCTATATGGCCCGGGATATTCTGGCCAACGATCACCAATCTTAAGGAAACGGTATGCTTGACCAGAATTTACTAAGCCAAGTGATCGAGATCTGCCAGGCAGCAGGGGAAGCCATCCTCGAGGTCTATCACTCGGACGAATGTATGGGCGTGGAGTCCAAAGCCGATGATTCCCCGGTAACGCGAGCAGATATAGCCGCTCACGAAATTTTGCTTCCCGCCCTGGCTGCGCTATTGCCGAATGTACCGGTGCTATCGGAAGAGTCGGAATTGCCAGACTATGCGCAGCGACAGGTATGGAACCGCTATTGGTTGATTGACCCTTTGGATGGAACCAAAGAGTTTATCCATAAAAACGACGAGTTCACGGTTAATGTCGCTCTGATCGAAAACCACCAGGCAGTTTTGGGTGTGGTCTATGTACCCGTCTCGAATGTGGTCTACAGCGGTATTACTGGTGTCGGAGCCTGGAAAACAGAAGCCGGCGCTACCCAAGCGATTGAAAGCCGCAGTATGGCGAATCGTATTGCACCGCAACAAGCTATTGAAGTGGTGGCGAGCAGACATCACGGAGCTAGTGAAATCGACCCGTTGATGCATCGTATTCGGGCCGCTGTGGGAGAGGTGCAAACGAAAAGTATGGGCAGTTCGCTCAAGCTTTGTTTGGTGGCAGAGGGCAAGGCCGATTTATATCCGCGTTTAGCGCTTACCAGCGAATGGGATACGGCGGCTGCTCAGGCTATCGTTGAAGCTGCTGGGGGATGTGTACTGGACGACAAACTGCAACCGCTGCGCTACAACACTAAGGACGATATTCTCAACCCGTACTTCTATGTCATAGGTGACACACAGTTCAACTGGAAGGCATTACTTCTAACGGCTTAGCACGCAAGGCATTTGGGTGTCATTTTGTTCGTTATTTTTGCGTTGCGGCAAGGAAGTGAGGGTATTACAGGCTATTTTTTAAGAAGAAAAAAGTGGCGCATTTAGTTTTCTTAGAGTGAATTAGTGTAATTCCGTCACTGTTCGGGCTTCCCCTTTTGTCTATGCTTTACTGACCGGCTTAATAAAAAGCACGGCATAGTCACCTCTCACGCAAACGAAAAATACAATATTACAATCGACGGAAGAAAGGGATATGAACCGCGCACATCAAATACAACAGTTAAGTGTGGCGTACAACAATACGTCAATGATGAAGCAGCAACTGGTCAGAGAAATTACCTGTCTTGAAAGGCAGCTTGAGCGCCTACGCATACGCGATGAATTGCTCGATCTCAGCACGCTTCAAACCTATGAAGAAATGATTAATAGCAGAAAGGAGATGCTTGATAACTTGCCCTGGGACGACTAACCTCATTCATAGTGTTCGCTATTTTAATGTGTAAAAGCGACTAATAATACTTGATCGCTCAGGTACACAGCGCAGCGAGAGGTAGGCAGTACGGAATGCGATAGCTGAACGCACTACCAGGATAAGTAGGGAAACGAGTTTGACCATTTCCAGCGCTCTTATTGTTGAAAATTCAAAAACCTTTCAGGCTATTCTGGCCGATATTTTTTCGAGTGCAGCGATAGAAACTGATTTCGCTACGGATGCCAATATGGCACTGAATCAGTTATCCGCCCCAGCGGCGGCTTACTCTATTGTTATTGTCTCCTCGGCCTCATTGGGTGATGATATTGAGCGTTTTGCCAAAGCTATTCGTACTATTAAGACATATACGCACATTCCACTGCTTCTTTTGACGACAGATAAAGACTATTCCGATCGAAGATTGTATGCGGCGGGTTACACCCAAATATTTTCTCGTACCAACGTAGTTGAAATTAAAAGCTATATTGATCATTTTTTACTGCGTGACATTTCTCCTGAGCAAGGCAATAACAAAGTTGCTATTATCGAAGACGATCTCCCTCAGCAACTCGTTCTAAAAGCGATCCTGGAAGAAGGGTATTGTGAGTGTCGGTGTTTTAAATCAGCGGAAGACATCCTCACAAGCTGTGAGAGTTATTCACCTGATGTTATTGTGGTAGATTTTTTTCTTGAAGGGAAAATGACGGGTATGGAATTTATCGGCATCGTTCGAAATGCCGCACACCCCTGGCATAGATTACCTATCATCGCGGTCACGGCTTTAGATGATGCCGCGAGAAAATACGAATTACTGCGCGCTGGAGCAAACGACTATCTGGTTAAACCTATGGAGCCTGTTGATGTAACGGTGCGGGTGGAAAATTTAGCCAAATATAAACGCTTGATGGATATGGTGGAGTTGCAGCGCGAAGAAATGCAATACCTTGCCATGCATGATCAGCTGACGGGTTTGTACAACAGACACTATCTTGCAGAGCAGGTGGGAGTGCGTCTTCGGGAGGCTGTACGGCACGATATACCCTATTCCATTATCGTGCTGGATATAGATTACTTCAAAAAAATTAACGATAACCTTGGACACGATAAAGGTGACGAGGTTTTAGTTGCTCTTGGCCGCATGCTAAACGAAAATTTCCGTAGTGAAGATACCGTTGCGCGCTTGGGCGGCGAAGAATTTATTGTATTTATGGGCCACTGTGATCTTGATTATGCCATGCAAAAAGCAGAGCAACTCCGCCGTTGTTTAGCTGAGTCAAAAGTGGCTGGCCTGGATATTACTGCGAGCTTTGGTGTTGCACAGCTGTCGAAAACAAATGATAATTTTGACAGACTGTTTAAGGCCGCAGACGAAGCGGTTTACCGCGCTAAAAATGGTGGTAGAAACCGTGTTGAACCCGCGTCTTTATAGGGCGCTTATACCCAGAGCGAAAAATTCATCCAGTGTAGGTTGCCACTGAAACTTTTTCATATTCACCCGGTTATTTTTTACCTCGACACCTTCCTGCTCTAAAAACTGCCTTTGCTTACGAGCAGATTCTGATGTTTCTTCAAACGCAATTTGCCCATTCGAACGCAGTACTCGCTGCCAGGGTAAGGCCTGCGTCGACGGCCCTCGTCCCAGACTCTTGCCTACCAAACGCGCGCGACCCGGCAGGCCGGATAGTTCGGCAATCTGTCCGTAGCTGGCCACTTTTCCTATGGGTATTCGTTGTACGGTCTGCTGAATTTTTTCGATCCTTGCGGTTTGTTCGTTCATTTGAGTCAGGTCTCCCCCCGGCTGCGCAATAAATTATGGTAAATGCCGGTGAGGCGCGCGACGTTATGATCCTGTGCCCCTCGCTCGAGGGTGAGTGATTGGATACTCTGATCCAGCTCGTACAGCTGCTCCCTGTGGGAGGATTCGCGCACTAGGCTTTGTATCCAAAAAAATGCGCAGACGCGATTTCCTCTGGTAACCGGGCGCACCTCATGAAGGCTAGAGGAGGGGTATAAGACCATACTGCCTGCCTCAAGTTTTACTGCTTGAGCCCCGTACTGAGTTTCAATCATTAATTCGCCGCCGTCGTACGTGTCCGGGCTGCTAAAAAATAGTGTTGCGGAAATATCTGTGCGCATATAGCCACCGTCGGGAAGCGTCATCATGGCGTTATCGACATGTAAACCGTAGTGCCCACCGCTGCGGTAGCAATTGAATTTTGGCGGAAAAATTTTATTAGGTAATGCAGCAGAAATAAAAGTGGGGTGTTGTTTTAAATAATGAAAAATATTGGATCGAACCTCCGTTGCGGTGGCGCTAGTGTCATCTAGCTGCAAGTTTTGCTTTACCTGTGCGGCAACACCACCAGCGGTTAATTTTCCCTCTTGCCAGTTTTCACTTAATAATTTCTGAAGGATATTTTCAGATTCTTCTTTGGAAAAAAGGTTGTCAATAGTAATTAGCATAGGGCATCTTTCTTAATGGAGGCGATAGTCTGGTGGCCCGAAAGAGCCATAGTGATCTCTAGCTCTTCTTTTAACAATTTAAGAACATGTGCAACACCTAGCGAACCGGCGACAGCGAGGCCATATAAAAAGGGACGGCCAATCAGTACCGCATCGGCACCTAGTGCGAGGGCCTTAAAACTGTCACTTCCCCGCCGTATACCGCTGTCGAGTAACAGCAGATAGTCGGGGCCAACGGCAGAGCGTATCGCGGACACACAATCAATCGAGGCGGGTACGCCATCCAGAGTTCGTCCCCCGTGATTGGAAACGATCACGCCCGACAAGCCGATTTTTTTGGCCATTACAGCATCGTGTGGAGACAAAATACCTTTTAGCAAAATAGGCAGGTCTGTGTGTTGTTGTAGCCAGATTAAGTCTTCCCATGTGGGTGCTTCTGCCATAAATCCATGCAGAATAATACTCTGGCTTTCAGTCAGTGTCCTTGCTGGTGGCACGGGGTAAGCCGCCAGGTTTGCCGAGGTGACGAAGTCGGGCATTCGAAATCCAGAGCGCTGTACCCGGTTTCGAAGCCCGGTAATCGGAGCGTCAACGGTAACAACAATTGCCTCATAACCACTGGCTTCTGCGCGTTGTACCAAATCCAGTGTAATTTTTTTCTCGGTTTGAAAATATAACTGAAACCATGGATCACTTGAACTGTTTTTGGCAACGTCTTCCAACGTAATTGAGGATAGGGTAGACACTATTGAGCCTATGCCGAGTGCGTCAGCACCGGACACTGCAGCCAGTTCGCCATCGGGATGGAGGAGCTTTTGGTGGGCAATGGGCGCCAGTAAAAAAGGTACCGGGTGTGCTCTCCCGAGCAGGGAAACAGAGGTGTCAGCCTGGTTGAAATTGCTTAGTACGCGCGGAAGGATTTCCAGGTTGTCAAAACGTTTGCAGTTTTTAGCGAGCGTACGCTCTTCTCCTGCGCCGCCACTTATTTGTGCCCAGACAGTTTCGGGCATAAAGCGTTGGGCTTCATTTTTGTAGTCGGCAACGGAAATAAGGTGTGCCGGTATCTGCTTCAGTTTTGGCTGAATATAAAAATCATGCGTTTGATTAGACATAACAATAGTGGCCAGAAAGCTTAATAACGTTATCCCAGACGTTCCTGGGATAACGTGTTTACGGCGTGCTTAAGTTTTAAAAATCGTAACTAAGGGTTGCCTGAATATTGCGGGCGTCACCGATATAGGTGAACGAGCCACTGCGGTAGGCGGCCAGGTAATAGTCCTCGTCGGTCAGATTCCCAATATTCAACTGTGCTTTAAAATCATTGCTGAATTGATAACTGGCGAAGAAATCGATTACGGTATATGCCGGTACCTTATAGGATTCACCGGCTGCGGTATCGGGCTGGCCCGAAAAGAGCTCGCTGGAGTAGGTGGCGACACCACCGAAGGCGAAATTTTTCGTAGCCTGGTAACGCAGCTGTGCAAAAGCGCTATCGTCTGCGAAGTTGCTCAGGCGCTTGCCCAGGCTGTCTTCGTTGGTCGATTCAAGCACTTCCGATTCCATCATAGTAACACCCAGCTGTGTGCTGAGTTTTTCGTTGATGTTACCGACCAGCGATACTTCAAATCCCTGTACCCGGTTTTTACCCGTGTTTACGGTACCGACATCACTGTAACTGGAACCGCGTGGCAAGCTTTCCATAACATCGCTTTTAGTGATCTGAAAAATAGCACCTGTTAATAACAACTTGTTGTTGTTCAAGTTCCACTTGGTACCCAGTTCAAAGTTACCGGTTGTTTCCGGGTCGGCTTCGCCTACGTTTTCTGCGTCGGTACAAATGCCACCGTAACCGCAGTTGGCGCCAACGTCGGACTCACCACCGTTGATATTGGTCGCGCTACCGTAGGTAATGTAAGCATTACCGGATTCGTTGATAGTGTAAACTAGGCCCAGGTGACCGTTCCACAACTTGGAGTCGTAGCTGTAGTCTGTTGCTTCTGTTGCGCCCCAGCCTACCACCTTATTGCTGTAGTCGAAGGAATCGATACGAAAGCCGCCATGCAAAGTAAAGGTGTCATTTAAAGCAATGGTATCCATTACCGACAGCGAAACGGTTTTAATGGTGTAGTCGGAATCAACATCGCCTTTGGTAATGCTCCGGCCCATTAATTGGCCGTTGTCGGTGATGTAGTTACCGGCAGCATCGATAATGCAGTAGCTGGGTACGACGCCGCCCCGGCCGGAGGTAACACAGTTAGCTGCACCGGTATTCTCGTTGGAATAAACACCGTTGGTTACGCTTAGGTCGGAATATTCTGCACTGAAAACGAATTGATGTTTTTGTCCTGCCAGTTCGGTATCCAGCAATACATTGGTCTGGTTAACCAAGTAGTCCACTTCCTGCCAGCCCTCGTGGGTACTGAGCGAAACGGTTGCCAGGCCTGGAGCATCGGGATCGCCCGGGGTAACATCGCCGGTATCCGGATCTGTCACATCTACCGCGCGCGAGGTCCCGCGGGCACCGGTTACCACGTAGCCGTTGCTGGTCGTACCGTAGCGAGTGGCATTGTGTAAACGCAGGTTTTCACTGAAATCGTAACCGGCGCGGAAGGTAAACGCCTGTACTTCGGAATCGAGGAAATCCTGATCCTGCAGATAGGCGGGCAGCTCGTCTACTGGGTCGCCGTTAGTTACGATATAAGTGCCGAGGTCGGGATTATCTTTGGCGTTGAGATAATAAAAGTCGCCTACGAGACTCAATTTGTCGGTGGTTTGATGGCTTACCGAAGCGGCGATACCATTGCGCTCACGATCGGCCGGTGCGCGGTCGGGAACCTCTTCAAAGCTATGCAAAATATTTACGCGCGCTGCCAATTCTTCAGAGATTTTAATGTTGCTGTCCAGGCTTAGGCGACGGTACGCATCGGTGCCGATAGCCGCTTCGACTTTGTTAAAGTTGTAGTCGGTACTGGCCTGTTTGGTAATGCTGTTTACCGCACCACCGGTGGCGCCGCGACCTGCGAAAGTAGCGCTGGGACCTTTGGTGATTTCGATTTGCTCAACCGCAAAACTTTCGCGTGTAGTCATGCCAGGGTCGCGAAGCCCATCGACAAAGACATCGCTGCGCGCTTCGTGGCCGCGAATAATATAGCGGTCACCAAAGGCATTGCCGTTTTCGCCTGTACCCAGTGTTACACCCGGTTGTGCGGCCAGCACATCACGTAAATCGGTCTTTCCGGATTCTTTAATCGCGGTTTGGGTTAATACACTAATGGTTTGTGGCGTTTTGGCAAGATCGCTTACGCGGCGTTGATCGCCCGAGACTTTGGCTTTATACGGGGCGCCATCTTCCGCGTAGGGATTGGTATCGCTGGTACGATCTTCAATCTGCATTGTATCCAATACAAATTCGTCGTCGGCAGCCAAGCTAGGTGCTGCCATCAGCATGGCGGGAATACTTAAGGCAATCGCCGTCTTGTTAAATGATGGATTGTCTCGGCGAAGTGTCAACGGCTTATTCGGTGGAGCATCGTTAGCGGATGGTTTGTTCATGGTTCAGTCCTTAAATAATTGATTTGTAATAAGTGAGTATTCAACAGGGATAACCAGTTTTAGCTGTGCTTTGTTGAACGACTCTGGAATGGCGGGCAACGGTGAAGCCCGCGTCAGCATCGATAGGGCCGCCTGATCCAGCAGAGGATGGCCCGACGTTTTTTTTATTGAATAAGCCGTTACCTGGCCGTTCTTATCGATAGTGAATGCGAGAGTGACTACCCCTTGGGTTTTTTGTTTTTTTAATGCGTTTGGGTAGTCTTTGTAGAGAGCGAGTCGGGCCATCACGGCGGCAAAGTAACTGTGCGCGTTACCCTTTTGTCCGCCGGATCTTTGTGAATTTCCCCTGCCGCCGGATTTAACCATGGCGTCTTGAGTCGTGTTATCTGTGGCCTTATTACTCCCGGCAGGAGATGGCTGAATGTCTGCTTTTGGCGTCGATGTTTCGGCCGGCTGGGCATCTGCTTTGGGAGTTGGCGTTTCGATGGGTTCAATAGGCCTCGGTTTGACCGTAACCAGTGGTTCAGTGACCGTTCGGGTTTCGGCTTGCAGGGGCGAAACAGTCGTCTGCGAGACCGGTGCTTTGTTTTCTGCCACAGGTTTTTCTACGGATTCAGCTTGCTCTTCTGGCGCGGGCAATTTTTTTGCTGTTTTTTTTAGCTGCTCTTCATAGCCACCCAGCATTCCAAGCCCAACTTCCACGCCGCCCACACCTGCATCCAGCGCAGAGCCGGTAGACGTGTTTCGCAATTGAATGAAGCCCGTTGCCGCCGCCAAATGAACGGCCACTGCAATACCGAAGGCTATTAGCCAGTGATGCTTGCGCACTAGTTGCCCCCTTTTTTCTGTGTGTAGAGTCGAATAGTGACAGCGCCCTGTTCACGCAAGACCTTTAGAATTTCATCGAGCTCTCTAGCGGTTAGATGTTTATCCGCACGCAGGGACAAGCGGGTATTGGCGTTGATGGAAAGCGTCTGCCGCAAGGTGTCCAGTGTCATCGTCTGGCCCTTTAAGCTGATGCTTCCATCTCGATGGATGTCCAGTGTTATCTCCGCAGCCTGTGGAGCTTGTGAGCCTTCGGCATGGGGCGGATCTATCTCGTTGTTGCTCAGGTGGCTTATCTGGCCTGCGATCATAAAAAAGATAAGCAGTAAAAAGACGATATTAATCAGTGGCGTAAGGCCTTCATCGACCGATGCTTTTCTTCCGGATGACGTGTTTGGGTTTGTTAGCATGTTAATTACTGTGTGCCGGTTTCGGCGGGATCGGAATAACTGTGGCCAAGGCTCACCGAATGGAGTCCCGCGGCCTGCAGGGTTTCCAGTGCAGAAACCAGTGTTTGAATATCCACTTCAGGGTGGGGCAGTAACACGCTTGCTGTGTGAGGGTCCAAACGTGATGCGTGCGAGCTGTTAAAGTCGGAATAGTGTGGGATCACCATTTCAGTACCGTTCAACTGCAGCGAGTGTTCGCGGGTAAGCAGGAAAAGCTGTGGATCGTTTAACGGCGATTGTTCACTGGCAACCGGCGAGTGCAAATCCAAGGCCTGCCAGCGAACAAAGCTGGAGGTAAGCATAAAAAACATCAGCAGGATAAAAACCACATCAATTAATGGCGTGAGGCTGATCGCTTTAGTACGCGCACGGCGGCTTAGCAACGGGGTGTTCACGCCAGTTTCTTCCTGTCACTGCGACTTTGTTGCTGCTCATTGGCGTAAAGTGTAAAAAGGTTTTCCAGGTCGTCTTGCATGGCGATCGACTGGCGTTCAGCGCTGCGCTCGAATGCGCTGTGGGCCAGTGATGTGGGAATGGCAACGGCGAGTCCTGCAGCGGTTGTCAGCAGGGCTTGCCAGATCCCGCCTGACAACACGGAGGGATTAATATTGGCCCCTGCGGCCTCCATCGCCTGGAAGGCTTCGATCATACCCAGTACGGTGCCTAGCAAGCCCATTAATGGCGCAAGCGTTGAAATAACCTCCAGTGGACGCAGATAGTTATACAGTTGGTGAATCGCGGCGCGTGCGAGGCGCAGGCATTCGAGTTTAATATCCTCAATGCCCAGGGGCGAGGTCTCACACAAACGTAGTGATTGATAAAAAACCTGAGCGCGTGGATTACGCTGCATTTTTAGCAGTAGCTCAGCCTGATGCCATTCACCTTTTCGTAGGCGGTATAGGGCCGACGGTGCCGTCGCATTGGCACGGGGGCGCAACGTGAACAGCTGCCAGGATTTGATCAGACACAAGGTCAGAGATACCAAAGAGAAGAGAATAAGAACCCAAAGAACAACACCCATCTGGGCAATAATTGCGGCTAAATCTTGCATAGATCACTCGGTCAAATAGATACGATAATACTAATGATAAAGATTAGCATTTAAATAGACAAGAGCTTAGGCCCTATGTTTTGCCGCCAGCCTTAATCGCTTGATGTTTTCCGTTACCTTCGAAAGCCTCCAGTGGGGCGGGATATTTGAAAATGTTTCGTCTCATCAAAAGTTTCGCCCCCCATCTCACTGTCTATACTTTGCACATATTTGAGGCAAAGGCTGTTGTTAATATGGTAAAGATACGTTGCGCTCTGCTACCGGTATGGTTAGTGATCGGATTGACGATGGCGCCTGTGGCGCTTGCTGAGCCAATGGAGGTGAAGTATTACAGCAAGGGTAACTCGCCGGGCCTTTGGCCCTATCAGGAAGCGTTGCTTGTGCTCGCGTTGGAAAAAACCCGTAAAGATTTTGGTGATTACAAAATCACTTATTTTGAAGAAAGTATATCTTCGGCGAGAGCCAAAAAAGAGACCGAACGAGGCAGACTAATTGACGTCCACTACTCCACAGCCTGGACTGGGTTATTCGTCAATGCCGACAATATTATTCAGCTGGAATATCCTATTTTTAAAGGCCTATTGGGCTTGCGTAGCGTTATTGTGCGCGAACGTGGCTCAGGAAAGCTTCAGAAAAACCTGCCGTTCGATGAGTTCCGCCAGCTGAGTGCCGGGCAAGGTGCTGGCTGGGTGGATATCAACATTCTCGAGAACAGCGGTATTCGGGTTGTGAAATCGGGGATATTTAATAATCTTGTGCCCATGTTATTTGCTGGCCGTTACGATTATTTGCCGCTCAGTATATTGGAAACAAAAGCCGTTGTGGATGGCGCTAAAATACGTGGCATGCCCATCGTACAGTCAACGGATGCGATGCTTTTTTATCCACTACCTATAGCTGTGTGCATCAGTAAATCCAATCCCGAGCTGGCTAAACGCCTGAGCCAGGGCTTCGAACGTGCCCTGGCTGATGGGTCGTTGGAGTCCGTTTTTGCCGAACATTTTGGATTTGTTGAGCCGTGGCTGAAGAAAAATGCCCCCACAACCTATGTTATTCAGAATCCGCTGTTGGATGAGCCCAGCAATCAACGATTAACGGGTGCGTTTCATCGCCAGTATGGTTCCTGGCTCAAAATGGTTAAGTAGTATTGTGTAGCCATTTGTGTTTTGAGAGCACAAATAGATTAATTTCACGACAATGCTGCGACGCCTTTATTACCTTATAAATGAATTATTAATCATTTTGCGTACGTAGATTGATTTTGCATATCACGCCCTCCTTTGTAGCGATAGCCGCCGGTTTGACTAGACTTTTTGAGTCGGACAACAAAACTGAGGACAATACGTGAAAAAAATAGTGGTAGTTGCGGCTTTAGGCGCACTGGCAGTACCGGCCTATGCGGGCTCCAATGGTATTTATATCGGCCCCAATCACACTACGGGTGATATTCCCTCTGAGTATTCCGTCTTTGCCGCGAACACGAATCCGGCTGCAGCCGCGCTGGTGGTGGCCGAGGAAGACAGCTTTCGCATCAACTACCTGCCATCTATTTGGAATGCAAACGAGCTGGGTAAGGTCGATAACTTTATCGACGATCTGGATGAGCTTATTGATATCCTCGATGACCCCTCCCTAGCCGAAGGCTCCGTTAGCGAAACCTTAGAGCGCTTTAACACCGTCCTGGTGGAGATGGGTGAGAGTGGCTATAGCAAAACCTCTATTGGTTTAACGGCGCCCATACTGCCGCTTTACCACTACAATCATCTTCTCGAAGCCACCTTCTTTGCCGACTTTAGCTACGGCGCCACCATCGGCATGAGTGTGCTCGATGACGAGTTAACTTTCGACCCGCAAAATCTGCTGTTTTCTACCAATACTTCCGCGTATATAAAAAGCGGGATAGAAGCGCGTTTATCTGGAGGGATGAGTAAAAAGCTCTATACCTTTGGCGACGATGATGGTCTGGAGCTGTATGGTGGTTTCAAGTTGAACGTGATTCATTTGAGACTCAGCAAGCAATTGATCGCTCTGCAGCAGCTGAACGGCGAGAGCATTGAAGATGTTGTGGAAGATAGCTATGACGAAAATTTGGAATCCACTAGCAATATGTCCCTGGATATTGGCGTGCTCCTGGTCGCAGAGCGATATCGAGCGGGTTTGACCATCACGGATATTAACTCGCCAAGCTACAACTACGGTGCCGTAGGTACTAATTGCGATCGCTTTAGCGATGCCAGTATCGAACGCAGTAATTGTGATACCGCTGCCTATTTTGTGCAGGCTAAGGGCGAAATTATTGCTCAGGAGCAGCACACACAAGAGGCATTGGCGACGGTAAGTGGTGTTTTTAATCTCAGCAGAAAATGGATGGTAAGTGGCGAGCTGGAGCTGGCGGAGTACGACGATATTGTTGGCCATCAAAACCAGTGGTTAAACCTGGGCACCGCCTACAACACCAACAGCAATGTGTGGCCGTCTTTTCGCATCGGTTACCGCAAAAACATGGCCGGATCGGAACTTAGTTCCGTCAATCTTGGTTTTACCCTTTTCGGCAGGTTAACACTCGATGGTTCTTGGGGTATGGAAAGTACGGAGGTGGACGGTACGACTGTTCCGCGAATGTTCGGGTTTTCGGTCGGGTTTCAGCAAAAATTTTAATCACGAGATATTGATGGTGTAACTTATGCGTTTAAACAGCTTACTAAAAATTGGCTCCGTATTTGGCCTTGGCGTGGGTCTAATTGCGTGTGGAGGTTCTGGGCAGGATGTAGGATCGCCGAGTCATGTTGATACGGTATTGTCCGGCCGTGTTATCGATGGCTACCTAGCCCGTGCGACAGTATTTATGGACACCAACAACAACGGGACGCGCGATGCCTGGGAGCCGTTTGCGTTTACGGACGACGAGGGCTACTACAGCTACAACCCCAATACCGATACCGATTATTGCGCGGCTGATGCCAGCGCGGCGCTGCAACAATACTGCTTGCGATTAAATACCGTACTGGCAACGGCAGTTATTCGTGTGGATGGCGGCTACGATGTACAAACGGGGGAACCCTTTATCGGACAGTTGAGTCGGCGTGTTGATATTAATACAGAGGTGGAGAATGATTTCATTGTTACGCCCATTACTACATTGTTGACGTCGATTGACGGCGAGGAAAATCAGCATGCAGTTCTGAATAGGCTGGGCCTGAATGCACCGGATCTGGATGTCGATTACCTGCACAACGATTCTATAAGCCCTCAACTTATTAATACTGCACTCACCATACATAAATCGGTCACGATTCTATCTGATGCGCTTACCGATACCTACTTTGAAATTGGTGAAAACTTGGGTACACCGAACGACGCGAGTCAGTTGGTATATAAAAACCTTGCGGAGTTTGTTTTGGCTGGTGAGGACGATGTGGAAACGTTGTTGGCTAGCGAGGGCACCCTGCTGTCGGTACTGGAAAATACTGAGGATGAGCTGCGATCAATCTATACGCTTCGTGAATTGGATCTGCCCGCCGATATGGGCTCACCTTTCTCTCCGGGAGCGTTTGAGCGAACCGTAGAACACGTGGTTCAAGTGCCCAATGTGGTCGATCACATTATCAATATTCAGCAAACTGTTCATAGTGCTGACGAGCTAGAGGGCGCGGTGCGATTATTGGAAACTATTGTTGTTAAAAATCTAAATGAAAATGGCGGGATAGATACGACGATCGAGAATGCAATTAACTTTGTAACCAATAGTGATAATGCGGCATTGTTGGTGGGTTTAACGGAAAGCTTGGGCGAAAATAACGCGTTCGTATCGGAGCTCGTGAATAACGATTTTTTCGGAGATGATTTTGATACGGTGGAAGACTTCCAGCAGGCCGTAAGTTTGCCCGAGGGCGCAGAAGCGTTTAGTGCTCTAGCCGGGAAAAAAGTCCACCTTTCCGATCCGGATCTTGGGCAAGCGCCGAATGACCTAAAAGATATTGAAGTTGCCTTCTTTTTTTCCGGTGAGCAAGGCGCTGTGTCCGGATCGATCAAAGCGTGTGCGAAATATATTGATGGTGCCAGCAGTGAAGGATCACTGGGCGAGGGCAATACCCGAGGTGAATTGGTCGAGGGTTTCTGGACCCTACTGGGAGCTACTGCCGACAACAACGAATCCTACAGTGTGCTGCTAACGATGACGTTCCTGGGTGCGACCTACCAATCCATTATCAAGCCGGCCGGCACCCTTGTTGTCGATGGACAGGAGCGTTATGCGCTGCGTTTTGATTTCGATGGCGATATTCGCGACTGGCATACGGAAAATGGCTTTGAGGAAAATGGTGTAATACCGCAAACTGCGGAAGATTGTGAAGAATTACTACCTTCTCGTGTGGGTATTTAAAAGACAAACATATCGACAAGAACAGCGTAAGCCGGTGAAAACTGACTTACGCTTTTTATTGGGCGCTAAACTATAGCGGCGACAGTACTACAAATAGAATCATAACGGCTATGAGTACTGAAAAAATGAGTAATTGATCCTTTGATGCCCGCCACGAAATGGTAAGAGCTTCGATCTGTCCGCACCTCCGAGCTTCTTTTAATCTAGGGAAAACGTAATCTAGCAAATCGCCATTATCAAAAAATCGATATTGCGGGCTGCCGATTAAAATTAGCACATTGTCAGCCATCAAAAAACGATCATTAAAAATAATATTGTTGCCACGTGCAATCGTCTTTTGTCTATCTGATTTATGCAAAATAAGTGAATCACCGATAACACCAATTTTTTGCTGGGATAAGTGGCGCTTCAGTGAATAGAGAAGAATACCTGTAAGGGCGCACATTAGAGTTAAAAAGGTTAGCGTGTTCACACTAAAGGTATCGATAGGAACGATTCCGAAAAATGTGAGGAAGCTAAAAAGCAGGAGTGAGGTGACCGATATTACACCGGTAATTTTAATGTATCGCAGCGGCTTAGCGAGTGTGTTATCGAGCCAAAAAATCTTTCCTTCCTCTACAGGCTTGGCTGGCTTGTGAGTATGTGTTGTCGATGTGCCCGAGGTAAGCCGCTGAAAATGATTGAGGGTTTGCTTTCGCTCTAAAATCCAGGCGCTGTAAAATCCGCCAATTAACACTAATATTAGAGAGGCTAAGCCAAAGGTTTTAATCTGGGAGCCATTGCGTGCTTGGGTTTCACTTGTTTGAGTTAGTCGGGATAGCGTGGGCGATTTGGGCTCTGGTAGAGATTTGTTGTTTTGGTCGAAACGATATATAAGCGGTTTTGCGAAGTTATTTACCCAAAGGGCATCCTGCCAAAAGGTCATGGCGAGTGGGTCGCGCATCTCAGCATTTTTTGTGGGCAGTTCTGCAAGCTGATCCCCTGTATTGGAGTATTGAATAATGCGGCCGTTGGCCATGGTGGAATCGCCGATGTTAACCCACCATGTACTGGAAGACTTGGCCATTTGGTTTGGCCAGCGATATTCCATATTTAATTCAGTCGGTAGTGTATCTTCGATATGGGAAAAATTATCGCTGCTAAGCGAAATTTTAGCCAGGCGGTGGTGGTTGGTATCGGCCACCCACAAAGCATTTTCAACGTAGAGTAATTGGTTGGGAAAGCGAAAAGTTTTATTGTTGCTGTAGGCGAGCGTTTCACCTCTGTCGTTAAGTTTGTAAAGTTTAAAGGCCGGGGTATCGGCGACAATAACGTTATCGCTATCGTGCATTACCCATAAACGAAAACTGCTTTTTAGTGCGGGTAGTTGTGGGGCGAAGCGCGAACAGTTTAGGGTATACAGATTACAGCGGAAAAATCCGCTTCTATTCGATGGGGGTGCGTCGTTGTTTTTCTTTAGGCGAAGAAAGCGTAGGAGGTTGTAACGAATTCCCGGAGCCTGCTCCAGATGATAGACCAGTAGCTCGCCATTGCTAAAAAAAGCGTAGTCTCCGTGAGGCTGAATCCCAAGCGATTCCATATCAAAATTCTGGGACTCCAGAGCGTTATTATCGAACCAAACTAGGTGAGAGCCAAACTGGGTGACTAACTGATTGTTGTGCTCGCGAAAGAACCCATAGCGATCAACAGCATTTATTTGGCTGTTGCCGAACAGGTAGATACCCAGGCTGGCAAACGATAGAAAAACAATAATAATCGCAGCAACTAACGACTTCCCTTTCATAGCTTACTCCCCAAATAATAGTTGTCAGTTGCTGCAATCGCTTTCGCCTTAAACGTGATCCAGGGCCTGTGAAACATCGGCGATAATATCGTCGATATTCTCAATGCCCACAGAAATACGAATAAGATCAGCCGATACGCCTGCAGCGGCCATTTCTTCTTCATTTAGCTGTCGATGAGTTGTCGACGCCGGGTGACAGGCGAGGGATTTGGCATCGCCAATATTGACGAGTCGCAAAATCATCTGCAGTGCGTCGATAAATTTCGCGCCAGCTTCCAGTCCGCCCGTAATACCAAAGCTTAAAATACCGGATGCTTTTCCAGATGTGATTTTTTGGCAGTTGCTGCGGTAGGGGCTGTCTGGCAGTGCGGCATAATTAACCCAGAGGACCTTTTCGTGACGTTGCAGCCAGGCGGCCAGTTTCTCGGCATTTTCGCAGTGACGGTCGATCCGCAGGCCCAGGGTCTCCAGGCCCTGTAAAATCTGAAAAGAGTTCATTGGAGAAATAGCAGCGCCAGTGTTTCGAAGTGGCACTACGCGGCAGCGAGCAATATAAGCCGCTTCACCCAGAGCCTCGGTGTACACCACGCCGTGGTAGGAGGGGTCGGGTTGGTTGAAAACAGGGAAGCGCTCTTTATTCGCAACCCAGTCAAATTTTCCAGAGTCGACAATAATGCCGCCGATGGACGTGCCGTGGCCGCCAATATATTTTGTTAATGAATGAACAACAATATCTGCGCCGTGCTCAAACGGGCGACACAAATAAGGCGTTGCAACGGTGTTATCAACTATCAGAGGAACGCCGTATTTATGAGCGATATCAGCCAGCTTCTCTATATCCACCACATTGCCCGCAGGGTTGCCGATAGATTCGCAAAAAACGGCTTTGGTGTTATCGTCTATTGCTTTTGCAAAGCCATCAAAATCATCATGGGAAACCATGCGGGCTTCAATGCCCTGGTTGGGCAGTGTGTGAGCAAATAAATTATATGTACCGCCATAGAGTTGACTGGTGCTGACAATATTATCGCCGACCGAGCACAGGCATTGAACGGCATAGGTAATTGCTGCCATGCCAGAGGCGGTGGCCAATGCGCCAATGCCACCCTCCATCGCAGTAAGTCGCTGCTCTAATACAGCGGTAGTCGGGTTCATAATACGGGTATAGATATTTCCCTGAACTTTTAGATCGAACAGATCTGCCCCGTGCTGTGTATCATCGAAGGTGTAGGAGGTCGTTTGGTAAATGGGAACGGCCGCAGCCTTGGTTGTTGCTTCTGGCTCGTAACCAAAATGCAGTGCTAAAGATTCGAGTTTCATAATATACCCGTATAGTTTGCGAGAAGAAGGATAGCTAGAATAGCAAGGCTATTTAAGCTTATTGTGCTTTTTTCAGCACGAGAGTATACGTTGCTAGCATGCGATGGATCAAAGGTAAGCGTGGAAATTCCGTGTTTGCATATCGATAAGTGAATATTGCGGCGCAGCGCAGGAATCGACGAGTGTTCGAACATAAAATTACAGATTCCTTTTCATGAAATGCTAATGTAACCCAAAGCTACCCTCCAACTGGGAGATATTATTATGAAAATATTCCTGCTTCTTACTGTTGTGCTACTTGTCCTCGGCTGTGACGGGGATGATAACTTTCCCGATACCTTGCGCTCTTCCTCCAATATTAAAACTGAAAACATTAGTTTATATGTTGGCGTCGAGGTGCATGAGCCAACTGAAGATGAAGCCGAAGGGCACACGCATCTGAATGTCGAATTTTATGGCATTGATCGCGATGGTTATTTCTACTCGATCGAGCTGGCAGAAGCCGATGCGCTTTCAATTAGCGTTGATGGCATGACAACATCTATTGTCGGTGTTCCGGTAATTTCGGAAGATGAAAAATTCTTTATGGATTACAGTGAAGAGCTAGGCGTTACCGCGCCGGGAACCGAAGTAGTGGTGACGTTGAATCGGGGTTCTACTGCGGCATTACATACTGCAAATGTTATACTGCCGGAGGAGACGCCGTTCACTCTGATGCCGGAAGATGACGTGTTGCTGCTGACCGATGAGCTAGTCGTAGAGTGGGATGAAGACGAGAATAAAGATTATGGTTTGCGTTTTTACTACTGGTGTGATGTTGTCAATAATCACCCGGTTAATTATTCTATTCGCTATCCCAATCAAAATGTGACGCTGGTATCCAGCCCTTTCTATTTTTTACCCGACGACTATTTCAATGTGCCGGAAGATTTAGAGATTCTGGGCTGTGAATTAACGGCGAGGTTGTTGGTTTATACTAAGCAGGAAGCGCAGCCAACAAGTGATTTTGAGCAGGTAACGGTGCAAACAATGCGAAGCCAGTCCATTATCCGCGAGCTTAACCCCCAGGCGGCTCCGTAAAATTACGCTGGGCATTACACCGTTGTGTGCAATGCCCACGATTAAAACAATTCCGCTCTAGTTAATTAGTTGCACTGGCGTTTCTCTAGCCCGCGCACCAAAAAAATTCTATGTTTATTCCTTTTCTAATCGACCCCTAAACAATTTTGTTGTTTTCGTGATTTTCCCTGGATTTTCTCTCTCTACGTGTTGTTTCTGGCGTTATTTTATGTTCTTGGGTGATGGGAGGAGGGAGACGCAGTTCAGCTAAAAGCGTGTACATTTTGAGTGGCTCGACTTTTTTGAATTTTGAGGAACCCTAGGGTAATTACGACTGGTTATATCATATTTAAAAAATTGATTTGTATGTAAATAGAAATTTTAAACGAGTTAATAAATTTTCTATGTAAAAATAAAGTTGTAGAGTTATGCATATTTACGGTGCCACTGCAGTTCTCGTAACTGGCACTGCAATCGCTGTTAATGTCGAGTTGTTTTACGTGTGTGTGCTAGCGAGAAAAATAGACTATTGAAATTTTTAATAAATGTGGGTTGGTACAAGGTATGCAACACCGAACCCGTATATACGCGGGCCGTTTAGTCGCAGGCTTTCGGATTGTGGGTGACCATTCTGCTTCGCGAGATGGCATTTATAAAAAGGAGCGTGTAGACGTCTGGTAATAAGGCGTAATTTACATACCTTATAAAATCACGGTATAAAAGAAGTTGCAATGAGTCTAGTGATAGATGAAAAACAGATGTATTTGGAGCGAGGGGGTTTTGGGGAAACGTAAAAGGAGTTGTTTAGATGACTATCGTGATAGGACATTTTTTAAGATCGTTAATTGTGTTGGCTGCGTTGCTAACGCTGTCTTCGGGTGTAAACTCGATGGTTGTTAAAAAGGATACGCTGCAAAACGGCTGGGGTTATCCCGTTCATGTTTTTTTGAGCGCAGTCGTTTACCAACCCCTAATGGGTGACCGTACCGATGTGAGGGTAAAAAAAATCAGCGCTGCTGCTAGCACTGTCGATGTGTGTGGTTTGCTTGATTTTTACTGTGATGACCGTGTACCGTCTATTAACTTTCTGAGTAATTTCGAGTTGTGGCCGATAGTCTCGGTTGATATCCGTCACGGTTTTGGATCGATGTTCGCGGTGTCAATCATGATCTCTGGCCGGTATAGTTTCGGGCAAACTGTTGATGTACAAAAAGACACTATCGAAAATGGGGTTCAGGAAAATACGGTGCTTGCGTCAGAGAGCGATTTGGTAGATGTTCCAGAACCCTCAACCCTGCTACTGTTGTTGTCTGGTGTTTTGGTGTTGATTGGGCTAAGAAAAATTAAATAGTGCTATTTAATATCTGACCCAACATAAAAAATTAGAAGTAAATGGAAAGGGTTCTGCGCAACGCTGAACTTTTTCCATGGAATGATTGAAGTTGTCGCCAGCAGAACGATAGTGGAGGCAGGCTCGGTGTTTGCCTTGAGGGTGTGTGTGAGCGCCCGAGCACGACAGGTCCGTTTTGTTTAGTGCGCGTTACCACCAGAATCCAGAATCAGCCTTATTCGCGCCCATCATTTATCGCCAGTAGAGCCGGTTCATATTGATGTGTGTAGCTGGAATGTGCTTTGAATTGGGTATTGCCGCTAAGCTTAAGAGTCTTTGTAGGCCACAAAAATATCGCCCCTAAGGTATGGGAGGGATATAATGCGCGATTCCGGGTTAGTTCTACCTCTACTTTCCCTATACGCCGATAGCCGCGAAAACTCTATACTGGAGCAACTCTTGTCCTCTGACGACTCTGTACTCTCTTTCGATACTCTTCCTTTGGCCCCCGCTCTGCTCAGCAATCTTGTTGATCTGGGTTATACAAAAATGACGGATATACAAGCGCTGGCCTTGCCGCCGGTGCTGGAGGGGCAAGATGTTATCGGTAAGGCCAAAACTGGCTCGGGTAAAACCGCCGCCTTTGGTTTGGGCGTATTGAATAAATTGGAGGTGGGTCGTTTTCGTGTGCAGGCGCTGGTGCTCTGTCCTACACGAGAGCTGGCCGATCAGGTTGCGCGCGAGCTGCGTAAACTAGCCCGCGCGATACACAATATTAAAATTTTAACGCTGTGCGGTGGCATGCCCATGGGACCACAAATTGGTTCCTTGGAACACGGTGCGCATATTGTCGTGGGAACACCCGGTCGAATCGAAGATCATGTGCGCAAACAGCGCCTTAACCTGTCAGACGTGAATATGCTGGTGCTGGACGAAGCTGATCGTATGCTGGATATGGGCTTTCAGGAGACCTTGGATGCGATTGTTAAAGAGATCCCTGAAGATCGTCAAACACTTTTGTTTAGTGCAACCTTTCCTAGCGCCATTGAGTCGCTTGCCGCACGCGTGCAAAAAAATCCGGTGATGGTCGAGGCCGGAGCTGCTCACAGCGAAAGTAGTATCAAACAGCATTTTTATCATGTCGATAATAATGAGGAGCGGCCGCAAGCAGTTGCGCGTTTACTTGCACACTTTTCCCCTGTCTCGACAGTTGTTTTTTGTAACACCAAGCGCGAGACCGATGAAGCCGCAGAGTATCTGCGTGAGGAGGGCTATACGGCGTTAGCCTTGCACGGAGATATGGAACAAAAAGATCGGGACCGCACGCTGGTATGTTTTTCCAATAAAAGTGCCTCTGTGTTGGTCGCAACCGATGTAGCTGCGCGCGGTTTAGATATCGAAGAACTGGATATGGTGATTAATTACCATTTGGCACGGGATTCGGAAATACATGTTCACCGAGTGGGGCGAACGGGAAGAGCTGGGAAAAGTGGTATTGCTGCTAGTCTGGTAAGTGAAAAAGAAAGCACAAAAATTAAAAGGTTGGAACAGAGTCTGGGTCGCAGCCTAGAAATAGTGGAGCTACCCGCAGAAAAAGACAGTGCCCCTCCGAAAAAACCACCGATGGTTACGTTGCAGATAGACGGCGGTAAAAAGCATAAAGTACGTCCTGGCGATATTGTGGGAGCACTAACGGGTGAGGGTGGAATTCCTGGTGATAAAATTGGGAAAATTCAAATTTTTCAATTTAACTCCTATGTCGCGGTTACCCGTGACCAATCGCGACAAGCGCTGGCGAAAATCAGTAAGGGCAAGCTTAAAGGCCGAACTTACAGGGTAAGGGTTGTAGGCGTATAGGGGCGCCCCGGAGTCAGTGGTGCCCCATTTTCTGGGTAGGGAAGGTTGCCTGCTACCCGGGTAGGCACTGATATGTCGCACCCTTGTGGTAAATCCTTTTATGGGAAAATGCCTAAGGTTTCAGCGGCTTCAAGATATTAGCTAATTAAGCTCATCTACGACCAGTTTATGGTCGTTATCCAATACCCAGGTCTCTTCGTAATCCACCTCAAAAAGGTGGCCGTCGGGATCTTTAAAATATCCGGCAATTCCCCACGGTGTACGCGTCGCAGGTTTTACCAGTGTACCACCCGCTTTTACCGCTCTCTGTAAAATGAGTGGAACGTCATCTGGCGTTTTTGCCAAATACACTAGTCCAATACCAGAGAATCCAGTCCCCTCCGGCGAATCAAAGAGAGCGTCCTGCGCAAGGTCTTTTCTTGGTATCAAACACAGAGCGTAGCCTCCGAGGTCGAACTTGGCAAAGCCATCATGACCGGTAGAGGATTTCGCCCAGCCAAGATCCTGATAAAACTGTATGGAGTTCAATACGTTTTTAACACCTAGCAAAATAAGATGTAATCTCTGGCTTGGCGCAACGGTGGTTTCGGTATTAGGGGTAAATGTATAGCCCACTGGTTTATCCATCATCTTAGTCTCTCCGTTATTTTTGGCTATCTACGTTTTAGCGATGCGGCTCTATCCGGGCGCTGCAATTTCCCCTGCGGTGAATCTTAGCTTGAAGCTATGATATTACGTTAGCTAATACACTATCGGCATAATTCCCGGTGGCCTTTGTCGATGGTAGCAAGAGACCTTTTGTTTTTTCAGCCATAGAAAAAATATAGGCTTAGATATATATCGTTATCTGCTCGAAAACGGTATTCGTGGCTGCGGGCAAAGGCCGCCGCAATATTTGAATGGCGAGGGTAATACTTGGCGTTTCAGCTACATTTTTTCGGTTTCACTCCTTAAATCCTACTCGGGCTAGGCGCGAGGAGTCATTGCCACTTTTGCCTCTATCAGGGCTGCCGCATATCAGGCCCAGAGGAATGTATACTCGCATCAAAGGCGGCTCTTGGTGGCTCGCAGATTGTGGTTCTGATGAGGTATAAGCTGCCTCTGGATTGTGTAGTCGTGTATGATGCGGTGTAACCGGTTACAGTTGGTCGGTTCCGGGTCATAATGAGAATTAAAAAAAGGTTTATTGTATGTTCAGTTTCAGACGTTTAGGGCTGGGTGGCATGGCAGCCGCTCTATTGCTCACCCTGTTTTCCAGCCAGGTTTTGGCTACACGTATTATGCCTCTTGGCGACTCGATCACGGGTAGCCCCGGTTGCTGGCGCGCTTACTTGTGGCAGCAGCTGAGCGACGCAGGGTATAGGGACATCGATTTTGTGGGTAGCCTGTCTGCCCCTCACTGTGGCTTTGATCACGATGCGGATAACGAAGGCCATGGCGGGTTTTTGGCCCGCGATATTGCCAATGACAATAGTCTGGTGGGTTGGCTGGAGACAAGCAATCCCGAAGTGGTGCTGATGCACTTGGGAACTAACGATGTATGGAACAGTGTGCCCACAACACAAATACTCTCCTCGTTTACGGCCCTAGTGGAAGATATGCGGGATAACAATTCCAGTATGAAAATTCTGGTTGCGCAAATAATTCCCATGGAGCCGACCGAATACCCGTGCTCAAGTTGTTACGCGGCGGTTGAAGCGCTAAACGGAGCCCTGGTTGAATGGGCACAGGGCCTGAGTACAGCCACTTCACCCATTGGTATTGTCGATGTTTGGACGGGGTTTGATGTTATTACTGATACCTCTGATGGGGTGCACCCGAACACGGCTGGACATCAAAAGCTCGGCTCAGCCTGGTTCGATTCCGTTAAGAGCCTGTTAGATGGTGAATTTGCGGGTGAAAGCTCGGATACCGCTTCGAGCAGTAGTTCGTCATCAAGCCAGGAATCGTCCAGCTCTGAGGCTGCGGAGCCTAGCTCTAACTCTTCAGGCGGTGGCGGTAGCTTTGGTCTTGCTATGTTAGTGATTCTTGCCGGGTTTGCATGGCCGCGCCGGCGCTAGTGATTGAGTCTGTTTTTTCAGCCGGGAGCAACACTCCCGGTTTTTATCCGCATTAAGTCCCTGGCCCATTTCTCAATTGCACCTTTTTAAGTCACCATTTGGCGCCTAGCCGCCAGCTCCACTAAATCCTATATGTTGGCGCCTCGTAATGTGTCAGTTCGGCTTGGTTGCGCCCCATAATGGAGCTCTAACGGTTTAAGCTTTATAGGCAATTCCATCTTTATTCCTTATATATCAAACGATTAGGGTGTTTATTTTTGGGTGGGCATAGCTTTTGCTTTGGTGAGGTTATGTATTTGTAACTCACCATTAATAAGAGACAAAACCATGGCTTATATCGAACCCAGTGAGTTTGTGACCAAAATGGTCGACTCAGGCGAACAGAAAGTTTACATGTCAACTAAAGATACGTTTATTCGCGCGTATATGGCCGGTGCGATTCTTGGTCTGGCGGCGATCTTTGCGATCACAGTTGCGATTAAAACAGGCTCACCTTTGGTGGGTGCTATTCTATTCCCCGTCGGTTTTATCATGCTTTATCTGATGAAGTTCGACTTGCTTACCGGTGTGTTTACCCTGGTTCCCCTTGCGCTATTGGACAAGCGCCCGGGCGTTACCTTTGCTCAGGTCATGCGTAACTGGGGCCTCGTCTTTGTTGGTAATTTCGCCGGTGCCTTAACCACGGCGTTTATGATGTCCTTCATTCTGACTTACGGCTACAGTGTTGATGGTGGCGCAATCGCCGCTAAAGTCGGTAGCATTGGTGAAGCTCGTACACTCGGCTACAAAGAGTACGGCCTAGCTGGTTGGTTCACCATCTTTATTCGCGGCATGCTGTGCAACTGGATGGTCTCCATGGGTGTTGTTGGCGCGATGATTTCAACCTCCGCCACGAGTAAAATGATGGCGATGTGGATGCCGGTTATGCTCTTCTTCTTTATGGGCTTCGAGCACTCCATTGTGAACATGTTCCTGTTTCCGTTTTCCATGATCATGGGTGGCGAGTTTACGGTAACGGATTACCTGATCTGGAATGAAATACCCACGGTACTGGGCAATCTTGCGGGCGGTCTTCTGTTGGTCGGCTTACCCTTATACTTTACACACGTGCGCACCAGCCCAGAGCGTAAACTCGCTTAAGCTGAACTTGGAATATCCACCCGCAAGCGGGTGGATATGAATGTTATGAGACAACAGCTTCAAGTATCGATCGGCCAGCACAGTGACAAAGGCCGAAAAGCAATTAATCAAGATTCTATTGGCGCCTACATACCAAAGGAGCCATTACTCAGTACCAAGGGGATTGCGATAGCCGTCGCCGATGGCATTAGCAGCAGCAATGTCAGCCAGATTGCCAGCGAAACTGCGGTAAACGGCTTCCTTCAAGACTACTTTTGTACCTCCGATGCATGGTCGGTAAAAACGTCGGCCGAACGTGTGTTGCAGGCAACCAATTCCTGGCTATTTTCCCAAACGCGCAGCAGTCCACATCGATTCAACAAAGATAAGGGTTATATCTGCACCTTTAGCGCGCTCATTATAAAATCCAATTCGGCACACCTGTTTCACTCCGGCGACACACGTATTTTTCGTCTGATAGACAACGATTTGGAGCAACTTACCGAAGATCATCGTCATCAGTTGGATGAGGAAACCAGCTACCTCACGCGCGCGCTGGGCATTCATCAGACGCTGGATATGGACTACCAGACGCTTTCAGTCGAAGAGGGCGATGTGTTTGTGCTCGCCAGCGACGGGGTGTATGAGCACGTCAGTGCCAGCGGTATCGTGCAGGCTTTCAACGAAAACAGGAGCGATCTCGACCGTGCCGCACGCAGCATCACGCAACAGGCGTTCGATGCCGCCAGTGGCGACAATCTCAGTGTGCAAATTGTTAAAATTGACCAGCTACCCGATCATCAAATAGACGAGCTGTTCCACCAGGTTTCAACTTTACCGTTGCCACCCAAACTGCAGGCGCGCATGCAGTTTGATGGTTATAACATTGAGCGGGAAATTTATATCAGCAGTCGCAGCCATGTGTATTTGGGCGTAGATGAGCTGAGTAAGCAGAAAGTCGTTATAAAAACACCCTCCACCGAAATGCGCGACAATGCCGCCTATCTCGAGCGCTTTCTGATGGAAGACTGGATTGCCAAGCGAATAGATAACGCGCACGTGTTGAAGGCCACTGCCATCTCGCGAAAGCGTAACTACCTTTATCTGGCAACCGAGTATATCGAGGGGCAAACCCTTACGCAGTGGATGCGCGACAATCCCCGGCCCAGCGTAGAAGTGGTTCGCGATATTGCAGAGCAGGTCGCCAAAGGTTTACAGGCCTTTCATCGGCAGGAAATGATCCACCAGGATCTGCGTCCGGCCAACGTGATGATCGATCACAATGGGACGGTGAAAATTATTGATTTCGGTTCCACTAAAGTTGCCGGTATTGCAGAGATTCAAGCCTCGGAGCAAATACAAGGTACCGCTCAATACACCGCGCCGGAATATTTTATTGGTCAGGGGGGGGCGCCACGCTCAGACGTATTTTCCCTGGGTGTTATGTGCTACCAGATGCTAACTGGAACGCTGCCCTACGGCACTAAGGTTTCCACCGCACGCACTCCGTCTGCTCAAAATAAACTGCAGTACACGCCGATAAATCATAAGCGCAAAGATATACCCGACTGGGTGGACGACGCGATTAAAAAGTCGGTTCATGTCACACCCTTAAAGCGTTACCAGGTAATGTCTGAATTCGTTTACGACTTGCGTCACCCAAATACCAGTTTTTTAAACAAAACGCGTCCACCACTAATTGATCGTAATCCCGTTGCATTTTGGCAGGGTGTTTCTTTTATATTTTTACTGATTATTGTATGCCTCTTAATTTGGCGTTGAGAACGCCTGGCTCGATACCACAATCTGCTAATTTATTATTCAACAATCACTTAATAGGAATGGCCACATGAATAAAGTCGACGTTACAGAAGCCGTAATACTGGCAAAAAAATCCAAAGGCCTCAGTTGGGAAGCCATTGCCAGTGAGCTGGGTATGGGTACCGTGTGGGTGACCTCCGCCTGCCTTGGTATGAACAGCATGCCAGAAACGTTGGCAGACAAGCTTTGTGCGCTACTGGAATTGCCGGAAGAGGCAAAGGCCGCGCTTATGGAATACCCAACCAAAACCTGGGAGCAAAGTGTTCCTCAAGATCCACTCGTCTATCGCCTTTACGAAGTCGTTGGTGTTTACGGTGATACCCTGAAAGAAGTCATTCAGGAAAAATTTGGCGATGGAATTATGAGTGCGATTGACTTCAGTATGGATGTGGAAAAAGAAGAAAACCCCAAAGGCGACCGCGTCGTGATTACCATGAACGGGAAGTTTTTGCCGTATAAGGCCTGGTAAACACGGGGGATAGGTAGCGTAGAGCACCGGCAAACACTACTTGTTTGCCGGTGCTCTTACGTTCGGAATGGACAGATATTTTTCTGCAACTTTCGTCAAATGCTAGTGGCTTATCCCATTGGGCAAACAAAGGCGCTAACGTACCAGGGCGTTTTTTGTGTAGAGCTTCTTATCTGGAAGGTACGATTAACTCCGGCTTTAGCTAATGCCTGTTCAGAAAGCAAGCCGAGCGCCTGTGCTACCTCCTTCTCCTCACTGTTTGCACGAATCGAATACCCTGTAACTTGGTACCCCGAGCGGGCATTTATAGAGTCTGGCAGCTCTCGAATGCGTATTCGTCCTTTCGCCCCTTCCGCCGCTAGTTGCGCACCAATGAGACTTGCTTGATCCATAGCGGCCTGGCCAGAAGACGCGCACCAAAAAATATCAAAATCCCAGTCGGCCCATTTGTAACTGGCGGTGGCCTCTCGGGTTTTCGATGGCAGCATGGCAACATTTGTTTGGAATTTCTCTTCAGCCTCCAGAATCCTTCCAATCTTCTGTTGCATCTCCGGTACGCCACCTTGTTTCAGTACATTTAAAAGTGAAGACCGTAGCGGTTCGTCCACCATAACCACAACAAAAGCTTTGGCCGCATCTTGCTTCTTGGGGTCGCTCTGTTCAAGAGATTGGGTGACAATCTCGTAAATTCTTAAATTAAAATCCTGGTTGCTTTCTCTTTCTTCGCGCTCTTCACTGCTTTGTTTAACTTGTGTGTCGATTTCCGCCAGCCGCTGCTGCAGTAGCTGATCTCGTTGCCGCAAATTTAAATCGTTGTTGGACACCTGATTATTTAAAACAGCGACCATAATGGCCGTAAGAACGGAAACAAGGGGGATACCAATGTTCTTTATGATGTCAAATATCTTCATGTCGCTTAACCTTGATATTGGAATGAATAGTTAACGCTGTTAGAAAGTACTCCACTGCGGCGGAAGTTTAACACTATGCGCTAGTTGTCGGCCTCAAAGGGGCGTTCATATCAGCTGTACTTTACATGCTGTTTAGGTCGCGTGGAGCGACCAACGGCATAGCGAATATAGAACAAAGCTAACAGTTAGAACGAAGGCACATAGAACAAGGATGACCACTAGCTTAAGTTGTTACAGGTGCCATATAGGGATGAAGACGCGAAATGAAATTTACCAGAGTCGTTTAATAGGGAGAATTCCGTGACCTCATTCGGTGGAGCTGGGTCTATTCACGGCTAGCAGTGCTTGGTGGTATTCTGTGCATGGGTTTTGAATCCCAATCGCCTGTTAGTGGTCACCTTGCTCCCCGGTGCTTGGGAAAAGGGAGGCTGTTACCTTCTATCGATGAAAATTGCAGGGATTTAAAGTGAAATATGTGCCAAAGTCATTCGGGTAGCGAAAGCTCTGTTCCTGATTGGGATGGCTCGTATTCATTAGATTGCAAGTGCAATGCGAACAGGGAGTGGGCTGCGTGGACCTAGAGCTGACCTGCAGCAAGAGATGAGCCCCGGGTTCCGGGTGGCAAATAACGACAATAAAGCCATACAGATAAAAACGATGAGGACGATAAAGTGAGCTTAACTAGCTATGAAAGTCGGACGGGGGCAGGGCTTGAAAACTTAGAATCACTTAAAATTTCAAGCGTGGGAATGATCACTGCGGTAGGTTCTGATGTGGAAATGACGGCGGCTTCAGTGAAGTGCGGTACAAGTGCCAGTCGTGATGTTGCTATTCTTAATAAAAAAATAAGCCCCATGAAAATGGCGTTAATCCCGCAGGATGCATTACCAGCTCTAAATGAAGAGCTTACCTATGCGCCAGGCTTATGCTTTAGGCAGCGCCGTATGCTACGCCTCGCGGAGCCAGCTCTAAAGGAAGCCTTGATTGGGCGCGATATCGACGAGCCTATCCCGTTGTTTCTGGCCGTGCCAGAAAAATTGTACAGAAGTGAAATTGCGGTGCAATTTGCCTTTATCAACCATCTAAAAACCCAAACGGGCATAAACATCGACACTGAAAACAGCTGTATCTTTGCGTGTGGCCGTGCTGGCGGCGTGCTCGCTATAGATGCTGCATTTACCTTTATTCAAGAAAGCGGAAGAGACTCTGTGTTGGTCGGCGGGATCGATAGCTACTTGGATACTGGCCTTCTTGCACATTTAGATCAACAGAATCGTATTCTTGCACTAAATATCAGCGATGGATTTATCCCCGGCGAGGGCGCCGCATTTGTGCTGCTGAGTTCGGAAAGTATTAGTGCGAGCACAGGTGACACGGTAGTCTACTCTCCGGGGCTGGCCGAAGAGGCCGGGCATCGCTATAGCGATGAACCCTATCGCGGCGAAGGCCTTTCAGCGGCGATCTCCAGAGCGATATCGAACAGTTCTGTGGGTAAACCTGTTGAGATCGTATATTCCAGTCTAAATGGCGAAAACTTTGGCGCTAAAGAATACGGCGTGGCAATAGTGCGAAACGCTCCAAAATTTAAAGACCAGTACGAAGTAATACATCCCGCAGATTGTTATGGTGATATTGGCGCAGCATCGGCAGTAGCGATGCTGTGTTTAGCAAAAAATGCAAAAGATAAAGGTGATAGTCGATATAAGTTGATTTATTGCTCATCAGATATGTCTGCTAGAGGGGCAGTTTGCGTGGCTTAGAGCGGTAGCTAAGCACTTTAAGATTACGGCCGAGAAAAGGAGAAACAATGACAGAGTTAATAGAGGGTGTGGCAGTCTCCATGATTGATGAAGACAAGCACTCAAAAGACGATTGTCCTTTTTGTAACTCAAAAGAAAACGAACCAAAGCCAGAATTAAATGATTTTACTCACGATTCGGATGAAGATATTACAACGGCAATCGGATTAAAGGTGGGTATTGAGGGGTACAAACACAAAAATTGCGCGGGAACTCTTGGTCGGGCGATTGGTGGATCGGAGTCGGTCCCAACGTTGAAGGGGGTGTCTCGCAGCGATTGGAAATATGAACTCGAGGTGGCCTATGCGGCTCACCATCTAATTCCTGGGCATGGCTCACTGGATAAATCGGCCTTGTATAAGGGCGAAGAATACCTGCGCTACGAGGGCCAGAAGGCTGGCAATATTGGCTATAACGTGAACTGCAAAGCCAATGGGGTTTGGCTTCCCGGAAACTACGCCTACTCGCAGAAAAAGGAAGGTTCAGAGTGGGGGGCGAAGGGTGCGAAATTAAAGGAATATCACGAAGTGAGTGCAGAAGATTACACGGCAGAAGTTATTACAAACGCCCGTCGCCAGTTTCATGATGCCCATAATAAATACAATACCTTTGTTAAAAACCAGCTAAATAAAATTAACGACAAGCTTGGCGAAGCTTCCGATCAAGGTTGGTGTCTGGAAGGAAAGAAAAGGTCCGAAGCTGAAGACGAAAAAAAACAACCGTTATACCAACTGGTCGGGCGGCTCGCACACCTTTCATCGCGTCTCGAGAAAAAACTGACGGGATCGACAAAGGGGTGGAACACCAATGTGTATACTTCGTCGTTTTCACGTCAGTGGATGTTGGATTTCAATAAAAAGATCACTTAAATATAGGATGGAAAATGTACTACCTTCTCGATACGCAAGATGCGGAATATCCTTGTCGTTGGATAGACGATGAGCCACATATTAAGGATGTAAATACCCGGCTGGGCCGAAAGTTAGACGTTACTGTTCCGCAGCCACTTTCGTTTTCTTTGCAACCGTTAGACCCGCTTGCACGAGATCAGGGCGCGGAAATGCCTGCAGTGTTTGTTGAAAATTATTTGCTGTTTAGGGATGATTTTATTGCAGCATTGCTGGAGTGTGGAGTGAATAATTTCGATATGTATACCGTAGAAATTGAGGATCCGGACAACGGTGCGATTCATACAAACTACAAGGCAGTGAATATTCTTGGTTTGGTGCGAGCAGCCGATCTTGAAAAATCTGATGCCACCGTGCACGACAATGTACCGTTGTTCGATGTGGATTTTGAAAAGTTAGTGCTGGATCCGGAAAAAACATTTGGCTTAGAACTGTTCAGGCTTGCAGAAGCGAATACTGCAATACTCATTCATAAGAGAGTGAAAGATTTTTTGCTTATGAAAGGATTTTCTCACGTCTGCTTTGGTGGCTTGGAAACTTCAGCATTATAACGTGATGGCTGTAATCGAAAATAAATTTAAAAATTCTAGATTGAATCTAGTGTGTACGGAAAATAAAGACTGGTTCGGAGTCGTGATAACCGTTTTTTGGGCTAATTCATGAAATGGTCTTCACGCGCATTGGGAGAATTTGAATTGGCTTTTAATCTTATTTTAATACCGTTTGGTAATAGTTGGAAAACACGGCTGCATCGAGTGTTTTCGTAAAGCTACAGCCTAAAAAGTGTTTTCCCAATACTTTGTTGTTCAGGGACGTGGTGAATAGCTATCGACTAGATTGAGAGCTAACTCAGCATTCAGACACAAACCAATACAGTTTAAAACCAATACGCGCTAGACAAGTCGTTTGGGTCATCCGGTAATTCCTGCCAGCCGTTCTGCTTGTCGATATAGCGTTCTTTGAAGTAATGTCGTCTGGCTCCGAGACTCGGTAATTTTTCTAGCACTTGAAACAGGCCTATTGCTTCAGGGGACTGCCGACCCCTCGTTATTGTTACGTACTTTAGGGCAGGCACAACCCTAATATACATCGCATTGGCCTGGTATTTTCCAACGACTAAATTTAATACCTGTTTTCCTAAAAACGTTATTGGGTTAAACGCCATTTACACTCTCCTTTACGGTTCGCTTAGTTGTAGGCGCCAGATAAACGCCTGTCGGGACGAATATTTTGTGTAAGAATCGCGATAATTAATTTGAGGTCGAGCAATAATATACAGGTTATATTGTGTTCCTGTTAACAATAATGAGTTATTCCTGTTGTTTCTAGGTGCCCATTCGGAATTTTTTAGATTTTTAAGTTTAACGCTATAAGAGGCTGTATTGTGAAAAGGACGCTGGGCTGCAGTGTTGTGCGGGGCTAAGTCGGCCTGCTTACACCAAGAAGTTTCGGCAGCTCACCTTACTTTGTAGTGTTCTACATCTAAATTATCCAGGGCCTTTCTTAACATTCCTTACGCGGCTGGAAATTCCATATAAAACTGGTTAGAGCACAATCGTTTATTTTCCGTAGACAGTCGCGTATCGGTCCACACTACTTCCAAGGTCATGCGGTACCAATGATGTTCGTCGCTGCTAAGTTGCAGTGTGAAATTGTGGCTTTGCTGTTTTCGAAGAGAAGGGCTGTTGGTTTTTGGAAGTGTTAGCGCGTGGGTTGGTACATCTGAGCGCAGTTTGACTGGGTTGTTGCTGGCCGGTATGGCTTGCGTGGTGCGTAGGCGGCCGGGTTTTAATACCGGGCCGTGATCAACGATTTTAAGCGTTGCGCTTTGTATTTTGGCTTCTCCGCCGTTGGTATTTTCTAGCGGCAAAATGGCAAACCCTATCCGATTATCGCTATTAGGGTGTTGAACACGAATTTTACTAAAAGCGAGTGCAGGGATTCGACTGTGTTGATAACGCCTTATTAACGAGCGAATCTTTAACAGGAGAACCGCGACGCTGGCGCTAAGGGTACAAAAAACCCCAACGGTTACGGGAGATACGGTAAGTGAATCGTACATAATGCTGCCTGATACGGCTTTTCTGGGTTGTTGCTTGTGGCCTGAGTGTACGCTAGTGCTTAGGGCATGTGTAGGTCGCGCCTTCGGTGGGAAATGTGTTCTGTGATTTGAGTCCTCTATATTTACGCATAATGTTATTTTAGTGCGATTAATATGGGGTAGCTGATCGCGTTGAGTGTCGAATCTTTACGGTAGGAGGTTTGTGGGCCGGTAGTGGTAGGAACCGATGAACTGTTGGCGAAAAGCGTTGTGTCCATTAATGGTGTGGATTTTATTCTGCGGCTAAAAATAAAAAAAGGTTGTGAAACGTTTCAGTTTGAATCAGCGGGTGTCTCCCAGTAAGAACACCCGCTTTGTCAAAAAGAGCGCTCTATTGGAAGCTGATTTCCCAGCGATCAATATAGCCGGTATCTCTACTTGCTCGATCGCGAACGTGTAATGACCACTCACCACTCGCTTGAGTACTGCCGAAATCTATTACGTAGGTTTGCGATATATCGTTAGCGCTACCGCCGGAGCGGTCGTGTATATTTTTAACTGATCCATCTGGCGCAATCACATCGACAATTAAATCGCTAATATAGGTGTGTGTAATATCAACTTCCACCGTAACATTATTGGCGGTACCGCTGTTGTTAACCGTAATAGGGCTGTAAACGCCTGTTTTGTTATTGTCCGGAATACTGTAATTGCTGTTGTTTTCAAAGATGGTTTGACCACCACCGCTGTCGGCGTCGTAGCTTGCGATTAGGCTGACATCGCTAGCGGAGGAGTAGCCAATTATTTGCACATAATAGGTTCCCGCAGAGGGGCTCCCAAAATCACAAGATTCGGTGTTTCCACTAAGGTATGGGCGGCAGTCATAGCTGTCTGTTGTTGGCTCGGAGCCATAACGCACATAGAGGTCTGCATCGCCGCTGCCGCCACTGATCGAGATCGTCAAATTGCTAGCATTTTCAGGCACCGAGATCGTATAGAGTAATTCGCCACCCTGCACGACAGAAAGGCCTGTTTGAGCGGTGCCATTTTCCAGTTCGCTGGCGTTGGGTTGGCCGGCGCCAGCGCAACCACTTTCATCCAGATAGGCGAGCGCAGCGTCAGCCTTTATCAATCCATAGCCGGTTTGATTGTCTCGCCCGCCGCTCCCTATATCCATACTTGTGAGCGATAGTACGCTGCGAATTTCTCCTGCGCTGCACTCTGGGTGGTAGCTCCATACCAATGCGGCAACGCCAGATACATGGGGTGTCGCCATGGAGGTGCCGTTGTAGTACGCGTAGTCTGTGCCGCTGGTTGTCTGTAGCGTGACGCTAGAACCGACTGAGCTCGCCAGCGTTGTACCTAGATCGCGGTTAACCGAAACACTGGGGAATGCGATGTCACTATTGTCGTCTATTAGAAAGGGGTTTTGCAGACCAGGCAAATTACTGTTGGAGTATACGATTGCACCCACGGCCCCAGCATTAGCGCAGGCGAGAACGGGATCGATTTCAGGGTAAACACCGCCGCCTTGATTTCCAAAGCGTTCCGCCAGGCAAATTTTTCCACTCATATTGGCGCAGTTGAAATTGCCGCCCGAGCGGCCACAGATTGCCAATTCGCCGGAAGCGACACCGCTAACGGCCTGATTGATGTATGAACTGCCAGAAAGTATATACCGGTTATGCGGGACCACCTGGTTGTCGCCATAATGGGTTCCCCCGATGGCAATGCTGCTCTGAACGCCATCTCCAACGCCAACAGTTGATAAAATTGCTTCGCCTGGCGCGGCGACCTCCACCTGACTAGTCGCCTGGGAAAAGTCTGCGTGATCCAGGTTCTCATCAACGGCGCCCACCGATACAACGCTGGCATAGGATGCGGGATAAGAGTGCGCGGTGTTGCCATCATTGCCAGCGGCCGCAATTAGCAGGAGCCCCTGGTCGGTGTAGCTTTGCAGTGCGTTGCGTTCAGACGTGGACGAAGTGTCGCCCCCAAGGCTCATATTGACAACATCGGCGCCTGCGTCTGCGCAAACGCCGATCGCATCAATAAGGTCAGACGCATAACCCCAGCCACCGTCGTCAAACACTTTTACGATATGAATATTCACCAAACCATTGGGCATTACGCCGAGCACGCCCTCGCTATTATTAGCCGCTGCAATGGTGCCAGCGACATGGGTGCCGTGCGAACCTCCGGGCACGTACCAGCTACCGGTGCCGCTTACGTTGGTTCCAGCATGATTATTGGTGCTTAGATCCGGGTTGGCAATATCGTACCCCGAATCAATAATACAAACTGTCTTACCGGCGGTGTTGCTGTCGTCAATGAGGGATGCGCCCACGGCTGCAATGCCCCACGGTTGGGTTTGGGATAATAGTCGACGTGGCGGATCCAGCTCCACGTATTCCACGCTAGAGCGCGCGCGTAATTCAGCGATTTTTTGCCTGTCGCCTGTAACTGAGATTGCGTTTAAATGTTGCATGCGGGTTCTAATTTTCGCGCCACTGGACGTTAATATTGACTCCTGAGCAGAACGCTCTCGAGAAGACGACTGCAGAGAAGATAAGCCCGCGCTGTTTTTAAACTTAACGATATAACGTGTTTCCAAAGACGGCGCTTGTACTAAGGATTCTCGAAAGTTCTCGTTAGCATAGGCACCAAAGGAAAATGATAAGGTGGTTACAGCGGCAATTACTATTGCGCGAAAAGGATGACAGCTACCCATAAAATTCATATTAAAACTCCATTTAGAAAGAAATGACTCTTTGAACCATTCGCTAAATATGAAGCCTTTTGAAAATCTTTTACAGAGCCTAGCGCAAGTACTGTGAAATATTTGGCATTGATAAAAATCGACACAAAATCAAATCGATTTTAAAGTAATTTCTGCGCCACCGTTTGTAGGATGTGAAGGGGTTGGGGTTTCTATTTGTTAGACTTCAATTTGTTTTATCAAAAATATGGCGCGCATTATGTCCGGATTTTTATAGACCACGGGTGATGGGGGGAATTCCCTTTATTCTGAATTTTAAACTTGGCGTAGGAAATATTATGTCTATCTCATCTAAGCGGTTGTCCATTCACCTAAGAACGAAAGGCCTAAGCCTGCGATAGCGCGCTAGCCAATCTTAACTTTTCTAAGTAACTTAATAATGCGATATTCCAGTTCTTTAGGTTGAAAAGGCTTAGCCAGATAGTCATTAACGCCAGCTTTGACAGCGCTCGTAACCTTTTCCTTTTCGGTTGAGGCCGTAAGCATAAGAAAGGGAATATGGCTGTGACGTTCCGATCCCCTAATGCGGTTCAGCAACTCCAAGCCGGAAAGCTCTGGCATATCCCAGTCGCAGATAATAAGGTCGATACGCGTAGATTTAAGCGCCTTCCAAGCGGATTCGCCATTACACTCCATTAAAACCCGCTCGGCGCCCAACTCCTTAAGGCAGCTGTTTACCATGCTGCGCATTGTTTCCATATCGTCTACAACCAAAATGTTAATCTTCTTAATGATCTTTTCGGGGTTGTGCATCAATCATCCTTTTAATTGGCCAGCATACTAGGTTCATTCTATTATTCTTGAAGCAATAAAACAGCCGATTTGACGGCGTTCTTCGGTGATAAAACGGCTTGAACCTTTCTGGTTGCAAGCGTGTTAACCGCCTGCCCACTGAATATAGTTCTATTTGATGACAAAGAGCTTGCCTATAGCTCATATAAAGCCTTTTCCAATATAGCCCAAGGGCCGTATACCATTTTTCTTTCTAAAGAAATGCCTATCGTTGAAATTTCACCGGTCCTTGAAGAGCCTTTCTGCGGTCGTCGATAGAATCCATTTTTTTTGCATTGTCGACAGTTCTTTTTCTATTGCCGCTACGTTTTTAATGTTAGTTGCTTTCTGAAGGAACGCTCTGAACCTGTCCGCCGCATTGGCAGCGTTGAAAGTTTGTTCCTCCATATTTTGTGATAAGGAACAGCCGAAAAAGAAGAGTAGAGAACTGAAGATAATTAGTCTGTAATATTCCGCAATTTATTTGGTGGTTTAGCGAAATCTAATTATTCTGATCGAGGCGTATTTCAAACAATTTCTTCCGTGCGATATGAGATTCCGATGGGTAGGCAAAAGCATTGTTGATGTATCGAATTCCGTCCAGAGTTTTGTCAACATTAAGATGGCTGTGCCCGTAGATATGTACTTTTGGGCGTATGGATTGCACCTGCTTAATTAAGTGGGTACTTCCAAACACGGGGAACAAGTAGCCTTGGGATGGCCACGCGAAGTGAGGGATTAAATCGATACGCGGCAAAAAATGAGAAAAAGTAATAATATCCTTTGTTGAGTCTAAACTAGAAAAGTAAGCAATGGTGTCTCTATTGAGCGAGAAAAAATATTCAGCAACGTTAGGTATTGTTAAGTCATCCGGCCACCGACATGCGCGGAAGTCATTCCATACGCGAAGCAGCTTTTCTTGCGGCTCACCAAAGGAAAAATCGTACCAGCTAAAGAGAGGTATAATGGTTGCATTACTCGTTTCGAGTGGGCTCGTGTGTACGCCACAGTCTCCGGCTCGCTGTAATACTAAGTCAAGCTTTGCGAGCGAGTCTAGCTTGTCATTGCTGTCTCGAATCACCCAAAGTTCATGATTGCCTGGGGTGTAACAAACGTGCTTAAATTTATTTGTCAGTTCAGTAAAGCAGCGGGAAAGTGAATGTAAGTTATCGCTAATATCACCAGCAACGATCAGAATGTCGGATTGATGATCGACATGCGAAATATTCTCTACCCAACGCATGTTCTCTGGATAGTCAATATGAATGTCAGATATTGCAAATATTCTCATGCGTGAAGTGATAAGTGCGGGGAGTGAACATACAAACTTAACAAATGTAATGTTGTATTGTCCACGGCTATCGTTGATTATTGACCACACATTTTGTGTTATTTCCTCAAAAAAATATACTATGAAAATAATTAGTAACTACAAATTTGGAAGCTTGTGATGAGTTTTGTATCTTCAGTTTTCGATATGGAGTGGCTCTCATCCGACATTGTCATCTACGGGTGTTACTTTTCAGTAGAGGAGTATGAGGATGAGTTGTTTGATCGATTTGGGGTAGATTTCATCCCAAAGCTAGAGCGAGCCGTAAGCAAAAGAAAGGCTGAATATCTGGCTGGCCGTTACGCCGCCCAACTAGCGCTTAAACCGAAATGCGTTGGCTCTGCTCAGGTTACGACCGGAGCATCACGCGAGCCAATTTGGCCAAAGGGTATCGTGGGTACTATCAGCCACAGTAGAGATCTAGCTGTAAGTGCCGTTGCGCTTGAGAATGCCTATGTGGGTTTAGGTATAGATGTTGAGGACATCGTAACGCAAAAAACACAGAGTACAATCGCGTCGCAGGTCCTCAGCGCAACAGAAAGGAATATAGTGGAAGCTTGGCCCCTTGATGCTTGTCTTGCTTTCACCCTTGTATTTTCATTAAAGGAGTCGTTTTTTAAAGCTAGCTTTCCATTAGTTAAACGCTATTTTGATTTTGACGCTATTTCAATAGTCGATCTAAATCTTGGAGAGAAACCGTCTATCGACTTTCGAATTTGTGCCGATCTACACCCGCAGTTCAAGATAGGTGAGGTAATGAGAGGATACTTTAAAGTGATAGAGTCACGTGTAATGACGTTTGTTGCCATTTCGAAATAAACTCAATTCTTCTCTTTAGCCTCCAATAGTATTTGCGGACTGCCTGAGTAGTCTGTAGATGCTGGCTGACAACTGGAGTTACTAAAGCTAGGTGCAGAGGGTGCAGGAATTTCGGCGATGAACCTGTCGGAACATTTCGTATGAAGCACTTGTTTATGAATGGGCCAGTTCTTCCTCGACTACCCATCGACAATCTGCAGTTACTGAAAAGCTTGAAGAATCATAGAGAAAATATAGATCGAGTTAACCTTTCGCCCAACCCTGAGCTGAACTATTCCTGTGTGGCCGATACGGGTCTTTGGGAGTGGGTTTCGTAAATAATCCCCATTTGAACAATGTGGATATCCGTCTGAAGTCGTTGAGCTCCGAGGCTTAAAAGCGACTGCGATTCGGCGGGCCGGACATACCACCTAGTGTATTAAAACCTTAGCCAACCTTAAAAACTCCAGTGACGATTCACATAATCTATGGCCCGGGCATCTGCTATTCCTTAGGCGCGTGGTTTGAAAGATGTTAGCAAACGTTTCGAGTGTTAGTATCTTCTGTCTTCGCATCGTATTCGGTGGGAAAGTAGGCAGTAAAAACGTATATCGCGGACGTTTAACAATATGGGCCATGGTCGGTCGCAATGATGGAGTATAAATATTCTCTATTGATATTTGGATTACATACACACTGGCCTGTTTGCTCTTAGTTATATCACCTGGGCCGGACAATATATTGGCAATCGGAAGAGGCCTCGGCCAAGGAAAAGTGGCGGCGTGTATATCCGGCGTTTCTTCAGGCTCGGGAATACTATTTCATGTACTGACCACAACTTTCTGGCTAACCTTGCTAATACAAGCATCGCTGTAAAGCTAATCGGCGTCGCTTATCTAATTTTTCTGGGCGTGAAGGTTTTAAGGCCCCGTAGCTTCATTAATCTTAAGCCAACCGCCAAGCAGCCGCTTAAAACTGTTTTTACAACAGGCCTCTTGTACGCGGCTTTAAACCCAAAGCCGGGAATGTTAGTACTAGCCTTTGTTCCGAAATTTGTTAATCCGGAGCCCGGTTCAGTTACAACTAAAATGATAGCTTATGGCATTTGGTTCGCCATATTAAGTACTGCTGGGTTCTCTCTAATGGAAATGCTTTTGTCAATATTGGCTACCAGTCAAAAAAATAGACCTAAAGTTATAAGTGGGCTAAATATCGGTGCAGGGTTAACATCTATTGCGTCGGGTTTTCCTGTTGCAGCATTAAGGCAGCGATAATCGGGCTTGGCCTACACTTCTACTCGTATTGGGCAGTCATTACTTTACTGCATAACTCCATACCTACAATTATAAGCAACTGATAAAAATATTTTATTATAAAGGAGGTTTGATAAATGAATGGAAAGTGTCTATGTGGAAGCATAGAGTTTATTATCAAAAAAGACGATATAAAACTTTATCAATGCCACTGTTCATTATGCAGAAAGCAAAGTGGGACATACTCTAATGCGGCCACAATTGTTCCGAATAAATATTTTCAGTTTTTAAAAGGAACATCATTTATCTCTAGCTGGGAAAAGAATAGTGGATTTCGTTCGGACTTTTGTATGAACTGCGGCTCACCAGTGCCGAATCCCCTGCGCGAAACTGAATACCACTGGATTCCAGCGGGGCTACTGGAAAACGAAGAACGTTTGGTGGTGGTGTCGCACATCTACACCGATTCTAAAGCATCGTGGGATAAACCAAATCCAAATGCAGAGAATCACGCAGGGTTCCCGCAAGGTGGGTTAGAGGCGCATATAAGGGCATTGAAGTAGCAGGCCAAATACACTCAGGCTTGCTACACCGTCGTCTGCAAATTGTTCCTGGTTCTTCCTCTGGGCGCCTAATATTGACGGGTGCATATGTACAGGTGAAACGGGTACCTTCTAACGGCAACTGGAGTGTAAAAGCGCGAAAAATACGTATAGCTATGCATTATAGGCTTCTGTGACAAGTTTTGTGGTGGCTTGGGCGTAGCACTATAATGTACACATTTAAAGGAGGCGTTTTACGCCCTAATAATTTTTTTAGGTTGCCATGACAGAATCTATACATATGAGACAAGAAAATTTAGGGGGCGTTTGGTCCAAGCTTCCGAAATGGATGGTCTATTTATCAAATCTACCGTCAGTACTCTTGTGGTTTGCAATAATGATGAAGCTATCCAGCCCAATTTTTGCATTTATTATGATATTGACGCTAGGGGTTCCTACAAAGTTATTGCATCATATTTACCGGTGTATCAGCATATTACGCCATAGCGGCCCTACCATATTTGGCCACGTAATATTTTTTTCAGGGCAGTGCATAATATATTTTTCGCTAGGTGTTTATGCGTTTCCACGCTTAACCATGCACGGACTACTTCGTGGCGCTGGATCTCCACAAGCTTCGCTTGTTCCGGCCCATGTTACGTGCGTTACGCAGTTCAATACGAAGGGAATTAGATGAAGTCAAAACTGGAAATTTATTCTCTGTCGGTATGCTTCGCAACGGTTTTATGTTTGGTTATTGCTTCAGGGTTTGGAGGGTACGCTCTACTGGGGATTTTTGTGCCTGACCTAACAATGAATCCCTACAATTATGGGCAGTATCAATCTAACAATGCGTATTGGAAAAGAAACTATCTTTCTTATACAACCGGTGAAAAAGAGGTGACTAAACCTAGTGAAGAAGAGATTACGAACCTCAGAGCAGAAGGTTATAAAGTGGCGCTAGAAAACGAAAAACGTGAAGGTCTCCAGACGTTACTCAAGAGCTTAATATTTGCTATTGTAGGTGGTGTTGCGCTAGCTATTCACTGGGTTCTCGCAAAGAAATCGAGGGACTAGCAACATAACAAAATCTGCACTCGTATACATATTACCACTCTCGTTTTTATGCATTTCGTGCTGCTCCACTTTACGTAAAAACACTCTCCGAAATATTCGCTGGTGAGCTTGACGTTGTGTTTCAAAAGTAGCATCAGCCAGATCGGAAGACGAAGTTTAAGCTTTGGCCATATCAACCATAGAATTTAAGATGCGGACTTGATCCCGCCTTGACTCTAAAACTTATAGCAACATCTACAGCGCTAGACCTATACAGCCTACTTGATGGATTGATTCAATATGTAGCTGAAATAGAGAAAAGCCTGGAGCCACTACTTTTTCCGAGCATCGTCAATGCTTGATGAAAGTAAAAGATGTTAGAGAAAAGAACCAAGTTACATAAAATCTGTTGAATTAATGCACTCGTGAGTAAGATAGGGATGAAGAATTCGATGAAAAGCAAGTTGACGCGCTTTCTGAGCTATGCTTGGAGCTTGAGGGGTTAATTAAAAACTATTCAAGACAATATTTTTAAATTGAAATGTAAAACTAAACCCCTGACTTAACAACCAACGCGGAAATTCGTGGCGTCTTTGGGCGTTGTAATACTAGAGACTTTGAACAAGGCGTATTTTTGAAATTTAATCGAGTAATAGGATTTACATTTTTGGGATTATTAAAAATAGGATGCATTTTTCTGTTTGCATTTTCGTTTTTTCCGCTTTTGGAAGGGGTGCCGTGGTATCTGGACCTTTTAGCGCACTTTAGATTTCAGTATTTAGTTCTTTCGGTCATTTTTCTAATTACATTTATTCATTTTAGAAAGAAAATGTTTGTAGCTTTATCGCTATCAATATTCCTCGTTAACGCAATTTTCGTGACCCCAGGTTTCGTGTCAGATAGAGTCCAGAAACCCGAAACTAATGGTCAAAAAATAAGACTATTTCATAGTAACGTACTTACGTCTAATTCGGATTATTCCAGATTGGTCAATCAATTACTCTTAGAAAATCCCGACATTATTGTTTTGCAAGAAGTGGATAAGTCTTGGATTAAATATTTATCTCGCATAAAGGAACAGTATAAGTATTTTGTGGAATTTCCAAGACAAGATAATTTTGGAATAGCTTTATTTAGCAGAATACCTATATCTAGCCAGCGCATACATTATTGGGGTGGGTTTAATCTACCTAGTATTGAGGCTGAGTTTATGCTCGGTGATGTTTCATTTAGTATTGTTGCGACTCACCCACCTCCTCCGGTAAGCGCACAATATCATGAGGCGCGAAATTCACAGATTCTTAGTGTTGCTAACAGGGTCAGAGCCATAAGTAATGCCAAAGTAGTGATAGGAGATCTAAATACCTCTATTTGGTCTGCGCATTATCGTGCGTTAGAGTTGGGAACTGGCCTAGCTAATGCTAACAAAGGATTTGGTTATATACCTACTTGGCCCACAAAATTAGCACCAATGATGATATCAATTGATCACTGTTTAGTTTCAGAACATTTTAATGTCCTTAATCTTAAATCGGGTAAAAATATTGGGTCTGATCACTTACCGCTCATTGTAGATTTAGAATTGTGAGCAAGTACTCTCTTAGAATAAATTACTTAAACGTCATTCTTGCCAAGAAAATGGCCTGCACCGGGCGCAGCAAGTTACGCTGTTTCCCAAGCCCAAGCCCAAGCCCAAGCCCAAGCCCAAGCCCAAGCCCAAGCCCAAGCCCAAGCCGTTGGGCTTTAGGGTTAGAGATTAACCCTATTTTATTTGGAGTTTATCTTAGGCAATTGAATAAGCTGTAATATACCATCGTAAATTTTCCCTATGATAAGTTTGGAGGGCGACTATCTCTCATCAATAAATCCAATTTTATTTGGGATTTTTCTATATTTTCTAAATCTACCAATTCGATCATTTCACATTCATCTCTAATCATCTCATGAATTAGGCTAGGGTAATGACGGCAGTCTTCGGGTCTATCCAAGTAAATACTACATGTGTATATATTTGGTGCGAGGGAGTCTTTTTTGGGTTCAGCTTCGAGAAAGGGGCATCTTCGTAGCCTTGAGTTGGATTCGGGGTCGAACCATATCTCGTTATCGTTAACGAATTTAAATATTTCTGGGTTAAATATCTCCCATAGGTCAATTTCATATTTTGTTGCCGAAAGATCACCATCTCCGTATTTGATGCAACATTTACCACATTGATTACAGTTTTTCATGGTTAGCTAATTAGTATGAGGTACGCAACGATATTATATCATTGATGTTGTTTTTAGATCCTGGTCTATTACTCTAATCTATAGCTAAAAATATCCAACAAAGCGTTCATTATCGTTCGCAAAAACATGCTCGCTGGAGCCAACCTGCTTCCAGTTTTGCGCATGGGATACGTCCGTTATTCCACAAACTCTGTGTGGATCTGCAGCGCTTGAACGGGCGGTAAATTACTAATCCGCTAATGGGGTGTCCAATGGGACTAACCAAGAAAAGACACTACGATAGCTATACTTTGGCTTACAAGATAAAAGCAGTCAAGTTAAGCAAGAAGAAGGGCGTTAAAACAATCGATGTTTCAGCGGCGCTGGGGATACCTCCTGTTATGTTGTATCGTTGGAGACAATAGTTCAACGTAGGTCGTCTTTCTGAAAATAAGCATTTGATAATTAAATCTCCACCTCCGCAATCATCCCGTGGAGACAAGCTCGCTTTGAAGGCTGCAGAGTCTCGAATTAAAGAACTCGAACAACAATTGGCCGTTAAGGATGAAGAGGTTGTTATCCTAAAAAAGGCAAAGCGGTTGTTCTTGCCTCAGAGCAAGAAAAATACGCGTTCATAGAGAGGAGCCGATCTCAATATAAGATTGTAAAGTTATGTGATTATCTCGAAGCTTCTACCAGCGGCTATTCTGACTAAAGAGATAGAGGGGAAAGCCAAAGAGCGTTAGTGTCTCAAATAAAAGAGATGCATGTGGGGCATAAGCGTAATTATGGCACGATACGAATTCGTCCTTACCCTAAAAGAAAAGGCTATAGCTGTAGTCGTAGGCGAATCAATCGGTCAATGACGCAGTATGGAATTAAATCTATCTATTACGCATATAGAGATCGACGCGCTTTGGGTAAGAATTCGTTAGTCACAAATGACATACTGTCCACGCTATCGAGTGCAGCATCAACCGGTGAGCAATGGGCAGGAGAAATGACATATTTCAAAACGAAGGAGGGGCAGGTATACGTGGCCGCTATTTTTGGTCCATTTACACGAAAGGTCATTGGCGGGGGGGGTTCGAAAAACCACGAAACAGATTTAGTGAAGGGTGCATTAAAAATGTCAATTACATTAGAAGATGTAAAGGCGGGATGTATTTTTCATGGCGACCAAGGGTCGGAATACTGTTCCGAGATATATCAAAAGGCTATAGCGGGCGCGGGCTTGCAAGGTAGTATGAGTTGAGCCGGCACACCTACCGACAACGCTTTTGTGGAATCATTTTTTAAGACACTAAAGAATGAGCTGGTTCATCATTGGAAGTTCAATTCAATCGTTGAATGTGTTGCTAGAATTGTCGATTATGTTGAGTTTTATAATGAAGATAGATTACACTCGAGCTTGAACTATCTATCACCAAATGAATATCAAAAATTAAATGCTTAGTGTCCGTCAAAGTGGTGATAGTCTAAACACTGTAGAAAAATACGGAAGTAAGCGTTAATAAATAGAACCAGATGACCGGTAATGGGTAGGCTGGTTTCGGCGTTATACAAAATGGGGAGGCTAAATGGCTAGAGATTTTTTCGAACACAAAGCGGATATGTATGAACAAGATGATAATAGAGTTCTAAATGTCGAAAACATTGCCAATTCCATAATTGAAAGGGTAAGTCTCGATCGAAGTATGCACCTAATGGATTTCGGTTCAGGTACGGGGTTGCTGCTTGAACGTATTTCTCCATTTGTTCGAAAAATTACGGCTATTGATATTTCAAAATCTATGAATCATCAGCTTGCTCAAAAAAGACAGGGCCTTGGTTGTGAACTTGATATTGTTGAAATTGATCTAGTGTCTACAGATTTTTCCGAAAAATACGACGGCATTATATCTTCAATGACAATGCATCACGTGAAAGATATTGGGGCAATGTTCGTTAAGTTCTACAATCTACTCAATGATGACGGAATAATCGCTATAGCTGACCTTGATAGTGAAGATGGAAGCTTTCACGCCGAAGATACAGGTGTCTACCATTATGGTTTTGACCGAGATGTAATAATTGCGGCTGCAAAGCATGCGTGTTTTCGAGATGTAGAAGTCGTCGACGCAAGTGCGGTGCATAAGCCATATGGAAAGTTTCCGGTATTTTTACTCACCGCTAAGAGATAAAGATACACAAGAATGCTATTAAATTGGACTGAATTGCTTCGCAGCCGGGCTGCACCAGTTTACCGCAACACTTCACTTCACAGGCTACACATGCGTTATCCTTACCTTGGAATAAAGTGCTAGAAAAATCGAAATCTGATTTTCGTAGTCGCCGTAATAGCCAGTCCAATTCTGAATGCAAATTCCCGCAAAATCTTAATGGCTGAGGGTAAATCAGATTTGATGGATGCGTTTTCCGGCAAGATTGCGTATAGCTGAATACCATTGGCTTCGTTAATTTTGTGGGCGTACTGCCTATCGTCCAAATATGTTGAAATAGATCAAATACTCTTCAGTGTAACTTATTGTATATCTCTAATTGCGTATATATAGTGGGTTAAACGTTTACCCATACAGGGTTTTGTTTGAGTTTACTTACCCTACTACAAACATAAGGAAATAGTTTGTGATAAGGGTGTTTAGTTTTATCGAGGTGGGGATACTCTTTTAGGCAGTTTTAAAAAAGGGTAACTGAGTGGGAAATACGACATTTTTTATTGCGATTTTTTCACTGGCTTCGATAATCCACAAAAATAAATACGCTCATTACCTTGTCGCTATGCTCTTGAGCTGTGAATAAGCTGCTCTTAACATTCTGCATTGTCTTTCTATATTCGAGATTGGCGCTCACGTGCGATGCGGTACTGCCTTGGCTAATTCCACCAATTGAAATGGATGGAGAGTTTACGGTTGTCTATCCTCCTACAATGTTTGAATCGTTCGTAGAAAGCTTAAATGAGTCAAAAGACATAGCTATTGCATTGTTGTACGTAGATTACCACGATCCAAATACCAAACACGCCCAAACTGAGCTAAGTGTATTAAAGGGTTGGAGAAAACCTCATGGGGAGCTCGTTAAAGTTATTCGATATGCCTCTAGCTGCGGAGATCCCGAGGCTTTAGAGGAGGGTGAATGGTACGTAGTGGTATATAAACCATACAACGATCCCGCTCTAATGAAGTTCAAATTGGTTGAAGGCTATGTAAATAAATTGGGGCCCTCTACATATGCTTATAGCACAATTGGTCTGCTGCCAAAATAGGGTGAATAAAGTGGACTCGCGGTCATTGGCGATATCGGCCCTGCCGGCGCTTAATAACGATGTTGATTGTAAATATAATAATAGAGGAACTTTTGTTCCACAGAGGCTATGTATGAAATATTTAGTATTAATAATGTGCTTCACTTTACTTGGATGTACAACAGCTTACGGTCCAAACAATCTAACGGGCGGCTATAAAGAAAAGAAGTTGGATGAAAACAGCTATATTGTTTCATTTTTTGGCAATGGATATACATCTGAGCAGCAGGTTTGGAATTATTGGATATACAGGTGTGCAGAACTAACTATTGAGAAGGGGTTTGAAGTATTTAGTTTAGATTCATCAGATAAGCACGCATATTATCTGCACCCAGGTTACGACGAGCTGGTCGAATTCAAAATGCTCAACAGCAATAGTGATGGCTCGGAGAATGGGGTAATCCCTGTTCAGTATTATTCGTATTCAGTGTCCACATATTCGTCTAAAGCGATTGTGAATATGTATAACATACCAATCGAGGAGGGTGTTAATGTCGATATCTTACTCGACGCCGAAAGCGTGATTGAACAGCTGCAGCCGTATATGGATGCAAAATCAAAAGTCTCCCCACCAGATAGAAATAATTTGTATATTCGAGCGGCTGTTGAAGCGGCCATAAAAGCAAAAGCGTTGGATGAAGAAGATGCAATAAGGTTGAGAAGCACCGCAATCTAAACGGCGCAAGGTACTAAGTTGATAAGGTGATTCAGTAAAAAATAAAGGCTATACGTATAGAGTGTCACTCGCTGCAGGGTTGGCTGGAGCGTTATACATTAAAACTGAGGTAATAATTAAAATGAAAAAGTTATTTATAATTGTGTCTATCCTAAATTTAATCGGGTGTGCATCACTCAATAATCCCCATGATCCTGCGCTAATAACAAGTGCGAATTTAGCGGGAGGTAAAGGCGTTATACTGTTGTCGGCGGGCGCCGATAAAAAATGTATGTCTCTGGCTACATTTCTTCAGATAAATCCGGGCGAGGGCAATGCCAATGATGTAAATTCTGTGTTGGCTGCTGTCGATGTGTACGCTATGAAGCCCGATTTTGTAAACCATTTTGGCTTCTTGCATGCGCTTGAGCTTCCCGCGGGGAGATATTATTTCTCGCCATGGGTCGCCAACCCCTATGTCAATCAAAACAAATTTATACAAGCTAGGCTAGAAGTTGTTGAGGGAGAAATATCGTATCTCGGCGAGTATTACCTTACTAAATCATGCGGAAGTGATAATCAGTTTGAAATTAGAGATCGTTACGAACGAGATATAGAGTTGTTTTCGGAAAAAAATAAGCTATTTTCAAAGTCGGATGTTGTTAAACGGATCATAGAGCGAGAATAGTAAATGCCTGACAAAGGAAGCCAAACGACGAAGAATACTATGCACGTGTTGTGTACGGATCTAGCTCGTTTTGCACGGGCCACGCTACATATTTTCCGCCTTTGTTACTGGGGTCCTTTGTCTACTAGATCTATATGATAAGTTAGAGCATGAGAATAATATTAATCGCAGAAGAAGTGGGGCTGACGCTTACGATTATTTCGAATGCGAAGTCAGGTAACTCAGGCCCGGTATAGCATGGATTAAACACATAACGGCATTCCTTCACCGCTTCGCGGTACGAGCTCACAATATGTCAGTTGCCTCTTGGAAAAATGATTTAATCAGAGCCTTATCCCGTTTGATACTTTCCAGGTCTAAAATGGCACGATTCTTTAGTGATTCTCCTGTCTTGAGTGGATTTTTTGATGTGCCGATATTTCTCATCTGATTCCACACAAGCTCATCTGGATTTAAGTCAGGTGCATACGGTGGTAGAAATACCATTTCAACTTTTCCTTCAAGTGACTCAATATAGTCCGTGACCTTCTTTGATTTATGTACAGGATGCCCATCAACGATGAGTATGACGGGAGAGTTACGGCCTTTTTGGAAACTTTTTAAGCATTCAATACATTTATCCGCATTAAATTTTCCGTCAAAAACGTGATACCAAAAGCCACTTTTATTCGATAACGCTGAGATCGCATTAATTGCCTGTCTTTGACCGCTTGTTGTGACGACAGGTGTCTTCCCTTTTTCACCCCAGGTACGCTGTAAAGGATCATCTGAACGAATAGTGGTCTCATCCAACCAAAATATCTCAGCCCCTTTCTTTTTAGCGTATTTCTTAACTTTAGGGTAACCATCATCAACCCATTCTTGCACCGCTTTCTCGTCTCGCTCATCCGCTCTACGTAACGGTTTTTGTGGCGTCAAACTAACCGATGCAGAATTTTACCAACACCTGAAGGGCTCAAGGCAACACCAAATCTTTCAAGAATTAAATCAGCAACAATTTGGCGTGTCCGCAAACCAAAATCAAAGCCATGCTGTCGAGGGTCTCCGCCAATTAGCTCCTTTTTATTTCTTGCTCTTCAAGATCGGATAGTGTTCGATTGCGTCCAGTTCGTGCTTTGGGTGCCAGAGCATCAATTCCTTTTTCACTCGCTAAACGCAACCAGGTGAAAATTGTTCGGCTTCCAAGACCGAAGCTGCGTGTCACTTCGGCCGCACTTTCACCATCATGCACTCGCTGCACTGCTATCTTACGAATTAAATGCTGCTCTTCTGTACTAAGTTTTCTTGCGTCATTTTTCATGACTTTTATTATACAGGTTTCAAATGAACCGTATTGATTATTAGTGACCCGCTAGTATGTATTACTATTGCTTTCGGCCATTTTTTTTGCTTATAGGTTTCGTATCGATAAAGGATTGTTCAGCGTTCGGAGTGGGCTGTCAGAATACGTAATTGGGGTTTTTGTTAGTCTACTGTTTTTTGTTTTTCTATTTAAGGTAATTGCTGGACGAAAAACAAAAGAAACTCCTCTTGTTTGTAACTTCCCCCTGAAAAACGGAAACTACTATATCGCACATGGAGGTGCATCAAAAATTATTAATCATCATCATCATCATCATCATCATTATTATTTGGTTGGTGCGCAGAGATATGCTTTAGATATTATGAAATTAAATAAGTTTGGATTTCGATGTAAGGGCGTATATCCCAGTAAATCGGACAGATAATTCATTTTTGGCGAACCCGTATATGCGCCCAAGGACGGTATAATCGTGAAAGTAATTGATGGTTTAGGCGATTCGATTCCGCCCAAAAGAGATGAAGTAAATCTTGCCGGAAATCATATTGTAATGAGCGTAGAAAGTAATATTTATATTCTACTTGCCCATTTACTGAAATGCAGTATTTTGGTGAACGAAGGCGAAAAAGTGAGCCAGGGCCAAATGATCGGCAGGGTTGGGAATTCGGGTAATACAACTGAGCCACATCTACATATGCACTGCGTGAAAACAAATTGAAGCGATTACCTTAGAGAGGGTGATGGAGTGCCAATGTTGTGTGAAGGTAAGTTTCTTATAAGAATGTAGCAACCAAATCGCTACAGGGAGCATTGGGGGAACGGTAAAAAGGCGGCGGGGCATTTATTGGCTTGGGGATATTTTTCGATCACACGTCTTACGGTGCTGAAGTTTGCCGAGCGCCTTGGGGCTTTTGGTTTGGCGCGTTCGTAAAAAAGCCCACGATTGATCGATGGAACTGAGTTACTGCAGGTTCGTATTTAATGGTTTTGAATTCCGAGGCTCTGTCGATTTTATTGCGTGCTTAGAGTCAGACGCTGTGGCCGTTATGAATTACGCGTTTACCTCGCAAACACGCTGTAAACCCTTCCCTGCTGGCGAGATGTTGCGATGCAAGCCCCCAATTCATTATTTTGATAATGGTGGGAAATCGGTTGTGTTGGTAAAACAGCTAATAATATTGTTAGTGCTCAGGAAAGCTATGAAGCACTTAATTACAGGTCTGTTATTGCTTAGTGTTAACACCTTCGAGGTAGAAAGCGAGTGCTACGGTTCCACTTCAAATGGTTACCTTAAAGGTGGGGTAAAATTGCCCGCTCAAGGCGAAAACTTTGAGTGATATGGTTCGCTCGCTTTGCTGTAAGAGCGTATGTTCACTCCACAGTAAGAGACATAGCAGTTGTAATGATTCATGGTGGAGGTTGGGATTCATGAGGCAAGAAAAATCTACAAAACCAAGCAATAGCTCTAGCGGAAAATGGCTACGTGGCCTTGTCCATCAACTACAGACTTGCCGATATAGAAAACGGTATAGGTTATGATGGGATGATAGCCGATGCAAAATGTGCCGTTAGATTTTTCAGAGCGGTTGCGAATGATTACGGTATTGATAGAAGATGAATAGCTCTCTTCAGAATTTCTGCGGGGTGGTCACTTAGGCTTACAAGTGTTTAGCGTAACTTATCTAAAAAGGAGCGAATATGGCAGAGTATTATGCATTGATAAAATGGAAACGAGGAGAGGGTGAGGCCTATATCGATAATAAGTATAGTCGCGGCCATGTTTGGGAGTTTGATGGTGGGGTCAGTGTGCCCGCATCGTCATCCCCGCATGTGGTACCTCTTCCATATTCAGTTGAGGCTAATGTTGATCCGGAAGAGGCTTTTGTAGCGTCTCTATCGAGCTGCCACATGCTTTTCTTTCTATCTTTCGCGGCAAAGAGAAGGTATGTCGTGGAGAGCTATACGGACGATGCAATAGGGGTAATGGAGGAAGATACGTCGGGGAAAATATCTATGACTAATGTTGTTCTCCGGCCCAAAGTCGTGTTTACGGGAGAGCGTATTCCATCAAGAGAGGGTGTTGAAAAGATTCATCACCAGTCTCACGAACATTGTTTTATAGCTAATTCTGTTAAAACAAAAGTAAGGGTAGAAATTCCCGAAAATTAGCGAAAGGTCTAATGGTGTTTTTAAAATTTACACTATCTCTCTACGTTGCATAACGCATGGAGCCGACGTATTAGCGGTATCGCAACGTACCGTGAATAAATTTAGAGTTATCTTTTGAAGCGCCGAACACATAGGTCGAGCTTGAAATAAATCCTCCGTTTTGGTTGTCTTCGTGTTTGGAGGGCGCGCAATACGAAGTGATTGTGGGGTGTGTCTCCATTTTTAGTTGCCCCCCAGTTTTAGTAATGTTTGAGTTCAATGTAACAAGTATCACGCTTTCAGTGGTTCCGGCTGGTTTTCATCGGCCCTTGGATTCCAGGCATAAAAAAACCCCGACCAAGTGGACGAGGTTTTTTTATGGAGTGGTGCCCAGACCCGGAATCGAACCAGGGACACGGGGATTTTCAATCCCCTGCTCTACCGACTGAGCTATCTGGGCAAATCTTCATCAGCGAGGCGTTAAAGCTAAGCTGCGAAGGCCGCGTATTAAACCTTCTAGTGTGGCTTTAGTCAAGGGGTTGGAAGCAATTTCTTGATCAGCCTTCGCTTGTGGGTTTTGTGTTTTCTGGCGTCACGTAGCCATCGGCCTGGTCGTAGTTTTCACCGCTGAAAAATTTGTTCATTTGTTCGCCGAGGTAGGTGCGGGCGGTCATGTCCATAAGGTTGAGCTGTTTTTCGTTAATGAGCATGGTTTGGTGGCTTAACCATTCCTTCCAGGCTTTTTGCGATACGTGTTCGAACAGGTCTATGCCTTTGGGGCCGGGTAGTGGTGGCACGGCCAGGCCTTCCAGTTCCTGTTGATATTTGCGACAGAATACAGTGCGTGACATAGGGTTTCCTTGGTTACAGCCGGGTGCCCAGCTGCTCCAGTAATTTTTTGACTGGGGCGGCAAGGCCGAGGTTCTGAGGTTGTTGGAGGTTATACCAGAGCTGGCGGTTGTTCTCCATTATTTGTGGGTAAACCTTGGCGAGTTTCACCGCTATAGGGCTTATGTCCAGGTGGTAATGGCTAAAGGTATGGCGCAGTTGCGGCCATTCTATGTGAGTGCTCACTTTGCCTATATGCTCCGAGATATGGGCTTTCGAATCCTCGGTCTGTTGTAGCTCCGGCAGGCTCCAGAGGCCGCCCCAAATGCCGGTTGGCGGCCGTTGCTCCAGTAAAACCTCACCGGATTTGTTGTGGATTAGCAGCATTTGTATTTGTTTGATGGGCAGGGTCTTTTTGGGCTTTTTGCCGGGGTAGTCCTGCGGGTTGCTCTGGGCGTGGGCCTGGCAAGTGGACACGACGGGGCACTGGTTGCACTGGGGCTTGGAGCGCGTACAGACGGTGGCGCCCAAATCCATAATCGCCTGGGTGTAGTCGCGGCAGCGTTTCTTCGGCATATGCTGCTCGGCGTGCTGCCACAGTTGGTTGAGCACGGCGGGTTTACCCGGCCAGCCATCGACGGCATGGTGGCGGGCGAGCACGCGTTTAACATTACCGTCCAGGATGGCCGTGGATTGTTCGTAGGCGATGCTGGCAATGGCGGCGGCGGTGGAGCGACCGATTCCGGGTAGCGCCTCCAGCGATTCGACGTCGCTGGGCATCTGCCCCTGGTGTTCGGCTTGTACGGTTTGCGCGCACTTGTGTAGGTTGCGAGCGCGGGCGTAGTAGCCGAGACCGGTCCACAGGTGGAGAACGTCGTCCAGGGGGGCATTGGCCAGGCTTTCGAGTGTGGGGAAGCGTTCCAGAAAGCGGTTGAAGTAGGGGATAACGGTTTCCACCTGCGTCTGCTGCAGCATAATTTCAGACACCCATACGCGATAGGGATGGATGGGCTGCTGCCAGGGCAGGTTCTTGCGGCCGTACTGGTCGAACCACTTGAGGAGTTTTTGGGCAAATGTCGGCATGGATTAATTAGCTGGGCTGGGCGTGAATGCGGGATTAGCCGGTGCTTTGTATCACACCGGTTTGTCGAGGTGAAGCCGAATTGTTGTCAGCGATTGTTTGCGGGCTTATTTAAATTCAATTGGCGGCAATTCCTTGGGTTCGTTGTGGGTTTCCGCTGGAGTTTCGTTGGGGTTCTCTTCTGTGCGTGCCGCATGGGGGGAAACGTCCTTTACTGCAAAGGGGTTGGCCATTGGCTTTTGTGCTGCGGTTTTGGGGGTTCGCTTTTTTAGCTGCTCGGCCATCAGGCGACATTTGGCAGCCTGGGGTTGTTTGTTTAGATCGTCTAGCGCATTTGCCAGCAGGGTATAAGCCTCGGCCAAATTGGAATATTTCGGAAAAGCTTTGTGCATGCCGTTAATCAGTTTTACGGCCGTTGCGGGAATCCCTTTGGCTCTGCAGGTTTTTGCCAGTTGCAGGCGAACGCCGGGATTGTCGGGCATAAAGTCGGGGCAGGTGCGGGTAGCGGTGGAGAAGGCGATGTTTAAGGCATCGTATTCTCGGTTTTTTTGCAGCCACCGCAGGTAGTGGTTGGCGCTTTCGCCAATTAAGGTTTTGTTTTTGGTATTGCAGCAGAAATCGAAAAAGTTCTGTGTGAAATGTTTGCTGCTAGGGAATTCCTTTAGCGCTTCTGTAAATAATGCTACGACCTCGTTGTAGTTGCCCTCTTTCAAATTCACATCTATTTTCGCGCTGAGAATGTCTTCTTTTTCTCGCGGCGCATTGAGGTTGTCTGCTCTTGCGGAGTAGCCGAGTTTGTCCTGATACTGGAATAGCATATACCCCATTATATGGAAGACGACGACCATATAGTAATTGGAAACCGTTGATTGCAGCGCGCGGGTAATGATGGAAGAGTAGGAGCCAAGGAGTTCGTTAATGATGCCTACGGAGCCCATCATTATCATAATAAAAGCGATAAGCACACCGTAGGGTAGCCCGATTGTTAAAATCAGTTTAATGGCATTGAGCGGGTTGATTGAATCAATCACTTCTTCCGATTGCGCAAACTGAATCAGAATGGCAGGAAAGCTAATAAGCAAGACGGTACCCAGAAAACCTGCCAGCGCTCCGCTGATATAGGCCGCCACCAGCGTGATAACGCCGCTGGGAATAATGATCATTAAAAATAATTTACCTAGCAGTGTTAAGCCGCCTTCGTAGGCGTCGCCTATATCCGGCGCGCTCATTTCACCGGAGGCGGTGCGCTCCAGGCAGCGGAAGGAATATTTGAGCATGGCGCCGGTAAGTGCCAGATAAATAATAAAGGTAATAAAGCCAAGCAAAGGTATGGCAGATAGCAGTGTGGTGACCACAGAGATGCCGATAATAAGTGGCAGCGCGTGGCCGTTAAGGGGGTAGCGAAAGGCTTCCTGCAGGCGTCGCCAAAACGGTTCTGCCGAGCTACCAGTACCTAAGCTGTCTAGCGGCTTTTCGCAAAAATGGCAGAGGGTGTTGCCGTGCCGGTTGGTTTCACCAGCGCATTGATCGCAGTGGTTGATGGCGCAACCTGGGCAAGCATAGGTGGCGGGTACTAGCGGGTGGTATTTACAGTGCGCCATGTTGCCCTCCCTGCGCTAGTTGGTTTGCCAGCGCTTCGTATTGGGTTTGCTTTTGTTTTTGCCCGAGGCTGGCAAAAGCTCCCGACAGTTTTTGTGCGAAGATGATAAACGAAGGGTTTTTACAGGCGCGTTTTGCCAGCATATCAATAATCTGTTCTGCGGCGATGGGGTGTTCAAGGGAGGAAAACTGCATTCCCAGGCGGATAGCGCTTTCGTCATCCAGCTGGTCGTGCAGTTTGGGATGATCGAACCATATTTTCTCCAGGCGCTCTATTTCATGGGGTAGTAAACGCTTCATTTGCCACAGTCGAAGTACGCTTTGTGGATAATTTTTACCCTTGGATATCTTCAGTAAATTAAAACGGATCACCGCCAGATCGAAGGTTTCGCCAAACTCTTTTATGGCTTCGTTAGCCAGCTTGTACGCGTGCGCGAAACTGTATTTTTCCAGTGCGCGATAAATTTCGGCCATGCGCTGCTGCTGCTCGTCTATCGGGCTTTGATCGTTCTCAATATATTCTTTGTTAATCGTTTTTCGATCGACTAATAGGGACACAGCGATAAGAAAACAACCGCCGACAAAGCCGCCTGCGTGAGCTAGGAAGGCAACGTTGGATTCGGGATCGGTATAGTAGCTATACAGTTCTTTGCCAATATAAAACGGTAAGATTAGCAGCGCCGGTGCGCGGAAGTAACCGACAAAGAAAAATATCCAGTAAAAGAACTCGATATTGCGAAAACGGAACACGGCGAGGTACATGGCCATTACCGCAGAAATGGCTCCCGAGGCACCGACAAGCGGAACGCTGCTGTCCCAGTTAGATACGACCTGGGCCATTCCCGCTGCGAAGCCGCCAACAAGATAGAAGACTAAAAATCGCCAGTGACCAATAGCGGCTTCCACGGCAAAACCGCATATAACAAGGAAGAACATATTGCCCAGCAGGTGCATAACGTCACCGTGTAAAAACTGGTGGCTAAGTAATGAGCTGAGTTTGAATGTGCTGGCGGTAAGTCCGTGGGCGATAGGGCTGAGGGAGTTAAATTTCTCCTGAATCGCTTTGCGTTCGTGCTGCCAGCGGGTGTAGAGCTCGTGATCGAAAGAGTCGCGTGCGATCTGTGTGAGGTGCTGGTAAAAATCCTGCCGCAAGAGAACTTTCGAAAGATGATCGTGGTTATTTCCGCTTTCGTAATCTTTGGTAAGCTCAATAAGGGTGTCGGTTTCGCCTTTGCTTTTCAGGTAGGTTTTCAGTAGCGGCCATTCCTGTTCGATAAAGCCAGAGCGGTCGTAGGCGTGCACAGCTTCGAGGTATTTTTCGGCGTCGCCGGACTGATAGATGAAGAAGATAAGGACGTTGAGCAATACGATTAAAAAAAGAACCACCGGCGCATGCCGCCAGTCGAACTGTTTTTCTGTTGGGACAACAATCATTGTTTAGGCCGCTCTTTTATTGTTTTCCTTTTAGGGCAGGGTAATAGTAGAGGGTTAGCTTGGGTAAGAACAAGTAAAAATTATGTGTAAGGCGGCAATGAATGCGGATGTATAATAGAGGGATGGTATTAACGGCGGCTATTTTTTTCATTTTTATAGGTATACACGCCGAGAGCTAACGTTATTAAAGCGAACACTGCGCAAGTGCTGAGATCGCTAAGATTAATTTCTAGGATGTACCCGTGCCGAGTTTATTCATTCGCTATTGGTCGTTTAGCTTTATTATTGATGCGAATACGCCGGGTTAAAATAAGCTCCGGTGGTGGCGGGGTACGGTTATATGGGTGGTACTTTGGTGGTGGGAATATATCGATGTTGTAGGCTCGGTGAAATCGGCCTCCAATGTTTGTTCGTCAGTATATGGGGGCTCAGCGAGGCGCTGAAATATGGGCTGAAACTGCCAGCGCCCCTCTCGACGCTGACGGTTGGTTTTGTCTCATGAAGGCGACTAGCTTGGAATAGCTGGAAAATGCTCATCGCCAGATGAAGATAACGACTCTAGAAGGTCAATATCACTTTTATCGTTGAGTCGACGTTAGCGGCGTCGATGTAGCCGATAGTACTGGGATTGGATGCAATCAATTGCTTCATTTCGGCATCGCTAGCCACCTCTTTTGGCGGGTTGGCCTTACCCGTAAATATCAGCTGAGACCAATAGGCTTTAACTTGGCTGGAGGTTTTGCCCAGTACCGAATCTTCAAACCCCGTGCGTATTTCCGAGCCTGCAGATTGATTAATGGGAAGAGCGGAACCTCCGCTGGGAAACGATTTTATTTTCCCCAAAAAGAGCTTGTTCACTGTTTGTTGATCCAGAGTGTCGTTGTTAGACGGATGTACGATAACGGCCGTTTCTGCCCACGCTGTGGCTGTGCATAATAGTGACAAAATAATAAATATCGGTAGTACAAAATGAGTGATTTTCATGTCGGCTTCTCTCCAGCTTAAAATACAGTGACAAGTGCAAAACGCAGTAGATTTTGGTCTTCGTCTAACAGATTGTCGTTATACATTGTATATTCGGCTTTAAAGGCCGCAGAGTCGTGAAAATCCCAGCGTAAACCTAGCGTTAGGTAGTCTGAGTCGTGGGCCGTTGATTGAAAAAGGCCCTGAGTGGCGGCCACGAGGTTGTCTATATCTACGGAGGCACCTGCGGGCGGTAATCCAGTCTCCAAAAAGTCGGTGCTGGTTGGCGTATCTTCATTCGCGCCGTAGGTAATATGCGGCGTGAAGGCGCCCATACGCTTTCCAAGACTGAGGTAATAGCCTTCTTGCGACTCCTGCAAAAAGCTGCCTTCAGTACTGGATTCTGTGTATTCCGCGATAACAATAAAATCCTCATAGCTAATGTTAAATCCGGCGCCGAAAAAATTCGAGGTGTCATTGCCATCGTCAGTACGGATCTCGGTGGCAAAATTGGGAATGGTTGCATTTGCGTCGTGCAGAGCGCTCCAGCCGTCGGTTAGCCGGTCAATTTCATCGATGGTAATTGCCAAATCCGCCTGTGAATAGGCCACTCGAAAGGTGATCCAGTCATAGGTTAGTGACCAATTCAGGTTTACCATATTGGACAAATCGGATTCTTGGTAAGTGTCGTTGACGAGTATGCTTTCTCTATTGCGGCCGATAACGACTTGGACAGTGGAATCCATGGGTCCGAGCTGATTATTTACGGCCATGCCGATGCCGTTGACGCTGTCAAAGGGTATGCTGTAGACACCTGCCGGTGGCGTAATCCAATGGTAGGCATAGCTAACATCGAGAAAATCGGAGTAGGCGTAGAAAGGTGCGCGCTGCCGACCAAACAGGAATTTAATGTTTTCAGTCGCCTCCCAGCCAATATAGGCCCATGTGAGTTTTGCGTCCCAGTCTTCACTGCCTTTCGCCATAATTTGCGCAACGGCGGTCAGCCCCTCACCCAGGTTGCCCTGAGCCTGAATGGCGAGTTTTGAATCTTGATCAAAACTTAAATCGTTGTCATAGCCTTGTAGCGTTTCGTCGTCGGACGATGTTAAACCTCCTGCGAAGGTGGCGAATCCATTGAAAGCGATTTCGGCGGAAACGCCAGAAGACAACCCGAGTGTACAGAACGCTAGGGTTAATAGTCGTTTATTAAGCATTGTTAAATACCCTCTTTGTGGTCGGACGAATCCGGGGTAGTTGATGATTGCGTGCAGGTTAGAATATCTAACGCATTAAATGATTTTTTTTATAACTTATCCGCAATAAATATTAAGGATGAACTCATATCGTTGCCATGCGGCATTGACGATGAAATGCGTGACACGTATTCAGTTGTATAGTATTGACCCGATTATTTTATTGGTAACGCTCCGTTGTTTTTGGATACGCATAGCGGTAAATATATTTTGTTTTATGCGCCAGTCGATGGGTTAATAGAACGTCTAATAAAATGAATGGAAGCCAATAAAAAATCCTTTTGTTCTAATAGTAGTGACAGGTTTTTTTTGTTAAAAAATTCGAAAAATACGTTCAATCCATAAACCTTAATGTGTGCGTACAGGCCAAAATAATAAGCTCTGGCGAGATCACTTACATTCTAGTCTAGGATATCCGTATCGTTTTGCAATTTTTTGCGTTAGGTTTTATTTGTGACACGGTAGTGTCGGTTAGTCGAAAAAAATTCTTAAAAAGTAGAGGGTTTTAAAGGGCTGAATGTTTTCGATGCCATGCTACGGCGATGCAGGTTTTCAGTTTAGTGAATTCGTATTTGTTAACTCTTGTATGCCCACACGGTATTGGCAATTAGAGCCCATTGTCGAGGGATTGCTTGTTTGCGGATAAATGCGTAATTCCGTCTGGCACACTCGGCCGATATATAGGTATAGGACGTTCGCAAGGACTCAGCGGAATTTGTGGGCCTGTGATTGTCGTTTGTAGCGTAATCAATATAACTTCATGGTCACCTAGCTGTTCAGTGCGTCACACTGAGCCCGCTGGGGTTTCAGGCTAATGATTGCCGAGAAAAAAGATTGGGCGTTGCTGTCCCATAACTCGCTAATGGGGTTCTTTGTGAACGAGAGTCGCGTGTTGACATAAGTTCGGCGTTCTTTCCCTCCTACACGCAGTGAATTCTTTCCTAAATTCCTGTGGTCAGACTGCCTACGGCCACATTTAAATATCAGGCCCTTCTTGGGTAAACTTGTGGGACAGTAGCGGGGCTCTTCCGCATGCTCAATGCGATTAATACTACTTTTCTACATTAGTCTTCGGACGTTTAGCCTTTTACAGGGTAAAATGCGGCCTTATTATTGAGGTGAATACGCTATGTTAAAAGAAACTCCCTTGGTGGCAGTGCACCGCGAGATGGGCGGCAAGCTGGTGGACTTTGGTGGCTGGAATATGCCGGTGAACTATGGTTCGCAAATTGAAGAGCACAAAGCTGTGCGCGAAGGTGCGGGCATGTTCGATGTTTCGCATATGACCATTGTGGATGTGGAGGGCGAGCAGGCGAAGGCGTTTCTACAGTATTTGCTGGCCAACGATGTGGCAAAGCTGGAGCTGCAGGGTAAGGCGTTATACACGGGTATGCTGAACGAAAACGGCGGCGTGATAGACGACTTGATTGTGTACTTGATGGCATTTGGCTATCGGTTGGTGGTGAACTGCGGAACCCGGGAAAAAGATCTGGCGTGGATTAACCAGCAGGCCGGTAGCTTTAATATCCGTATTACCGAGCGCGACGAGTTGGCGATGATTGCGGTGCAGGGCCCACAGGCGCGGGATAAGGTCGCGGGTCTGGTCGATGCTTCACCGATTGAAAACCTGAAGGTGTTTCAGGGAGCTTTTCTGGCGGATGCGGGTAAGCAGGATTGGTTTGCCGCCCGCACGGGCTATACGGGTGAAGACGGCTACGAAATTATGTTACCCAACGAAGCCGCAGCCGGTTTCTGGCGCTCACTGGCGGAGGAGGGTGTTCAGCCCTGTGGTTTGGGTGCACGCGATACCCTGCGCCTGGAAGCGGGAATGAACTTGTATGGTCATGAAATGGATGACGATACTTCGCCGCTGGTAGCAAATATGGCTTGGACCGTAGCCTGGGAGCCCGGCGAGCGTAACTTTATCGGTCGCGACAGAATAGCAGCTGAAAAAGTTGCTGGTATAAGCCACAAGCTGGTGGGTTTGGTGCTGTCAGATAAAGGCGTGTTGCGCGAGGGACAACCGGTTGTGTGCGACGGGGTTGAGGGAGCCGGGGTGATTACCAGCGGTACTTTCTCGCCCACCCTGGGCTGTTCCATTGCGCTCGCCCGTGTACCGGTTGGTTTCGGTGGGCAGGCCGTTGTGCAGGTGCGCAAGCGAGAGCTACCGGTGGCAATTGTTAAGCCTTGTTTCGTGCGTAATGGCAGTAAACTGGTTTAAAATACCCGCTTTTTAAGATTGACCGTTTTAAGGAAACCAACATGAGTGAGATCCGATCCGAACTGAAGTACATGTCCAGCCACGAGTGGGTGCGAGTGGAGGAAGATGGCACTGTAACCATCGGTATTACTGACCACGCGCAAGAGGAACTGGGCGATGTGGTGTATGTAGAAACACCGGAAGTCGGCAGTGCGGTGCATGCTGGAGAAGAGGCCGGTGTGGTGGAGTCGGTTAAGGCGGCTTCCGATATTTATGCGCCTGTGAGCGGTACGGTCGTTGCTGTTAACCAAGCATTGGAAGATGCACCGGAAACGGTTAATGAATCACCTTTCGATGAGGGCTGGTTCTTTAAGGTTAAACTCAGCGAGCCTTCCGAGCTGGAGGGTATGCTCAGCGTTGAAGGATATAAAGATTCTATTGAGGCTGACGACTAGCAGGCTTCAGCGTAGAACGACTATTGATTCCCCAAAAGCCCGCCGGTGAAAGCCTGCGGGCTTTTTTGTTCTTTAACGGTTCGTTTGCTTGTAGATGGCTCCCGAGCAGAACGGTCCAGCGCAGCCGTATTGATGTGGGTGATGGTGTTGGGCTTGCTGGATACGCGTTCTTTTGCGTCGGCGTTGTTCGCTTCTTTGGGCAGGGCTTCCCTGCCGCTAATGATTGGCTTGGGTCTGCACGGTTTAACCGGGCTGCACAATCTTCGAGAATAACCCTAATCGTTGTGCGTTCAACTTGACTTAAGAGGCGCCAATTTGACGTCAAAATATTTATTGGTGTCCCTTTTTGTTTTGGACCGTTCCGTTTTCTATGCAGACTCGATCAACAATAAATACAAATTTCGAAGGGAAAATAATGTGGTTTTTTTTGAGAGTAAAAAATTTATTATCCTTTTTTTATTAGTTGGGGCCGCAATCAGAATACGGCTCTCGTAAAAAAATATCTTGTCTATACTTTGAGCGAGAGGCGGGGAATTTATTTCCAGGTCACACAATAATCTAGGGAAATGTATCGCATCAAGATACATGAGGGAGTCGCTTATATGAAAATGGCAAAAACATTAACAGGTTGTCTAGCTGGCGCAGTTTTGTGTGCGCCAATGGCATTGGCATCGGAGATCAAATGGAGCGGTTTTATGTCGGTGGCCACAGGTATTACGCTCGATGATGATGATACGTACCAGGTTGAACCCACAACCGGGGGGACCTATGACAAGGATTTTCGCTTTGATCCGGAATCCTTGGTTGGTATTCAGGCTCAGGCGATTATTACTGATCGTTTGCGCGGTACGGTGCAGATGGTTGCAAAGGGCGCCAATGATTATGATATGACCGTCGACTGGGCGTACCTATCCTATGATATTACCGAAAAATTAGCGCTTAATGCTGGCCGTTTCAGGTTGCCGCTTTTCTACTTTTCTGACTTTTTGGATGTGGGTTATGCCTACTATTGGATTCGCCCTCCTGTTGAAGTGTACAGCACCTTCACCGCTGCACTTGAAGGCGTGAATTTGTATCATTCCACATACGTTGGTGATCTCGGTATTGAAAGTCAGGTTTGGTATGGCGCGATCGATGCGGAAACAGAAGGGGGTAACTTTGATACCTTGAACAATCAGGGTTTAAACGCGGTGTTTAGTTATGACTGGATGAAGTTTCGCCTGCTGTATAACACCACAGATATTGGTGTTGAGTTTCAAATTGGTGATGATGTTATTGTTAGTGAGTTGCCTGTTACGTTTAAGGCGGCTGCTTTTATGGCGGATTACGAAAATTTTCTCTTTAGAAGTGAATACACGCTGGCGGATACCGGGACGGAAACCTCTTCCTGGTACGTTTCAGCTGGCTATACGCTCGGTGATTTCACACCTCACTTTACTCACGCGATAACGGATCCAGATGGCGATGCCAATACGTCTTCGAGTACGCTTGGTGTAGCCTGGAACTTTCATTCTTCTGCGGTATTCAAACTTGAATTTACTCAGTCTGAAAACGAGACTGCAGAAGGTATGATGAACGACGTAGATTTATTGTCTACCTCTATTGATATTTTGTTTTAAGGAGAGCAGACATGAAAATATTTGGATCAAAAATACAGTTGGGCATATTGCTATTAGTATTTGTGTCTTCTTTTGGCTTCGCTGAATCGGTTGTTATTGTTCACCCGGAAAATGACGCTAGTATTTCTGCAGGTGATGTGGAGAAGCTTTATCTTGCAAAAGTAAAAGCCTTTCCGGGCGGGTCGTTGGCGTTGGCGTTAAATCAGACGGAAGGTTCTGATATTCGAAAAGCATTCGATTCTGGTGTTATTGGGAAAAGCGAGTCGCAAATGAAATCTTATTGGGCTAAGCTGGTATTTACTGGGAAGGCGGTGCCATTGAAAGAATTGGCGAGTGATCAGGAAGTGGTTGAGTTGGTTTCTAAGAATCCGAGCACCATTGGTTATATTGATGCCAGAAGTGTTACCGATGCCGTAAAGGTTGTTCACCGCTTCTAAAATATCAGTACTGAAAAATAATAAGCCTCGGTCATATTGAATGTCCGGGGTTTTTTTTGGGTGGGGATTGTGCCAGCCTTCTGTATTGTTTGCGCTGCTTCGGGAAGCTTCTGCTCGCGGGCAAGACCAGTAGCCGCGGAAGAAGGTAAGGTGGTGGCGCGTGAGTAGCGGATTTGCTCTCGCAGAGAAGCTGAGAGCTTGAAATGCGAAGATTACGGTGTGTCGTTGCGGGAATACGCCTGTCTTTCAAAAGAGGCTAGGCGGAGATTGGGAAAGTCAGCAGGCCCGGACGGCGCGATCAATGCGCCATTTACGGTGTTGTACTTCTTGCTCGGGACCTTAAAACCAAGGAAAACCTTGCAGGGCGGTACCCCCCCCGCAATTCAACGCTGCCTAGACTTTAAATTGTCGGGTAATGTGTTCCAGGCTCAGTGCGAGGGAATTCAGCTTTTCGCTGACTTCATTCATTTGATTGGCAGAACCTGCCGTTTCCTGAGACTGTTGGCTCATGCGCTCGGCTTCATCAACAAGTTCCGACGAAATGCATTGCTGCTCTTCTGTAGCGCTGGCGATTTGTTCGTTCATGGAGTTGATGGTGTTTACTGTATCGCCGATGGTTTGTAGGCTGTCCCCGGCAAGGTTGGCTTCGGCAACCGATTTTTCTACCGCTTCGGTACTTTCCTGCATTGTTTTCACTGCTGCCTGAGAGGCCGATTGCAGCTGCGCCAATATGGTATTAATTTCTTCTGTTGATTCCTGGGTCCGCGAGGCGAGCCCTCGAACTTCATCAGCAACCACGGCAAATCCTCGGCCCTGTTCACCGGCGCGTGCGGCTTCGATGGCGGCATTTAGCGCCAGTAAATTGGTTTGCTCGGCAATGCCCTTAATAACGTCCAGTACCACGTTGACGCTGGTCGTATCCTGTTCCAGTTTGGAAATTACATTGGACGCTTCTGCAATACTCTTGGAAAGCAGCTGAATGCTCGACACCGTATTGCTCACAATCTCCTGTCCTTTGCCGGCAGATTCGTCGGCAATACGAGCTGAGTTTGCGGCTTCCGCAGCATTTTGCGCAATCGTCGTAACGCTGTGGCTCATTAATTCGATATTGTGTTTAGATTCGGACACGCTGCGATTCTGTTGCTTTAAGGTGCTAGTAATATCGATAGATAAACCATTAACGTCGTTCGCTAGTGAAGCAAGGGGCGGCGCTGTTTCCACAACCTGTTGAATGGTTTTTTGCAGTTTATCCATAAAGCCGTTGAAGTAATTAACCAAGTCGCCAATTTCATCTTTTTGCCGAGTCATCAGGCGAACAGTTAAATCACCGTTATCCTCGGCTATGTTGCGTAAGCGTTCGGTTAGTCTATCAATGCTGTACTTGATCATATTGCTGATAAGTATGCCAACACCGATTAAAAGCGTGCTTGTTAAGACGCCAATTGCAATGCCTACGGTAAAAAGTGTATTCGCTTGGTTGTTGGCGCTATCAAAGGCATTGTTGAATGTTTGCTGGCGGCTGTCGTAAAAATTGTTTAGCTCAGTTTTAAGCTCCTCCAGATGAGTACTCATTTGCGCGCTACGTGCACCCACTTTGGAAAAGTCAACAGAACCGTCGATCATCCCCTTTGATATTTCAAATGCGATCGAGTAATAGTTCTCAAAGTTTTGGCGAATGGTGCTTAGTTCGGGTTTTAGCTCCGGTTCAAGCGCGATTGCGGCCTGTATATCGTTGCGAAATTGGGCGGCAATATTTTGCGCGCCATCAAGTACGTCAATTTCTGCAGACGTCACGGCATAGGCCATGGTTTCCTGGATTTTTTCAACGCGTGCAATATTTTCGTTTGCGGTTTGTAAGAGAGGAAATTCGGTGTTTCGAGCATTATCCAAATGCTCAATTGCAATTCCCAGCATGTGAATACTGGTGAGTAGATAGGTGAAAAAGCCAAGCGCGCCCACAATAGGGATAAGCAATATTTTTTTTCGTATAGATAATTGTCTAAAAAAATCCAAGGTGTTGCTCCCAGCAATAATGTTTTTTTTAAACAGGTTTGTTTGAAAAACACTGTTGGTTTCAGTGTAGTTCAGGGCTTGTTAAATGCAATTGGCATAAAAACGGTATGGGAATGCAGGGTTGTCGCGTAAATTATTTACAATATGGGAGCGGTGTTTACGAATGAGACAGGGCTCCGCCCGGGTATTGGCGCCAATTATATTGAGCTATAGATTCCATCTCGTAGTTATCTATCCTGGGTGGAAGCCGGTAGCTTGTGCCGATGCTGTGGAGCTGAAGAGTTAGCCGTAATAGGGGTTGTTTCCCAGGCCGAGTTCGGTGATATGGGCTTCGAGGTTGGCGTATTCATATTCGCTGATGCCGAGATAAAGGAGAACTGTGTCGGCGATGCGAAGCCATTCGTGATCAATGTCGTGTTGTCCCAGTACTCGATAATTACCGCAGATATGTTCGGCCATTTTTAGTATGGCTAGCAACGTCTTTTTACGACCGTTGGCGTGTTCGTCAGAGAGGGTCTGAATAATGCGGTGGTGTTCGTGAATAGCCTCGCATAAATAGCGGGGAAGGTTCCAGGATTTACCCACGTAATAGCCGACCACGGCGTGGTTGGTGTTGATTAATGTATTTTCGACCTCGGTAATGCCAGCGGTTCCGGTGGCATAGCTTTCAATCAATACGTCGCTATAGTGAGCGAAGCGGGACATCAGCAGAGGAATCCCGCAGTTATGGAACAGACCCAGTGTGTAGCACTCTTCTGGGTTGGGCACGCCAATTTGTTTGGCGATAAGGGATGAGGTCAGGGCAATGTCCATCGCCATATCCCAAAAGTGGCCGAGGGAAATAATATCGTGGTCCGAAAGCGCTCCTTTTATGGTAAGCGCGTTCACCAAATTCACGACACTGTTAACGCCCAAGAGGTTCACGGCCTGAACAATGGAGGTGATGGTGTTGGCGTGTTTATATAGTGGGGAGTTAACCGTTTTTAGAATGCTGCCGGAAAGCCCAACATCCTGGCTGATCAGGCGAGCGATTTCGATAATGCTACAGTCGGGGTTGAGTTGTTCCATCTGTAGGTCGACCATTACCTGCGGCTGAGGTGGTATGGCGATGCCTTGCAGAACTTTCTGAATTTGTTCCTGGGTTAGCTCGGTGGACACGGACGACCTTTAGGTTGTGGCAAAGTAGAAAGTGGCTCCGTTTAGTTTAGCCCTGTTCGGGCCGATCTACTGAGAAAACATCAATTTTTCGCCTGCAGGCGTCCATCGCCGCCTTAGTGGCTTGGTAGGTTTGCTGCCAAAGCACTTTATTCTCGCTTTCGGTTACCAGCTGTTGCAAGAGGGTCTCCGCCCGCTGTAATTGCTGCGAAACGTCGTTGCGCTGTGCCTCGGTTAGCCATGGGCCGATGACTGTGAGTGAATGTATATCCGCGGCTAATCGCTGTATGTCCTCTGTGCTTGCAGGTTCTGCATCCTCCTGTGGCGCGAGGGTGGTGATCTGCAGAATAAGTTGGGTCAGGGCGCGCTCGAAGGTTTTGCGTACCGTTTTGCGTTTGGTGTTTGCCGTAAGGTCCGTCCACTGAGCCTTTAGTGAGCCACTGTTGCTCGCTTGCCAGAGGTCGGCCAGTTGTTGAATGTCGGCCTTCAGAATGTCGCTTTGCAGTTGGAGCAGGTGTCGGCGGCGATTGTTGGGCGTTTCCTCTACTGTTTTGTAGCCGGTTTGTTTTTGGTGTTGGTTAAGGGTAAGCGCGACTTCATAATCGCTTATCGGGCGCGTATGGTTTTCACCAAAGAGCATATATTCGATGGCATAGAGGCCGAGGGCGACATCTTCGGGGTCCGTCATTCCGTGCGAATGCATAAGGTTTTCTGCGCTGAGCTGTACGCTGATGTCGTGTACCAAGCCGGAGTATTGATAAGCGCCAAAATAGTCCAGATAGCCGGGCTGAATGGGGTGTGCCGCAAGTGAAAAGCAGGCTTTTGTCAGCGGTGTAAATATCTCGGGGGCCGCAATACCCAGTTGGCTGTGGAAAAAGAATTGTCGGTAGGCCAGCTCAGCGGGCTTCCAGGATTGCTGTGCATTTAACAGGTTTTCTTGGGTTGGATTTAGCAGCAGTGTTTCGATTTTTTGATTTAGCTCGAGGCCTGCTTTTAGGCTGCTGTTCAACGCTTTGGTGCCCGCCAGCCAGAGAATGTTAGTGGCCTCTATCGCTGCTTGTGGTGACAGTTCGCTTTGTGCGTTGGGGGCTATATCGGCTGCTGTTTTGTCGGTTGTTTCTTTTTTTGATTCGCAGCCGGCGAACGAAAATGAAAGCACGCTTAAGGCTATGATGGCTAACAGGCGAGATGCCATATTGGTTGTATCCTTGCTGGTATTTTTAGAGTGCTTGTCTAGCGCAAGCTGATTATGGCCCAATTGCGCTCGTTTGCCACTTGACGTAGTTTGTCGTCGGGGTCGACGGCTACCGGAGTTTCAACTGTTTCTAGTAGAGGTAGATCGTTGGCGGAGTCGCTGTAAAAATGACTGCCGCTAAGACTTTCACCTTCTTTTTCAAGCCATTGGTTTAACCGTTGTACCTTACCTTCTTGGTAGCAGGGGGTACCCGTGGGCTCACCGGTGTAGCGGTCGTTAACCACCTCTCCTTCACTGGCAAGCAGCTCGTGTATACCTAGAGCTTGGGCGATGGGCTCGGTGATAAAACGGTTGGTGGCGGTAATCACGAGTATTCTATCGCCTTTCTGCCGATGTTCTGTGACTAAGGCCTCGGCTTTGGGGAGTAGAATCGGTGTAATTTTTTGGTCGAAAAAGATGCGGTGTAGTTCGCAGAGTTCAGTCATGGAAAAGCGGGTAAGCGGTTGCAGAGCAAAGCGTAAATAGGCGTTAATATCGAGAGTTCTGTTGAGGTAGTCCTGGTAGAACTGGTCGTTGGCCTGTTTGAAGGCTTCACCATCGACGATGTTTTGCTCTATTAGGAACTCGCCCCATGCGTGATCACTGTCACCGGCAATCAACGTATTATCTAGGTCGAAAATTGCTAAACTCAAAGAGTTACTCCCATAATGGCAGGTTGGGCTGAATTGCTGAGAAATGCTTCTTTGTGAAACAATAGGGCGGCGATTATAACAACATTTATGGGGAAGCCTGGTGTGGGGCTGTTGATGGTTGGAAGAGCAGCATATTCGCCACTGTTTGCCTGGGCGGTGTTGATCCCGGCGAGCTTTCTGAATATTCAATTGAAAATGCAGGTTTTCTGGAGAGGTTTTGCGTGATCGATAGCGACGGTTTTCGTCCAAATGTTGGCATTGTGCTGGCAAATGGCAGTGGTAATGTTTTGTGGGCGCGTCGTGTGGGTGGGCAGGATGCGTGGCAGTTTCCCCAGGGTGGGATTAAGGAACATGAGTCGCCCGAGGACGCGCTCTATCGCGAGCTTCACGAAGAGGTGGGCCTGCTGTCTGCGGATGTTGATGTGCTTGCGGTTACCCAGGGCTGGCTTCGATACCGCCTGCCCCACCGCTTGGTGCGCCAGAAGGAACCCCTTTGTGTGGGTCAGAAGCAAAAATGGTTTTTATTGCACCTGAAAGCGAGTGACAATGCGGTAAAACTCAATGTCGGTGGTCCGCCAGAATTTGATGACTGGCGCTGGGCGAGCTATTGGTACCCACTGTCAAATGTGGTCGCATTTAAGCGCGAGGTCTACCGTCGGGCAATGAAAGAGCTGGCGCCCGTACACAATCGTCTGACCGCTGCTGCCCAGGAGGCTGCATGCTAAATTCGCTGCGCAGTATTGTTCAAGAGGTTAATGCCGCAGCAGATCTGCAGTCTGTACTGGAGATTATTGTTACCCGTATTCAGGAAGCGATGCACACCGAAGTCTGTTCGGTGTACTTGCGCAACGCTAATGCTACTTTTACATTGATGGCAACGAAAGGTCTGCACAAAGATGCGGTAGGCCAGGTAAAGTTGTCGCTGAACGAAGGTCTTGTTGGTTATGTGGCGGCTAGGGAAGAGCCGCTTAACCTGGAAGATGCCGAATCCCATCCCAAATTTCAGTATTTTCCCGAAACCGGAGAGGAGCGTTTTTGCTCGTTTCTAGGTGTGCCCATTATTCATCACCGCCAGATACTCGGTGTTCTCGTCGTGCAGCAACGAGCAAAGCGTAAGTTTGACGAGGGCGAAGAAGCCTTTCTGATCACGATGTCGGCACAGTTGGCGGCGGTCATTGCTCACGCGGAAGCAACCGGTGCTTTGCGCACAATAGGGCAAAAATCCGAGGCCCGCTTTATGGGGGTGCCGGGCGCGGCTGGCGTGGCGATTGGCCAGTGCGTGGTGGTGTCGCCATTGGCCGATCTGTACTCGGTTCCCTATCAAACGTGCGATGCGGTCGAGGATGAGCTGCTTTTCTTTCAGCAGGGTTTGGCTGCTGTTCGAGAGGATATTAAAAAGCTTGCTGCCGAGCTGGAAAATCGACTCAATAAAGAAGAGCGTGTGTTGTTCGATGCATACATCGGTATGCTTGATGACACTGCGTTGGGCGGTGAAGTTACCGAAAAAATTATGAGCGGCCTCGGGGCAGCTTATGCCTGGAGTGAGGTGATTCTGGATCACGTAAAAACGTTTTCCAGTATGAGTGATCCGTATCTGCGAGAGCGTGCGTCCGATGTAAGAGATCTGGGGGGGCGGGTGCTGGCCTACCTGCAGGAATCGGCGAAAAAAGAGTTGATTTACCCTGAAAACACCATCCTGGTCGGTGAAGATTTGACCGCTTCGGTATTGGCTGAAGTACCAGAGGGCCGCTTGGTGGGTATTGTCTCCACGCGGGGCTCAAGCAATTCCCATATCGCCATTCTTGCCCGCTCTATTGGCATTCCCACGGTTATGGGGGCTGTTGATTTGCCCTTTACTCGCCTAGAGGGGCGAGAAGTGATTGTCGATGGCTATCGTGGCAGTGTTTACAGCGATCCGAGTGATGGTCTTAGAGAACAGTATCAGGCCATAGTTGATGAAGATGTCGAGCTGGTTGCCGGCCTGGAGGTATTGAAAGAACTTCCCTGTGAAACCACTGATCATCATCGAGTTGCCCTGTGGGTGAACACCGGATTGATGGCCGATGCCATGATTTCCATCGAGCGTGGCGCGGAAGGTGTGGGCCTTTATCGTACCGAAATTCCGTTTATGCTGCGCGATCGCTTCCCGAGTGAAGAGGAGCAGCGGCAAACCTACCGCGACCAACTGGCCGCCTTTGCACCTCATACGGTCACGATGCGAACGCTGGATGTGGGTGGAGATAAATCTCTACCTTACTTTCCTATCGAAGAGGAAAACCCGTTTCTCGGCTGGCGAGGTATTCGCGTTACACTCGATCACCCTGAGATTTTTTTGGTGCAGATTCGCGCCATGCTTAAGGCGAGTGAAGGGCTGGATAATCTGCGAATTATGTTGCCAATGGTGAGTAATATCAGTGAGCTGGAAATTGCTCAAATGCTCATTCACCGGGCCTATGGGGAGTTGCTGGAAGAGGGTCATCGCATCGAGATGCCTCCGTTGGGGGTGATGATCGAAGTCCCCTGTGCGGTCTACCAGACGAGAGACTTTGCCGCCCGCGTAGACTTTCTTTCAGTGGGCAGCAATGACTTAACTCAGTACTTGCTGGCGGTTGATCGCAACAACCCACGGGTGGCTGATCTCTACCATTCCATGCACCCGGCAGTGTTGCGCGCGTTGTATCAAATCGTAAAGGATTCCCACAGTCAGGGTGTGTCGGTAAGCATCTGTGGTGAGCTGGCCGGTGACCCGGCCGCAGCGTTGCTGTTGATGGCCATGGGCTACGATGTGTTATCTATGAGTGCCACCAGTTTGCTCAAAGTTAAATCGGTTATTCGCAGTGTCAGCCTGCAGCAGGCGGAGACATTGCTTGAAGAGGTGATGATTCTGCCCGATACGGAATCCGTTAATCGCTGTATAGATGCCGCTTTGCGTCAAACTGGCCTTTCACGCATCATTCGCCCTTTGGAAAGCGAGGATTAGTATCCATCCTTTATTCATAATCCCACGTCGCAAATCTCCACCTCGGTCTGCTATGATCTGGCCGCTCCCAGAATTAATATTATTTTTAACCGTTAAGTGTGACTACGAATGCTGACTTACCCTGAAATTGACCCTGTAGCCATTTCCTTAGGAACGCACACGATTTTTGGCAAAACTATCGCTCTGCCAGATATTCACTGGTACGGTTTGATGTACCTGTGTGGCTTTGCCGCCGCGTGGTTGTTGGGGCTCTACCGAGCGGGAAAGTCTTATACCGCGCTGAAAAAAGCACAAGTTGAAGATATGATTTTCTACGGCGCGCTTGGGTTGGTCATTGGTGGCCGCGTCGGATACGTCTTTTTTTACAATTTTGGCGATTTTGTGGAAGACCCCATCTGGCTGTTTCGAGTCTGGGAAGGGGGGATGTCTTTCCACGGTGGCATGTTGGGTGTGCTTGTTGCCATGCTGGTGTACGCGCGAAAAGTGCAGGTAAACTTCCTCGATTTAATGGATTTTTTGGTGCCCTTGGCGCCCATTGGCCTAGGCTTCGGACGAATCGGTAATTTTATTGGGCAAGAGCTTTGGGGTAGAGAAACCACCGCTACGATTGGAATGATTTTCCCCAAAGATCCAGATGCCCTGATTCGTCATCCGTCGCAACTCTATCAGGCCTCACTCGAGGGCTTGCTGTTGTTTATTTTGCTGTTTTGGTACTCGAGCAAGCCAAGACCTCGCGCCTCGGTTGGCGCACTCTTTTTAATTCTCTATGGTTGCTTCCGTTTTATCGTCGAATTTTACCGTCAACCGGATGCCCATATCGGCTTTGATCTATTTGAATTTTTCACCCGTGGTCAACTGCTTTCCCTGCCGATGATCTTTGTCGGAGGGCTCATTATGTTTTGGTCGTATCACAGAGCAGCGCGGCAGGCGAAGGTGTAACAGCTTTTTAGAGGTATATAGATAAGTGCAGCAATATTTGGATTTAATGCGCCATGTGCGCGATACAGGTGTGCGTAAAGAGGATAGGACGGGAACGGGAACGGTCAGTGTGTTTGGCTACCAGATGCGCTTTGATTTAAGTGAAGGTTTTCCGTTGGTAACAACTAAGAAATGTCACCTAAAATCCATTATTCATGAGTTGCTTTGGTTTCTGCAGGGTGATACCAATATTGCATACCTTAAGGAAAACGGGGTAAAAATTTGGGATGCCTGGGCGACAGAAGAGGGCGATCTTGGGCCTGTCTACGGTGCGCAATGGCGTTCCTGGCCCGCAGGCAATGGCTTGGTCATCGATCAGATCAGTGAGCTGTTGAGGCAAATAGAGGCCAAACCTGATTCGCGGAGGCTTATTGTTTCCGCGTGGAACCCGGCACTGCTTCCCGATGAGAGCGTGTCTCCCCAGGCGAATGTGGCGCAGGGGAAAATGGCATTGCCTCCCTGTCATACGCTTTTCCAGTTTTATGTCTTGGATGGCAAACTTTCTTGCCAGTTATATCAACGTAGCGCGGATATCTTTCTCGGGGTTCCGTTTAATATTGCCTCTTACGCATTGTTGACCATGATGATTGCACAAGTGTGCAAGCTGCAACCGGGTGATTTCGTCCATACATTTGGGGACGCCCATCTGTATTTGAACCACCTGGATCAGGTTGAGCAGCAATTAGAGCGAAAACCCCACCCTTTACCGCGCATGGCGATAAATCCAGACGTAACAGATTTATTTTCATTTACTTTCGACGATTTTGAGTTACAGGGCTATCAGGCACAGCCACATATTGCCGCTCCAATCTCTATTTAGGTTAAAAACTGTACAGCCTGAGGGTTGATTGGGGAAAAAATATGAAAAATGCAGATTTTATTGATTTAGCTATTGTTGTTGCTGTGGCTGAAAATGGCACAATCGGTCGCGATAACGATCTACCTTGGTTTTTGCCAGAGGATCTTAAGCATTTTAAGCGTGTAACCATGGGTCACCCCATTGTCATGGGGCGAAATACTTTCGATTCTATTGGTAAGGCGCTACCGGGCCGCACGAATATTGTTGTTACTCGTCAGCGTGACTGGAATGCCGAAAACGTCGTTGTAACTCACTCTTATGAAGAAGCCTTAGAGGCGGGGCGCGATGCTGCGCGATCCATGGGGGTGACAGCGGTGATGATCATCGGCGGTGCCGAATTTTATCGCCAAGTGTTACCTCAGGCGCAAAAGCTCTATCTGACGCAAGTACATGCAGAGATAGAGGGAGATGCTCATTTTCCCGAACTGGATTTGGGGCAATGGCGAGAGCTGGAACGCGTTAAATATCCTGCAGATAGTAAAAATCCTTACTCGTATTCATTTGTTACGTTGGAGTGGCGGAAATAACTGCTAGACTGTTGGAACACTGACCGAGGTGGAAGGCTCACGAACCGAAACCGACGCCCTGGTGGCGTATGAAAACTGATCTTGTGTTACCGAAGTGTTACCTGTGTCACACAACTACAGTTTTAAGTGTTACTTTTCGTTATGGTTGGTCGACCCGAAATTGTGCGTTTTTTTTAGTGTTTGAATGTTTATGAATGGTCTTATTAAAATGCGCAACTTTGGCGATTACCGAGTCTCAACTTTTTTATTAAAACACTCTGGATGACAACATTTTTTATGTTTAATCTGGTCGCAATCTTTTCACTGTACGCACCCGAGTTGGGGGAATTATGAAGAAGCAGCGAATCAAAGCTGTGGCCTTAACCACAGTCCTTTCTGCTGGAGCGCTTTTAGTTGGCGCTGCTCACGCGGATCAAACCCTGGATAGTATTATGCAGGTAAGTCAGGCCAAGACTACATCTGGCCAACAATCACAAAAACGTATTGACAAGCTTCAAGCAGAAACTACGACTCTGTTACAGAAGTTCAAAATCGTTAATAAAGAAATCGATGGTTTGAAAGTTTATAACTCTCAGCTGGAAAAGCAGCTGGGTAACCAACGTAAAGTGATTGAAGACCTGAATATGTCTATCGATCAGGTGACTGTGATTGAACGACAAATCCAGCCTCTGATTTTGCGTATGCTCGACGGTCTTGAGCAGTTCGTAAAGCTGGATGTTCCTTTCCACTTGGAAGAACGTCTCAATCGCGTTGAAACTTTGCGCGATAACCAAGATCGTGCCGATATCTCCGTTGCTGAGAAATTTCGTCAGATTCTTGAAGCTTACAATATTGAATCCGAGTATGGCCGCAAGGTCGATACTTATGTGGATACCCTCGAAGTAGGCGGTCAGGAACGACAGGTAAACATATTGGCTGTTGGTCGTGTTGCTCTGATGTATCAAACAACGGATACCAAGCTTTCCGGTGCTTACGATAGTACACAGGGTGCGTTTGTTGAGCTGGATTCTGGTGAGTATCGTGCCGCTATCCTAAAAGGCATTCGAATTGCTAAGAAGCAGGCAGCCATCGACGTATTAGAATTGCCCGTTCTTGCTCCGGAGGCAGCACAATGAAAATGACTTTTAAGCAAAAACTGATTGCCTTTGCGGCAGCTGGTACATTGGTTCTGTCAGGTAGTGTTTTCGCTCAAGGTGATAAAGCCGCTACCTTGGAAGAACTGCTGCAAATGGTAAAAAACAGCCAGGTTTCCGAAACTAAGGAGCACCGCCAGCGCGAAGCTCAGTTCCGTAAGCAAAAAGGCAACCAGGCGACTTTGCTGAAGCAGTCCGAAGCCGAAAAATTGGCTGAAGAACAGCGCTCCGAGCGTTTGGAAAATCAGTATAAAGAGCAAGAAGTTCTTGTTCAGGCCAAGCGTCTGCAGTTGGACGAGCGTCTGGGTTCTTTGAAAGAGCTTTTCGGCCACTTGACTTCCACAGCAGGTGATCTGCGTACAGCAATTGACACTTCTATTGTAAGTGCTCAGATGCCTGACCGTACTCAGTTTATCAACGACCTGATCGATAAAATGAACAGCGAAACCAAGCTGCCGTCTATCGAAGAAATTGAGCGTCTGTGGTACGAATTACAGCGTGAAACAGTAGAGTCCGGCAAAGTGGTTAAGTTTACCGCAACCGTTTCTGATCCTTCAGGCGATAAAGCTGAACGTGAAGTGGTTCGTATTGGTAACTACAATCTGGTTTCTGATGGTAAGTACCTGACTTACGACGTGAAAAGTGCGAGCTTGAACGAGTTGCCCCGTCAGCCAGCTGGTAAATTCCTGAAAGGCGCTATCAGTCTGCAAAATAGTACTGAAGGATTTTCCAAGTTGGGTATTGACCCAACGGGCCCTTCCGGTGGTACTTTGATGAAGGCTCTAATCAACAGCCCATCAGTAAGCGATCGTTGGCATCAGGGTAAGCTGGTTGGTTACATCATTTCTGGTGTAGGTGCATTTGCTCTGTTACTGGCTCTCTTCCGCTTCATTATCTTGAGTGGTCTGAGTAGTAAGGTTAGTCGTCAGCTTAAGAGCGATACAGCTAATACCAACAACCCACTGGGTCGTGTATTGAAGGTTGCTTCTGACAATCCAAATGCCGATACCGAAACGCTGGAACTGAAACTGGAAGAAGCGATTCTGAAAGAGGTTCCACCGATTGAAGCTGGTCTTAACATTCTTAAGATTATCTCGATGGTTGCGCCTTTGTTGGGTCTGCTGGGTACTGTTACCGGTATGATCGTAACCTTCCAGGCGATTACAATCTTCGGTGCGGGCGATCCCAAGACGATGGCGGGTGGTATTTCCGGTGCTCTGGTAACCACAGTGTTGGGTCTGGTTGTTGCCATTCCAACAGTTCTGCTGCATACCTTCTTGAACGGTAAAGCCAAGCGCGTTATCCATGTTCTGGAAGAAGAAAGTGCTGGTCTGATTGCTGAGAAATCAGAACGCAGCAGTAAGTAACACCCTTGGTGCTGGGTGGCAGCTAGAGTTGCCACCAGTCAACTGATTTACGAGAGGAGATAGACATGCTGGCATTGATGGAAGCACTTGCAGCCATTAAAGCCTTTGTGGCGTCAGGCGGACCAATTCTGTACTGGATCGCCGCATTGGCGTTCGCCATGTGGACTTTAATCTTCGAACGTCTCTGGTTTTACAAAGGATCTTTAGGAAAAGTTAAGGGTCAAACTGTGGATGTATGGGAAGCGCGCCCCGAGCGCAAATCCTGGAATTCGCGCCAGATTCGTACTGCATTGATTTCTCGCGCAGCCGATAAAATAAACCAGAACCTCGATCTGCTTGGCGTTATGGTAACCCTCTGTCCACTGCTTGGGCTGTTGGGTACCGTAACTGGTATGATCGAAGTGTTTAACGTGCTTGCTGTTACCGGTGGTGGTGATGCCAAATCGATGGCAGCAGGTGTGTCCCGTGCGACCATTCCCACAATGGCCGGTATGGTGGCGGCACTATCCGGTGTGTTCGGAACTACCCTGGTAAACCGAATTGCCGAACGCGAAAATCATTTGCTCGAAGACCAACTGACGATGGACCACTAAGGTAACATCACAATATTGGCCTGAATTAAGAGAGAAGCCATGAGCAGGAAAAAGAATGCAGATGAAGAAACAGGGGCAATTGATTTAACGCCCATGCTCGACGTGGTGTTTATCATGTTGATCTTCTTCATCGTTACTGCGTCATTTATCAAAGAACCCGGTATTCAGGTAAATCGCCCAGACGCCACAACCGCCGACTACAAAAAGAATGCCAACATTCTGGTGGCGATTAATGATGACAATGAAATCTGGATCAACAAGAATGAAGTTGATCCGCGTCAGGTGAAAACCCAGATTCAACTGCTGCTAGCGGAAAATCCCAAAGGTGCAGTTGTTATTCAGGCGGATAGCGATTCCAACATCAAGACACTGACCGACGTTGCCCAGAAAGCTCGTGAAGCTGGTGTTGCTGATGTGTCGGTTTCCGCAGAGAACAAGTAGGATTCCAAATGAGCATAGCAAGATTATTATCATCCCTGGCTCCAGCGGCACTTGTCACTCTCGGATTGCTGCTATTGATGCACTTTCTGATTCTCCGCAATATGACAGCGCCGACAGAAACCACGGAATTCAAAATCCCTGAGATTCTTATGCCTGACCGGGAAATTAGTACCGAGTATGATACCCGCAAACCAGACAAGCCCGACGAGCCGGAAGAACCACCACCCGAATTGCCGGAACCAGAGTACGAAACCCCAGATGTGGAAGCTAATATTTCATTCGCACCACAAATTGATACGGGTGTGCAGATTTCTGGTATTGGCGGCTTCTCCAGCGACGGAGATTACTTGCCGATCGTAAAGGTTGCACCAAAGTATCCAGCTCGCGCAGCTAACCGTGGCTTAGAAGGCTACTGTACGGTTGAATATTCAGTAACCGTGACTGGCGAAACCCGCGATGTGACTGTTGTGGATTGTCCGCAGAGTGTGTTTGCCAGCGCCTCTGTAAAAGCTGCCAAAAAGTTTAAGTATAAGCCGAAAGTTATCGATGGTGAGCCAGTTGAAGTTGCTGGTGTACGAAACCGATTTACTTTCGAAATGGCGAAAGAGGATTAATAGGTGAGTAGCATGAAGAACTTAACATTCGCTAAATCAGTGCGCACTATTAATTCACTTGTGTTAGCACTTGTTGCGGTTACCTTTTTCGTTCCGGCTGTCGTTGATAAGGCCTTGGAGGTTGTCGGATACGACAATCTCCTGATGGCTGATGCATTGGCGCAAGGATCGAAAAAAGAGAAACGCAAATTGCCCGGCATGAGCGAGTCCATGTTCAAAAAGTTGGGCAAAGTTACAGAAGCGGCTTCGCCAGAAGAAGGTTCAGGCAAAGAACCGGATTTTGCGCTAGCGATTAAGGAACTGAAAAAGATTGAGAAGGGTTGCGAAAAATGTAACGCCTACGAAGTTGCTCAGGTGTATAACTACTTCGGGTGGGTTTACTACTCGATGGAGGACTACCCTAACTCAATCAAATACTACAATTTAGTGGTTAAGCAGTCTCCGAACATTCCATGGGGTATGGAATTGCAGAGCATTTATACTCTGGCTCAGTTGGAATATACCCAGGAACGTTACGCTAAAGCGATTGCCCATTTGGATAAATGGATGGAGCTTTCCGATACCGTCGGTGCTGATGTTTACAATCTTAAGTCCAGTATTTGTTATCAGATGGAAGACAAAAACTGCGCAATTAAGAACATCAATATCGCGATCAATATGGTCGAGGAAAAAGGAAAAATCGCCAAAGAAGCTTGGTACAGCTTGAAGCGGTCTCTCTACTTAGAGAAGGAAGATTATAAGTCTGCGTTGCCGATTTTAGTGAAGCTTGTTCGTCACTACCCCAAGAAAGCCTATCACCAGCAGCTCGCCAGCGTTTACGGTATGCTGGAGCAGGAGAAGATGCAACTTGCGGCGCTTGACGGCCTATACCTTATGGGTGGTATCGAGAAAGAGCAGAAGCTTCTGAACTTGGCTTATCTGCTGATTCAAGGCGAATACCCTTATCGTGCAGCCAAGATTCTGGAAAAAGGTTTCGCTGATAAAATGCTTAAGCGAAACGAAAGAAATCTGGAAACTCTTGCGAAAGCTTGGGGGCAGGCACAGGAAAAGCGCAAAGCTATACCTATCATGGAAGAAGCAGCTAAATTGTCTGATAACGGCGATCTTTTCGGTACTCTGATGGGCCTTTACCTCGATATAGACGATAGTAAGAAAGCTATCAAAGCGGGTAAAGATGCGCTGAAAAAAGGTAAGTTGAAGCGCGTAGGTGACATTAATCTGAATATTGGTGTTGCCTTACTCGATATTGGTAATTTCGGCGATGCTATCTCTTACTTCAAAGAAGCGAAGAAGGATAAGAGAACCAAGCGCTTTGCTGAAACTTGGTTGAAGTATGCTGAGCGAGAAGAGTATCGTCGGAAGCAGCTCGAGAGCTAGGTAATAATACCGTCTGTAAAAGGGGGAGCTTAACGCTCCCTTTTTTTGTGCCTTGAATAGATGGGCTTCACTATGAGCGATGGCTTCAGGGAGTGCGTGACTCAGATGGCAGTATAATAGCGATTGTAAGAAAAGCTATGCTTGCCTCGGAGCAACTACCTGAGCCACCGGCTATGACTCTCGATACCCGTTCGGCTCTAAACGATAATGATACTGCCAGCGAAAAATTGGCGAGTAGTTACCTGCGTGACCCGGCCTTCGCCGCTTTGCTAGTGGCAATCGTTCCTAGCCCTCTCTATTTACAGTCAACACCAGCAACGATCTTGGCTGCTTTTATTGCACTATTGGGTATGCCGAAGGTGGCTAGCTTAGCGAAAGGCCGCTCCGTAAAAAGCCTATTTATTGTCCGCAGCGCTAAGGTGACCAAGCTTCATCAGTAAATCTGGCAACGAACGTTTAATGATTCAGTCCGGTATGGGGAGCTTTCTGGTGTTGCGCAGGATAAGCGAAGTATGAGTATTGGCGATTTTGAGCGCTTTGAAGGATCAAAAATATTTCCTCGACAGTAGTCCTTTTACCTGTGTTGTCGCGACAATAGTAAGTGGGAAATTGAATCGAGATAAAAAGTACTGGCGTAGTTTGGCGCCAGTACTTTTTATCGCTTATCAAAGCTTGCTAAGATCGCGAACGGCGCCTTTGTCTGCGCTGGTTGCCAGCAAGGCATAGGCTTTTAGTGCTGCTGAAACTTTTCTTGGGCGTTCCTGTACAGGCTTCCAGCCACTAGCTTTTTTTGCTTCTCGGCGTGCCGCCAATTCGCTAGGAGTGAGTTTTACATTGATGCTACGGTTAGGAATGTCGATATGAATGAGGTCGCCATTTTCAACCAATCCAATTGCACCGCCCGCTGCGGCTTCTGGGGAAACGTGACCAATAGAGAGGCCCGATGTGCCGCCAGAAAATCGACCATCGGTTAACAGCGCGCAGGATTTTCCCAAGCCTTTGGATTTCAGGTAGGAGGTCGGATATAGCATTTCCTGCATGCCTGGCCCACCTTTTGGACCTTCATAACGAATTATAACGACTGATCCCGCTTTTACTTTACCATCCAAAATATCTCGTACGGCGTCGTCTTGAGATTCTGTAATATGTGCTGGGCCGTCAAAAACTAGGTTTGAGTCATCTACGCCCGCGGTTTTAACTACACAACCATCTTCTGCGATGTTGCCGTAAAGTATCGCCAGGCCCCCTTCTTTGCTAAAGGCATTTTCATAATCGCGAATACATCCCTGCGCGCGATCGCCATCTAATGTTGGCCAGCGGGTGCTCTGGCTAAAGGCTGTCTGCGTGGGTATGCCTGCTGGTCCGGCGCTATAAAATTGGTTTACCTTTGGATCATTCGTCGATTTGATATCCCACTGTGCAATTGCATCGGAAAGGGTTTTGCTGTGAACGGTAGATACGCGGGTGTCGAGTAATCCAGCCCGGTCAAGTTCACCTAAAATGGCCATAATGCCGCCGGCCCGGTGTACATCTTCAACGTGGTATTTGGGCGTATTGGGCGCAACCTTACAGAGCTGAGGTATAACACGACTTAAACGGTCGATGTCCTGTAAGTTAAAATCAACTTCGGCTTCTTGAGCAAGCGCCAACAGGTGGAGAATGGTGTTGGTAGATCCGCCCATTGCGATATCTAGAGTGATGGCATTTTCAAAACCCGCTTTAGAGCTAATGCTTCGGGGGAGGACAGAGCTGTTGTCGTTCTCGTAATAGTCGCGGGTGATATCCACGATTAGTTGACCTGCACGCTCGAACAAGGCCTTTCGGTCGGAGTGAGTGGCCAGCATAGTACCGTTGCCTGGTAGGCTAAGGCCCAGAACTTCGGTTAAACAGTTCATGGAGTTGGCCGTAAACATCCCAGAGCAGGAGCCGCAGGTGGGGCAGGCACTGCGCTCGTATTCGGCAACCGTTTCATCGTCGGCAGAATCATCGGCGGCAATCACCATGGCATCTACCAAGTCGAGCCCGTGTTCTGAAAGCTTGGTTTTACCCGCTTCCATCGGCCCTCCGGAGACAAATACCGCAGGTATATTTAAGCGCATGGCAGCCATAAGCATACCCGGAGTGATTTTGTCACAGTTAGAAATGCAAACCATGGCATCGGCGCAGTGGGCGTTAACCATATACTCTACAGAGTCGGCGATAATATCGCGGCTGGGGAGGCTGTAGAGCATGCCGTCATGCCCCATAGCAATACCGTCGTCTACGGCAATAGTATTGAATTCTTTGGCAACGCCACCGGCTTTTTCAATTTCTCGGGCCACCAATTGGCCGAGATCTTTGAGGTGAACGTGGCCTGGCACAAATTGCGTAAAGGAGTTAACGACAGCAATAATCGGCTTTTGAAAGTCGTCATCTTTCATTCCTGTCGCGCGCCAAAGAGCGCGAGCTCCAGCCATATTACGTCCGGCTGTGGTTGTTCTAGAGCGATATTGCGGCATCTGCTTAACCCTCAAAAAAAGCGTGTTGATAAAGTGGTCGAGAAGGATAGCAGAAACACTGTTAAATTTCGTTAGGGAATGGGCCTCAACTCACCGCATTTGGGTAGTGCCTTTTTATCTGTTTAGACAGGAAAGTGAAACGTTTGTACTGTTTGTTGTCTGGCCCTATCTGCCCTACAGCGCGCAGGCACCTGCGGCAGAGACGCTCGTAGCGCTCATTAAATCCATTTGCGTCTGTGTCGGCAATAATCGCTTGAATCAGATTAAGGTTGAGGCCTGAATGGCGAGGGTAGGTGGCGAGGGCTTCGATAAACACATCGATAGATGTATCGAAAGATTTATTTTCGTAGGAGGAAATACCCTCTTTGGTCAGTTTTGCGGCGATTACCTTGCCTGCTTCACTGAATGGTTCTGAGCTTATGCCATCGATAAGCTGCATAACATCGGGATCATTTGTGTGGCGGGCTGCCAGCTGTGCGAGAATTTCCGATGCATCTCCTTCCTGGTTCATGGATTGTAGTGTTCGAGCATATTCAAGGCTGGTTTCAATGGGTGGTGCAGCCAAATTTTGGTACATGTTTTTGGCTTTGTCCGCAGAGAGTTTGGCTTTTACTTCGTCGCCCAAGCCAATAAGCACCTGTGTTTCCACCATTTGTGCTTGCGTCACAACTTCGGGGCGATCTGAATAGCGCTTGCGAGCCCGATCCAGAAAGCTGTTGGCTTGGCGCCCGAGCATTTTTGCATCGGTTGAGTCATCGCCTTTAATCACTTCAGACGCTTTGCGTGCATAATTAAAGTAGTCCTGTTCCGATTCATGACAGGAATTGAGCCCCCATTTGATCGCATATTGATGGGATTTTAAGGCGGTGTCATCGTCTTGGTTGTATTCGGCCAGCGTCGCAAGCCTTCGATGTCGTAATACAGCTTTAGGAGATATGCGTGTTCCGTTTTCAGTTGCGTGCTGTGCGGCGGCCATATCTTTTCTTTTGACGTGGACTTCTGCCAGTACGTCGTGGGCTTCGATATAGCGGTCGTCTTCGGCGATAATGGATTTGAGTACATCCTCTGCAGATTCTAGGTTGCCTAGTTCCAACTGTGTTTTCGCCAGGCCCAATTTAGCCCACACCATGGGCTTTTTAGACAGCACACTTTCGTACATCTGCTTGGCTTCTTTCAATTGCTTGAGTAGGAAGTGCAGCTGGCCCTTCATCTTTAAGCAATCTGCAGCATAGCGACTGCCTTGGCCAATAAGTTCGTTACAGCTATTCAACGCTTGTTGGTACTCGCCGTCGGAGATGTTCCTTTTTATATGGATAAGCGCCTCGTGGCGAATGATGGCTTTATTGAGCCTTACCTTTAATGACTGTTGGGTGTAGGGCTTGGTAATGTAATCGTCGGGCTGGCATTCCAGGGCGCCGAGTACCATTTCCCGAGAAGATTCACCGGTGATCATGACAAATAAACTGGTCATAAGCAGTACACGCAGAAAGCGTACTTCTTCAAGAATTTGCTGCCCGTCTTTGCCCGCGCCTAAATTGTAATCACACAGCACAATATCGTATTTTCGTTTGCCGCAGGCCTTAATGGCCTCTTCGCCATTAGCGGCTGTATCGACACTATGAACGCCAAAGTTTTTGAGCGTGCGTGTCAGAGATCCCCGAATTTCTGGGAAGTCGTCAATTACCAGGCATTTTTTATTGCTGTAGATCTTAACTATATCGATCTGCCGTATGTCTTGTAAGCTGGTATTAAGCAGTGGGTTCATTCTCTATTGCCTGGCAAACGTAATATGTAGATAAAACTTTTTTTACTTTTGTTTTCGTCGGGTGAATGTATGAAGTCTAGGCAATAAATGAAGGGTCTGCTGGATTAGGGCAGATAGAGGGAGGTAAATGTGAGCTTACCCAGTAGCTCAATAGGCTACTGGGTAACATCTTTTAATAATATTTTCGATTTTCTTTGATAGTTATACAGCGCTTGTCTTTCGCCGGGCAGCTGTTCGAGGCTTGTTTCGGCAAATCCCTGTTCGATAAACCAATGTGCGGTCTGTGTAGTTAGAGCAAATAGTTTAGTCATTTTCAACTTATGGGCTTGTCTTTCAATGTGGGTCAGCAGTTTCGCTGCACGTCCACCACTCTGATAGTCGTGGTGTATCGCCACACAGGCCAACTCACCCGCTTGAGCTGTTTCGATTGGGTAGAGAGCGGCACAGCCAACAATCAGATTGTCCTTTTCCATGACCGTAAAAAAACCAATCTCGGTTTCCAGAAGATCGCGTGAACGCTTAACCAGAATGCCCTTGTTCTCTAGCGGCTCTATCAAATTGAGAATGCCAACGACATCTTCTATGCGCGCGCGTCGAATGGTTTCGTAGCTATCACGGTACACCATGGTGCCCGAGCCATCGCGGGTATAGAGTTCCTTTAACAGTGCGCCATCTTCCGCGGCTGATACCACATGGGCGCGGGATACGCCGCCATCACAGGCTTGGTAGCAGGCGCGCAGGGAAAAATAGGTGTTACTCAGGTTATGCTGTTGTTGTTCTACCAAAAAACGTTCGCATTGCAGTAGGGTCAGTTCTCGAAATTGCCGTTTGTTTTTGTCGATGATAGGGCCATCGTCGTTATAGGCAATCAGCTTGTCGGCCCGTATAGCGGTGGCAATATGGATAGCAACATCGGCGAAGCTTAAGTTGAAAGCTTCCCCTGTGAACGAATAGCCGAGAGGCGATACCAGCGTAAGGCTGTTATCGTTTAATAGTTTGGTAATCGCTTCGGCATCGACGCTTCTTACTTTACCGGTTAAATGGAAGTCCACCCCATCGATAACACCCTGTGGCATTGCGGTGACAAAATTGCCGCTGCGCACGCGAATTTTGGCCCCGTACATGGGGGATTCTGGTAAACCACAGGAGAAGGCTGCCTCGATTGCAAAGCGGGTTTCGCCGGTGGCTTTCATGACATCAACCAAGTGTTCGCGCTCGGTAATGCGAACGCCCTTGTAGAACTGGGATGTCACGCCGGAAGCAAGAAGTTGCCGCTCTATTTGAGGTCGGGCTCCATGCACAACCACCAGTTTGACGCCTAAGCTGTTTAGCAGGGCTAAATCGTTAATAATATTGGGAAAACTGTCCTGCGCAATACAGTCTCCCGGCAGCATTACGACAAAGGTTTTGCCTCTGTGGCTGTTGATGTAAGGCGATGTCTGGCGGAACCATTGAATGTATTGATCGGCTTGTTCAGTCACGGTTTTTTCTTATGTCGTATTAATGAGTTTGGCAAGTATAAGGTAATTGTTTTTCGGCGTCAGACCTTTGCTGAGTGAGGCGTTAAACACAGTTGCGTAATCAGTTCGCGTATACAGTTTACCGCCGGAGTTACCTGGCTTTGTTCCATGTACTCGTTGGGTTGGTGTGCCTGATCAATTGAGCCTGGCCCCATCACTAGTGTTTGCATACCGAGTTTCTTCAAATAGGGTGCTTCGGTTGCAAAGGCCACTGAGCCGGCGCTGTGGCCGCTCAGCTTTTCTGCCAGTGTTACCAGTTCGCTGTCAGCTTGCTGTTCGTAGGCGTCGATGCCGGGAACCAGGCAATCTAGAGTCAACGGTGTATGGAATGCCTCTCCGATGGGGCGAAGTCGCTGCTCCAGTGTGTTGCGAAGCTCTTGCGGGTTCATACCCGGTAACGGACGTAGGTCGAAGTGAATTTCGCAGTGCCCACAAATGCGGTTGGGGTTGTCGCCACCGTGTATATGCCCCAGGTTTAGGGTGGGAAAATCCACCGCAAATCCGGGGTGGCGATAATTTTCTTTTAGCTGGTTTTGGAAGTTCAGCAGCTCGCTCATCACCGCATGCATGGTTTCCAGGGCGTTGTGCCCCAAGCTAGGATCGGATGAGTGACCGGCAAGCCCCTGAATTCGAACCGCTTCCATCATAATACCCTTGTGCATACGAATAGGCCTCATACCGGTTGGCTCACCGATAACGGCATAACGGGCCTTTGGGCGGCCGGCGAGGGCCAGTGCGCGGGCACCATTCATGGAGGACTCTTCGTCAGAAGTGGCCAGTATGATCAGGGGTTGCTGAAGCCTATTTAAACTGCCCTTAAGGGCATCCAGTGCAGCGAGCACGACGGGGAAGAAGCCCTTCATATCGGTTGCCCCCAAACCGTAGAAACGGTTGTCTCGCTCTTCCAGGGTGAAAGGGTCCTGTTGCCAGCGTTCGGGGTTGCAGGGCACCGTGTCTGTATGGCCTGCGAGTACCAGGCCGCCGGAGCCTGAGCCCAGCGTCGCGATCAGATTGGCCTTGCCATCCGCAACCTCCATCAACTCAATATCGAAACCCAGGGGGCTGAGCCAGTTGGCGAGTAGCTCAACCACGGGGCGATTGCTCATGTCGAGTTTTGGCGAGGTACAGCTTACCGAGGGCAAGGCTATCAGCTGGCCGAGTCGATGGCTAAAAAGCTGAGTGTCTATCATAAATAAAAGGTGCCTTTGATCACGGTAACCGCTTCGCCTGCAATTTTTATCCGGTCGTTCACCCGTGTGAGTTTTAGTTCGCCACCCCTGCTTGAGAGTTGACGGGCGTTGAATGTCTGTTTGTTTAGCGTGTCCGCGTAGTATGGCACAAGTGATGTGTAGGCAGAGCCGGTTACAGGATCTTCGTCAATACCTGCTGCTGGAGCAAAAAATCGGCAGACAAAATCTACATCTTTGTGATCCCCTGTTCCAGGTGCTGTGCAGCAGATTCCAAATTGTGGAAATTTCTTGAGCAGGCTTGAATCCGGCTGCAATTCGAGTATCTGAGCACTGCTTTCGTACACGAGCTGCAGACGCTTGTCGTTGGCCATTGCCTTGGCAGGCAATGAGCCTAAGGCTTTTTCAAGCTGGGGGTCAATGGCGATAGGGTCAAGCAATTGAGCTGGGAAGTCGAGCTGGAGCTGCTGCTCTCTGTTAATCTCACAGCTGAGAATGCCACTCATGGAGTGGAAGTTAATCTGTTTATGGCTGAAGCCCAGATATTTAAACAAAACATGAGCCGATGCGAGTGTGGCGTGACCGCAGAGTTCGATCTCAACGGTGGGGGTAAACCACCGTATAGCGTAGTTAGCACCCTTTTCGTCAGTTGGGCCAACAAAGGCTGTTTCGGATAAGTTCATCTCGCCTGCAATGGCCTGCATCTGATTTTCGCTAAGCCAGCTGTCTAAAACGAACACCGCTGCCGGGTTTCCGCCAAAAGTATTATTAGTAAATGCATCGATCTGGTAAAAGGTAAACTCCATGGGCTTTGCTCCTGTTGCTATTATTGGATCCGGAAAAACAGCTACAATCGTCTCAAACTAATGATAATACCTGTGTGAACATGAAATCAGATTTTGTTGCCGAACGCTCACTGGATTTACGATCCATTTTACTAAATCTTGCCGATGAGGGAATTGTGCCCAGGGAAGAAGCTAATTTGCTGACGGGGGCCCATCGTACCCGGGAGCAAACCATGATGCCCCCGCTTAGCTATATTGCGTCGGAGGCTTTGGATGATTTGCGTAACCCCGGTAAAAAATTGGATGAAACACACCTAGCCGAGTGGATGGCACAAAAGTGTGGGTTAAGTATGTTCCATATCGATCCGATGAAAGTTCCGGTGGCTGAGGTTTCGGATGTAATGTCCTATCAGTTTGCCAAGCGCCACGGCTTGTTGTGTGTCGGTATTAGCGCCGAGGTGGTTACTATTGCTGTCACTCAGCCGTATTTGACCGATTGGGTGCCCCAGCTGGCGCAAACGGTAAGGCAGCCCATTAAGCGAGTGATTGCTCTACCCTCGGATATCGAACGTTATCGGGTTGAGTTTTACTCTCTGGCGCGTTCTATTTCCGGCGCAGAAGATGGTGGTGGCAACAAGCCCTCCGGTGCAGCCAATTTCGAGCAGCTTTTAGAGTTGGGCAAGCTGAAAGATCCTGAAGCCAACGACCAGCATGTGGTGAATATTGTCGACTGGTTGCTGCAATACGCCTTTGATCAGCGCGCCAGTGATATCCATATTGAACCGCGCAGAGAAGTTTCCCGTATGCGCTTTCGTATCGATGGGGTGTTGCACAGCATCTACGAATTTCCTGCGAACGTCTCTACGGCGATTGTTAGTCGCTTAAAAATTCTCGGTCGCATGAATGTGGCCGAAAAACGCAAACCGCAAGATGGGCGATTAAAAACAAAACGGCCGAACGGTATGGAGGCCGAGCTGCGTTTGTCTACTCTGCCTACGGCTTTTGGCGAAAAGCTGGTGATGCGTATTTTTGATCCCGATGTACTTTTTCGCACCTTCGAAGAGCTGGGATTAATGGGTGAAGATTATAAGCGCTGGCAGGGTATGACCGAACAGCCGCATGGTATTTTGCTGGTGACGGGCCCCACCGGCTCTGGTAAGACCACAACGCTCTATTCTACCTTGCGTCAATTGGCTACTGAGCAGGTTAATGTCTCGACTATTGAAGACCCTATTGAAATGGTGGAAGAGGCGTTCAATCAAACCCAGGTACAGCACAATATCGAGTTCGATTTCGCCTCTGGCATACGCACACTGATGCGGCAAGACCCGGATATTATTATGGTGGGCGAGATCCGGGATAAAGAAACTGCACAAATGGCGGTACAGGCGGCATTAACCGGTCACTTGGTGTTGTCCACATTGCATACTAATGACGCCTCTGCCGCAATTACTCGCCTGTTGGATTTGGGTATTCCCAGTTATTTGTTGAAATCCACCGTATTGGGGGTAATGGCCCAGCGACTGGTACGAACGCTTTGCCCCCATTGCAAGCGCGAAGCGCAAATTAGTAATGCCGATTGGGATATGCTGATTAAGCCCTGGAAAGTGGCCAAGCCCGCTGTAGTCTACGAGCCCGAGGGCTGCCTTGAGTGTCGCAATACGGGTTATTTGGGGCGTCAGGGTATATATGAGATTCTTTCTCTTAGCGAATCCGTACAATCCCATGTAACGGCTGAGTTGGATTTGCAGGCAATGCGCCAGCAGGCAATGCGTGAAGGAATGCGTACCTTGCGGCTCTCTGGAGCACAAAAAATTGCCCAGGGGAAAACCACCTTGGCAGAGGTTCTGAGGGTTGCGCCACCTCCGGAAAAATAACCTGTTGGTCGATTAGAAACCCAAGCTATCTCAGCGTTAATTTGGCGCTGGCCGCCATTAAGGGCACGGTTTTCAATATGTACGTCGTTACTTTCCGCTCAACCGCCAAGCTTGAATTTCCGCTAGTCATAGCTTGCAAAAAAATTGTGTGAGACAGCTATGAAGTATTTCGGTTGTATGGAATTTGTTGCGTATATGAATGGAGGTGAAGATGTGGTGTCATGCTACGGGCCTAACCTTGAATTCATACGCCGCTAGCGAGCAAAAAGTAGAGCAAGAATTGGGCCGTGATTGCTGGTGTCGATGCCCATGTATAGATATTGCGAATGCTGTTGATGTCCGGCATTCACCAAACAAATTGCAATAGTGAGAACCTCCAGGCGTATGATCTATGTCAAACAATGTATGGATTAGGGGCGTACAATGTCCATAACAAGAGTTTAAAACCCCTTGGGTGTTGCATCCGTCGTGCTGTTCTTGAGTCTTCAACTCAATACTTATAACGCCGAACCCCGTGCCAAAAAGAGATCTCCATGATGAGTCATTGTAGGTTGGCGGCGGCAATATCCGTGTTTTTTTAATCGCCTGAATCAGGCAAATAACCATGATCGATAGCGGCCCAAAAGGCGGTGAGATCTAAAGAGGCTTCCATGAACATTAAAGCGGATATACCCAGCAAGGACACAGCCAACTCAATAGATGTGCCGCTGGCGAACCCTTGGGAAAATTTTGCCCCCGGTAACTGGCAGGAAAATGTCGATGTAAGAGATTTTATCCAGCAGAACTATCAGCCCTACCAGGGCGACGACTCCTTTCTTTCTGGCCCAACCTACCGCACAGAACAGCTATGGAAAGAAACGCTCGAATTATTGAAAGCGGAGCAGGAAAAAGGTGGCCCTCTGGATTTTGACGTTGATACACCCGCTTCTGTTACCTCCCATAACGCCGGTTATATCAATATGGCGCTGGAGGTCATTGTTGGCTTGCAAACCGATGCCCCTTTAAAGCGTGCGATTGTCCCCTACGGCGGCATTCGAATGGTACAGACATCCTGCGAAACTTACGGCAAATCCCTCAATCCAGACGTTCTGGAAACGTTCACCAAATACCGTAAAACTCACAACAACGGCGTGTTTGATGCCTACACTCCAGAAATTCTACGCTGCCGTAAGGTGGGCGTGATTACTGGTCTGCCCGATGCATACGGCCGAGGTCGTATTATTGGTGACTACCGTCGTATCGCCCTCTACGGCACAAATTTCCTAGTTGCAGCCAAGAAAGCCGAAAAAGTTGAAACTGAATCCTGGGTCATGAACGCCAAGACTATCCTGTTGCGTGAAGAGCTATCCGAGCAAATGCGCGCGTTGGAAGATATTAAAGTTATGGCCGAAAGCTACGGTTTTGATATCAGCCGTCCGGCGGCAAACGCCCGTGAAGCGGTTCAGTGGGCTTACTTTGGATACCTGGCTGCCGTTAAATCTCAGAATGGCGCTGCCATGAGCTTTGGTCGTACCAGTACTTTCCTTGATATTTACATGCAGCGTGATATCGACGCGGGCCGCATTACTGAAGCCGACGCTCAGGAAATGATTGACGACCTGGTTATCAAGCTGCGTTTGGTTCGCTTCCTGCGTACCCCTGAATATGACGAACTGTTCTCCGGCGACCCCACCTGGGTAACCGAGGCTATCGGTGGTATGGGGCTTGATGGCCGCGCACTTGTAACTAAAAGTTCTTTCCGTGTTCTGCAAACCTTATACAACCTGGGGCCAGCACCAGAGCCTAATCTGACCGTGCTTTGGTCTGAAAGCCTGCCTATAGGCTTTAAAGATTATTGCGCCAAGGTATCGATCGATACTTCGTCCATTCAGTATGAAAACGACGATTTAATGCGAGACAGATTTGGTGATGACTACGGTATTGCCTGCTGTGTATCTGCTATGCCTATTGGTAAGCAAATGCAATTCTTTGGCGCTCGCGCCAATTTGGGTAAAACTCTGCTGTACTCAATTAATGGTGGTGTAGATGAGAAGACCGGTATGCAGGTGGGTCCAAAAGCCGATGTGATGGCTGATGACGTGCTAGATTACGACAAGGTCATGGCCCGCTTCGACGACTATATGAGTTGGCTGGCTAAAACCTATGTGTCTGCTTTGAATATCATTCATTTTATGCACGATAAATATGCATACGAAACACCGTTAATGGCGCTGCATGATCGTGATGTGCATCGTACACTGGCTTGTGGTATTGCTGGGTTGTCTATCGTTGCTGATTCGTTGAGTGCTATCAAGTACGCCAAAGTTAAGCCAATTCTGGGTGACGATGGCTTGGTGAAAGACTACGAAACCGAAGGTGATTTCCCTAAATATGGTAACAACGATGATCGTGTAGACAGCATTGCCTGCGATATCGTTTCTCGTTTTATGGATCATGTTCGCTCCAACGAAACCTACCGCGAGTCAGAGCCTACTCAGTCTGTATTAACGATCACATCCAATGTGGTTTACGGTAAAAAGACCGGTAATACGCCTGATGGACGTCGTGCAGGCGAGCCATTTGCTCCGGGTGCGAACCCTATGCACGGTCGTGACACGAATGGTGCGTTGGCCTCCTTGTTGAGTGTTGCCAAGCTTCCGTATGAAGATTCTGAAGATGGCATCTCCTACACCATGAGCATGGTGCCAAACTCACTGGGCAACGAAGCCAAAGAGAAAGCCAGTAACTTGGTCGGCCTCTTGGATGGTTACTTCGGTGCAAAGGGTCATCATATCAACGTTAATGTGATGAACCGAGAGTTGTTGTTGGATGCCATGGATAACCCTGAAAAGTACCCACAGCTGACGATTCGTGTTTCTGGTTATGCGGTTAACTTTAACAAGTTAACCAAAGAGCAGCAGCAGGATGTTATCGGTCGTACTTTCCACGCTAGCCTGTAAAGCATTAAATGTCGTCGGCCGCTTCGGTGGCCGCTTCTGAACTTTATGGTATTGTAGTAATCCAGAAACAGCAGGAATCCGAAAGGGTTCCTGTTTTTTATGGACTTGATTTGCGTCTTCTTTGTAACGAGAGGGGCACTGAATATCGAATGTATGCCTTTACGGTGTAAAGGCACCGTGGAAGCCACAGGGAAAGTGCACAGTATCCTTTGGCCGTTGAGAGTTGTGGCGCAGCTATGCCCCAAATTTCGCAACCATTTGATCCACTTCGAACAAAAAAACAGCGATTCCGAATACACTCTCCGTTGGAGAATCCCCTATGCCGCATTGTATTTCAGATATAGATAAAAGCTTCCTATCCGCCTTCGAAAACAGCACGCTTGAGGTGACGGCTTTTCATCACCGAGAACATGTCAGGCTGGCCTATATTGAGCTGGTATTGAATGACGTGAATGGTGCACTGCAAAAAATCAGAAATGGTTTGTTGCGTCTTTTGGAGCAAAATGGAATTGATAAATCCCAGTACCACGAAACTCTAACGTTTGCCTGGGTGAGAGCCATTCGTCACTTTATGTCTCTTACGGAGAATACCAAGTCTTCGGAAGATTTTGTTCGTCAGAACAAATGGTTACTGGATAAAGAGGTGATGTTCAACCATTATAGTCGCGCGCTTATATCGCAGGAAAAATCTCGATCAGAGTATGTTCCTCCAGATTTACAGCCGATTCCGGAGCACTGTTAATTTTTTATATATGAACCGATTTCAAGATATTAATTTTGTCGATATTGACCAAGAGCATATGCTCGGTCGTATCCACTCGTTTGAGAACAGCAGCGCGTTAGATGGCCCAGGCCTGCGTGTCGTTGTGTTTATGCAGGGTTGTCAGTTCCGCTGTAAATATTGCCACAACCGGGATAGTTGGGATCTTCGTGCAGGCAGCTTATACAGTGTTGCGGAAGTTGTTGAGCGCGTATTGCCGTTTCGCCCGTTTCTGCAGGCCTCGAATGGTGGTGTGACAGTTTCTGGTGGTGAAGCTTTGCTGCAGCCAGAGTTCGTTACCTTGTTGTTTAAACAGTTAAAAAAGCTAGGTTTTCACACTTGTCTCGATACTAATGGCTATGTCTCCGATCACCTTTATGGTGAAAAGCTGGATGAGCTGCTGTCTTACACGGATTTAATTCTGTTGGATCTCAAGCATATTGATCGGCTTAAACATGAAGCGCTCACTGGAGTGGGGAATGATAAGCCCCGGAATTTTGCTCGTTTTCTCGCCGATATTGAGCACCCCATCTGGATTCGCCATGTGCTCGTGCCAGGCTATACCGATGAGGAAAATGATCTAAGATCGTTGGCGAAATTTCTGTCGCCGATGAAGAATGTGAAGAAAATCGAAATTCTTCCCTATCATCGCTTGGGTAAGCCAAAGTGGGAGGAGATGGGCCTGGAATATCCTCTGGCACATGTAGAGCCCCCCAGCCGAGAGTCGATTAAGGGTATTATTGAAATGTTTAAACAGGATTACGGGCTGAACGTAGTTTCACCCTAATGATTATGTGCGGAAAGCGTGAATAGCCAGCCTTAATCCGCTGGCTATTTTTTTGTTTGTATAAAGGCTTAGTGAGGCCGCCTTTCGAAGTCACGCGGGTTGATGGGCATTCTTTGGCTTACATTGTTTGGCTTTGAAAGCCCTGCTGAGGTTGATGCTATACACCAGTTAGAGCCTGATTGGTTGAGCTGCGGAGCCGCTAGCTCTTGGTAAAACATGGAGAGATCAAGCTCTGGCGTTAATTCGTTTGTGACAAATAGGGCTCGATTTTTCACGTCGGTGTCTCCAATCCAGCCGTACGCGCCCCAACCGATGATGTAGTCATCGCAGTAATACTCGGCGCCGGTTGGTTCGACAAATGCCACCTGATAGTCCAAATCCCAGTAATACTTCATCAGAATAACCTCAAATAACATGGCTAGGTCTTCGAACTGGTTGCTGTAACTATAGGCATCGGCGGCGGCATCCGTTTCGAATTCTTCACCAACTTCCGTAGCAGTCATATATTTTTGTGTAAATGAGGCCGTGGTCCCATGGAACATGACTTTAGCAAGGTCCTCTAATAGGTCAGAGTGTAGTGGGCTGTATTCGCTTAGGCGATCAGATAAGCGCCCATCGACTAAAGACTGTATGGCCTGTAGCACGAGATAGTTGCGGTTGATATTGTCGTAGCTGCTGGGTGGTAAAAAATCGTTTACGTGTGCAAGTTCGTGAATAAGCAGGCGGGCGCTGATCAAGACCGTATCCTGCATAGAGCGAGGCTCTTCGTCGTCAAGTGCACCATAGGAAAAAGCATAATCGCCGTTCTTTAGGTAGCGTCCCCAGGCCCGGAAAGAGAGTGGATCAGAGTAGCTTGAGCGGTAATCTTCTTTCGGGTTGATGGTGATTTTTTCTTCGTTGTTGGTCCACAAATAAAAGGGATCAAGATAAATTGCACCGGTTTCGCTTCGGTAGTGTGCCGGGCGGATGTCATCGTCGATAACTATGGCGGTGAGGCCCTTAAATAGTTGCAGCATACTGGGTGGGTATTCGGCTAGCAGAGCCTCAAAACGTGTGCCCATCCAATCATGGGAGACCAGAACACGCGTCATAATATCGTTTATGCTTGGGTTTTCGGCTTCCATACCGAGAAGAGGCAGGGTGCTTAGCGTACACAGCTCCGCAGTTGTGTCGGCGAGAGCACAACCTTTGATAACGTCGCTATAGGTGGATTCGAGCACCGGGCGAATATCTTCCAGGCTGTCGTCGGGGGCAGGAGTTGTGTTGGCCCCGTTCCCACCATCGTCTCTAGCTGCACTCCCACCACCGCCACAGGCGAACAGTAAGGTAAAATTCAGCAGTAACAATAATTTTAGAGCAATCTTAAACTTCATTATTCTTCCTTGTTGCGACAATGCATTAGTGAGGAAAGATTATGGCAAGTCTAGTCATTGAGAAAAGTAAAATGGCGTAAAATTTTGTTATATATCACCCCAGAGGGTTTGGAATATAGCCAGAGTTGCGATAGGGGCTGTTTCTGTACGCAATACCCTTGGGCCTAGTGCTAATGATGTGAAGCCACGGGCCTCCGCCTGCAATATCTCATCGCTATTCAATCCTCCTTCTGGGCCAATTAGAAGTGATACCGAGCTAGGCTTGTTTAATTCAGCGAGCCTAGTTTCTGAGCGGTGGTGAAGAATAAATTTATAGTCGGTATCACAGTTGTCGAGGTAATGCTGTAAAGGTGTTGCTGGTAGGAGGTCGGGCAGCGTGTTGCGCTGGCACTGCTCACAGGCGCCAATAAGAATTTTTTCCCATTGTTGTTGGCGCTTCAGTAAACGTTCGTTGTTTAATCTTACTTCAGTACGTTCGGTAAAAAGCGGCACAATACGGGTTACCCCCAGTTCCGTGGCTTTTTGCAATACCCAGTCGAAACGGTCTCCACGGGAAATACCGATGGCCAATTCGGTCATAAGGGGAGACTCTCTATTGAATGGTATTTCCTCTCCTACGGAAACGACCGCAATTTTTTTCCCAGATTGTTCAATAACCGCGGGAAATTCAATGCCGGAATTATTAAATAGAATCAGCTCCCGTCCAGCCTGCATGCGCAACACTTTTAACAGATGATGGGAAGCACCTTCTTCCAGTTCGAGCAGGGAAGAAGGCGTGATGGCTTGTGGTGTGTAGATGCGAGGGATACGCACAGTGTATTTATTCGCTCAAGCCGAGGTTTAAGACAATTGAACGCGTAGGTTCTATTTGATTCATGGTGTAAAAATGTAAGCCGGGCGCTCCGTTTTCCAATAGTGTTTCACACAGTTCGGTAACTAGATCGGTAGCAAATGAGGTTAGGCTTTCGTTATTGCCGCTAAAGTCGTCCAAACGTTTGCGAATCCAGCGCGGAATTTCGGCACCGCAGGCATCGCTAAAGCGAGCGAGGTTTTGATAGTTGGTAATGGGCATAATGCCGGGAATTATCGGTGCATCAATCCCTTCTTTTCCGCATTCTTCCAGAAAATAAAAGTACGCGTCGGGATTGTAAAAGTACTGGGTAATGGCGCTGTTTGCACCCGCATCGAATTTTCCTTTCAAGTAGCGGACATCTTCTCTGTAGCTTCTGGCTTCGGGGTGAATTTCAGGATAGGCAGCCACCGAAAGATGAAAATGGTTACCAAATTTTTCGCGGATAAATGCGACTAATTCATTGGCATACACCATTTGCATGGCGGCTCCCATACCCGAGGGCATGTCACCACGCAGGGCGACAATTCGATCGACTCCAATGCTTTTATAGCCGTCGACCATTTCATACATGGTTTCTTCGTGGTCACCACCAAAAGATAGGTGCGGCGCAGCGGGCAAGCCCTCCTCGCGCATGGCTTTAATCACGCCTTTGGTGTTGTCTCGGGTAGAGCCGCCGGCGCCGTAGGTGACCGAAAAGAAATCGGGGTTCAGTTTGTTGAGCTGGGTGCGAACCGCTTTAAGCTTTTCCTGGCCTTGCTCCGTTTTGGGTGGGAAAAACTCGAAGCTTAGGTTGATATCTTTATCTTCGTTACTCATGGCAATATTCCGTGTGCTTGTGTTGAGGCTGAGCCTTGCTCAGCCCAACCTTGGCCTTGATGTCGACATATCGGTTGGGCGAAGAAAATCTATCTCAACACCATTAATATTTATAAAATTCCGGCTTATAAGGCCCATTAACATCGACGTTAATGTATTTAGCTTGTTCTTCTGTCAGTTGTGTCATTACGCCGCAGAAGCCTTCGACCATCGCTTTGGCGACTTCTTCGTCGAGTTTTTTAGGCAGGACTTTTACGTAAAGTTGTTGGGATTTTTCGTGGGAGGGGAAGTCGGCAAATTTGTTCTCATACAAATAGATTTGCGCAAGTACCTGGTTGGCGAAGGAACCATCCATAATGCGTGAGGGATGGCCTGTAGCGTTTCCTAGGTTTACGAGACGGCCTTCGGATAACAAAATGAGATGGTCGTTCGTTGGTTTGTTGCGATATATCTTATGCACCTGGGGTTTGATTTCATCCCACTCCCAGTTTTTACGCATAAATGCAGTATCAATTTCATTATCGAAGTGACCGATATTGCATACTACGGCACCATTTTTTAGCGTTTGCAGCATTGCTGCATCACATACATTGGTGTTGCCCGTGGTGGTGACAATTAAATCCGTTTTGGTTAACAGGTCGAGATTAATATCCCCGGCTTTGCCGGTGTTAATCCCATTGTTGTAGGGCGAAACCACTTCAAAACCATCCATGCAGGCCTGCATGGCGCAGATCGGGTCGATCTCGGATATTTTAACGATCATTCCTTCCTGGCGAAGTGAGGCTGCGGAGCCTTTACCCACATCACCGTAACCGATCACAAGCGCCTTTTTCCCGGCGAGAAGGTGGTCCGTACCGCGTTTAATAGCGTCGTTCAAGCTGTGGCGACAGCCGTACTTGTTGTCATTCTTAGATTTAGTGACGGCATCGTTGACGTTAATGGCGGGAACTTTTAGTGAGCCCTCTTCCAGCATTTCCATTAAGCGGTGAACACCGGTGGTAGTTTCTTCCGAGATGCCGTGTATGTTGTCGAGCATTTCGTGGAATTTATCGTGTACAACAAGGGTTAAATCGCCGCCATCATCGAGAATCATATTGGCATCCCAGGGTTTGCCGCCTTCAAGAATGGTTTGTTCTATACACCACCAGAACTCTTCTTCAGTTTCACCCTTCCAGGCAAATACGGGAACGCCAGCTGCAGCAATAGCGGCGGCGGCGTGATCTTGAGTGGAGAAGATATTACACGAACTCCAGCGTACTTCGGCACCTAGTTCGATCAGGGTTTCGATCAGGACGGCGGTTTGGATTGTCATATGGATACAACCCATAATTTTTGCGCCCGCGAGCGGCTGTTCGGCCTTGTAGCGTTTGCGCAGGGCCATCAGCGCGGGCATTTCGCCTTCGGCAATATCAATTTCTTTTCGGCCCCATTCGGCCAGGGAGATATCGGCGACTTTATAGTCGGTGAATGCTGATGTGCTCATGGTGTTCTCCGTTTTATCGCCGAGCTTTGGCTCGGCCTATTAAATTTTGTGATTCATTTTTGGCACTAATTTTTTGCGATTTGAATCGCCCGGTAGGGCGATTCAAATACCGATTAGCTCTCTTAGTGTCTTGCCGACCGCAATATGTGCTCGGTCGGAGGGGAGCCAAAGGCCTGCAGCAAGCGATACATCTAAAAATTACGCGCTGAGCTTGCGGGCACCAATCCCAGTAAAACTTAAAGCGCTGCTTTCAATTCTTCAGTCTTGTCCGTCTTCTCCCAAGTAAAGTCTGGCAGCTCGCGTCCAAAGTGACCATAAGCCGCCGTCTGCTGGTAAATCGGGCGTAGTAAATTCAACATCTCTATCAAACCCCGTGGGCGCAAATCAAAATGCTCATTTATTAGAGCTTCTATTTTTTCGTCAGCAATTTTCCCGGTACCGAAGGTATTAACAGAAATAGACGTTGGTTTAGCTACACCAATAGCGTAGCTGATTTGAATTTCGCAGCGATCCGCAAGGCCAGCAGCGACAATGTTTTTAGCTACGTAACGACCGGCGTAAGCGGCAGATCTGTCAACCTTGGACGGATCCTTGCCAGAAAATGCGCCGCCGCCGTGACGAGCCATGCCACCGTAGGTATCGACAATAATTTTTCGGCCGGTTAAGCCGCAGTCGCCTACCGGGCCTCCGATAATAAACTGACCGGTGGGGTTGATATGGTACTTGGTATCGCTGTGCAGCCACTCTGCGGGAAGGACAGGCTTGATGATGTCTTCCATTACCGCTTCGTGAATATCTTTTTGGGCGACGTCGGGTGAATGTTGGGTAGAAAGAACGACCGCATCAACGGCAACGGGTAGACCGTTCTCGTAGCGCAAAGTCACCTGGCTTTTTGCATCGGGCCTCGACCAGCTATGCGTGCCATTTTTACGCATCTCGGCCTGCTTTTCTACAAGGCGGTGTGAGTAGTAAATGGGGGCTGGCATTAATACAGCGGTTTCGTTAGTGGCGTAGCCGAACATCAAGCCTTGGTCACCGGCGCCCATATCTTTGTCTGTGGTTTCATCAACACCCATGGCAATATCGGAAGACTGTTTGCCAATAGCGTTAATCACCGCGCAGGAGGCGCCGTCAAAGCCGACGTCACTGGAGTTGTATCCAATACCGGTAATCACGTCGCGAATTAAATCTTCGAGATCGACATAAGTGGAGGTGCGCACTTCACCAGCGACAATCGCCATCCCTGTTTTGACCATGGTTTCTACGGCAACGCGGGAGTTGGGGTCGTCTTTGATAATGGCATCCAAAATGGCGTCAGAAATCTGATCTGCCATTTTGTCTGGGTGGCCCTCGGAAACCGACTCCGAGGTAAACAGAGAGTAATGAGCCATTAGGCTTGCTCCTTTATAAATTGTCGTAATTGAATTTGAAAACCATTGCGCAGAGCGAAGTAAACACTGTGCCCTTCGCGAAAACCGCTGTCTCTTGCCCAGCGTCCAAGATCTTGAGGATTGAAGCCTAGCCAGATATCACCACAAGCATCGCGCGCCCAATCCTGATCGTGGTTGCAGAGATCGCAAACCAGCAAAACAGCTGAGGGTTTCAGCGCGGCACTAACATCAGAAAAGATTTGTGCGGGGGAGGGGGTATGGTGCAGCACCATGTTTATCACGGCGCAATCGAAAACAGGGCCAATAGTTTTACAGTAGCGAGTATCGTTATGCACATAACTGATGTTGTCAAAGTTTTGGGATAGCGCGTATTCCCTGGCGGCATTGAGCATTACCTCTGAGTTGTCGAGCGCAGAGACCTGCCCAAACCTTTTCGCAAGTTCGGGCAGAAAAATACCCTCGCCGGGGCCGACCTCCAACGCCTGCTGACTTGCGGGAATCGAGCTCGATGCGAGTAGCTCCGCTACCTGATCGCCGTATACTCCGTAGGCTGCAATCAGATCCTGCTTTTCTTTAAATTCGCTAATATGTTCCGCAAAAAAGACCTCTGAGGCTTTCGCTCGTTGCTGATGGATATGTTCAATGCGCTCCTGCAAGTCTTTGCGTGGCGTTATTTGGTCTATAGTTTCGTGCAGAGCGTTTTGTAATTGTGCCGTCGGTTCGTGCTTGTCGCCATGATTTCGCAGGTAAAAAATGGAGTTGCCTTCGCGCCGAGTGGTGACCAGTCTGGCTTTGGCCAGTACTTTTAGGTGGTGACTCATGCTCGACTGCTTTATTTCGAACAGGAGGCAAAGCTCTGTCACACCGTACGAATCCGTTGCCAGCGCGCGCAGAATCTCCAGGCGCAGGGGGTCACCCGCCGCTTTAAGCAGAGGTGAAAGCGTGTTGGCATCAAGTGGTGTCGGTGGTTGGACAAGGGCATTCATGGGTTGGAGTCTAGCAGGCTGAAAAATCTATATCAAAATATTTTGATATAGATTTTGAGTTTCATGGGGCGTGAAGCAGAATTCGGATCGCTGAGTAAATAAATATCGATGAAATTTGAGCTAAATGTCATTGTGACTATAAGATTCCGGTTTACCTGTGCTTCCAAGTAGGGGAGAATACGCGCTCTAAAAATCCGTCTTATCCCGGCCGGTATCAGTAGTTTTCATAGTGTGCCGGGAGTCCTTTCATATTGTCATATCAGGAGTCATTGACACATGCCTTCACGCAGAGATCTTGCCAACGCGATTCGTGCCCTTAGCATGGATGCCGTACAAAAAGCCAACAGCGGACACCCCGGCGCCCCCATGGGCATGGCCGACATTGCCGAAGTGCTGTGGAACGACTTTTTAACGCACAATCCACAAAATCCGGATTGGAGCAATCGCGACCGTTTCGTGCTGTCCAACGGCCACGGCTCCATGCTGATTTACTCTTTGCTGCACTTAAGCGGCTACGATCTACCCATAGAAGAGCTGGCCAATTTCCGTCAACTGCATTCTAAAACCCCGGGTCACCCTGAATACGGCTATACGCCGGGTGTGGAAACCACCACTGGCCCTCTGGGGCAGGGTATCTCTAATGCCGTGGGTATGGCGATTGCAGAGAAAACTCTGGCAGCGCAATTTAACCGCGATGGTCACGAAATTGTTGATCATTACACCTACAGCTTCCTGGGTGATGGTTGCCTGATGGAAGGTATTTCCCATGAAACGTGCTCTTTGGCGGGCACCCTTGGTTTAGGCAAGTTGATTGCCTTCTGGGACGACAACGGTATTTCCATTGATGGTAAAGTGGAAGGCTGGTTCACCGACGACACACCTAAGCGTTTTGAAGCCTACGGCTGGCACGTTATTCCTGGTGTTGATGGCCATGATGCAGCGGCCATCAAAGCGGCTATCGAAGCCGCCAAAGCAGAAACCGGCAAGCCAACCATGATCTGTTGCAAAACCACCATTGGTTTTGGTTCGCCCAACAAGCAAGGTACTCACAACTGCCACGGCGCACCTTTGGGTGATGATGAAATTAAAGCAGCCCGTGAATTCCTTAACTGGTCACACGCGCCTTTCGTTATTCCAGCCGATGTCTACGCTGGCTGGGATGCAAAGACCAAGGGTAGCGACGTTGAGCAAGCCTGGAACGTCAAGTTCGACGCCTATAAAGCCGCCCACCCAGAACTGGCCGCCGAGTACGAGCGCCGTGTGATCAACAACGAACTACCTGCGGATTTCGATGCGAAGTCCAATGCCTTTATCGAAGAATGCCAGCAGAAGATGGAAAAGATTGCCAGCCGTCAGGCTTCGCAGAAAACCATCGAAGCTTTTGGTGGCTTCCTGCCAGAAATGCTGGGCGGTTCCGCTGATCTCGCCGGTTCAAACCTCACCTTGTGGTCGGGCTCCAAAGGTTTAACCGCCGAAGATTGCAGTGGTAACTATATTTACTATGGTGTGCGTGAATTCGGTATGAGCGCCATTATGAACGGCATCTCTGCCCACGGCGGCTTTGTAAACTATGGTGCTACCTTTCTGATGTTCCAACAGTACGCTGCCAACGCAGTGCGTATGTCGGCGCTGATGAAGCTGCGCAACGTATTCGTTTACACCCACGACTCTATTGGTCAGGGTGAAGATGGCCCAACTCACCAGCCTATCGAAGTGCTGGCGACCTTGCGTGCTACGCCCAATATGGATACCTGGCGCCCAGCAGATGCCACCGAAACGGCTATAGCCTGGAAAGCGGCGGTTGAACGTAAAGATGGGCCAACCTCATTGATCTTTAGTCGTCAGGGTTTAGATCCCTTGACTCGGGACGAAGAGCAGTTGGCGAATACCCGCAAAGGTGGCTACATTCTGAAGGACAGCGCCGGCGAGCCAGAGCTGATTTTGATTGCGACCGGTTCTGAAGTGGGTATTACTATGAAAGCTGCCGAACAGCTGGCGGGCGAAGGTAAGAATGTACGTGTAGTTTCTATGCCCAGTACTTCAACATTTGATCTGCAGGATGCCGCGTACAAGGAATCTGTATTACCATTAGCGGTATCTGCTCGTGTTGCGGTAGAAGCCGCTCATGCGGATTGCTGGTGGAAATATGTTGGCATCGACGGACGTATTGTCGGTATGACCACGTTTGGAGAATCGGCACCTGGTGGCGTTTTGTTTGAACAGTTCGGTTTTACCGTCGACAACATTGTTAACACTGCAAAAGATCTCTTAGAAGATTAATTCAATTATATCGGGCGCGGTTACGGCCGTAGCCCGGGCTTGCAGACTAGTCTGATACCTGCCCTGGACACATTCGTTTAGCCAGGCGTAGGTATAGCCAGCTAGTGGCGCGCGAGCCCCTTCCCTATATTCTCAACCTAAATCTGATGGCTGCTGTTTCGCTGTCAATGTAATTATTTATGTTTATCTACTGGAGAAAACCATGTCAGTAAAACTCATGAAAGACTTGGATCTGAAAGGCAAGCGCGTACTGATTCGTCAGGATCTCAACGTACCCATTCAGGACGGTAAAATCACTTCCGACGTTCGCATTCGGGCATCTCTGCCAACCATTAAACTGGCCATCCAAGCCGGCGCAAAAGTTATGCTGATGTCTCACCTGGGTCGTCCAACCGAAGGTGAATACGAAGAGACGTTTTCTCTTAAGCCGGTAGCGGCGCGTTTAACCGAGTTGTTGGCTCAAGATGTTGCGGTTGCCAAAGACTGGCAGGCCGGTATTGATATCAATGACGGCGAGGTTGTACTTCTGGAGAATGTTCGTTTCAATAAAGGTGAGAAAAAAGATAACGAAGAGTTGTCCAAAGCCTACGCGTCCCTGTGTGATGTATTTGTTATGGATGCCTTTGGTACTGCTCACCGCGCTCAGGCCTCTACCCACGGTGTTGCCAAGTTTGCCCCTATTGCCTGCGCTGGCCCCCTATTGTCGGGTGAGTTGGATGCCCTGGAAAAAGCACTGGCCAAGCCTGCTCGTCCCATGGTCGCACTTGTCGGTGGTGCCAAGGTGTCTACCAAGTTAACTGTTCTGGATGCGCTGTCTAAAATTTGCGACATTCTGGTTGTTGGTGGCGGTATCTCCAATACGTTTGTGGCAGCTCAAGGGCACGAAGTTGGCAATTCTCTGTACGAAAAAGATCTTATCCCTGAAGCTCAGCGTCTGACTAAAGAGACCGAAGTGGTCTTTGCTACAGACTGCCGAACTACAACAGATTCTTTCGGTGAGTGGGCTCACGATTCTGCAGTTGAGGTCAAATCGACGAGTGAAGTTAAGCCCGGTGAAGAAATTATCGATTACGGCCCCGAAACGGCAGAGAGGGTTGCCGCTATCTTGAAAGATGCCAAAACCATTTTGTGGAACGGCCCTTGTGGTGTTTTCGAGTACGATGCTTTTGCTAAGGGCACTGAAATCACGGCTCGCGCCATTGCGGAAAGTGAAGCCTTTTCCCTGGCCGGGGGTGGCGATACCTTGGCTGCCATTGATAAGTATAACCTAGCCGATAAAATCTCCTACATCTCCACAGGTGGTGGCGCTTTCCTTGAGTACGTAGAAGGTAAAGTTTTGCCCGCCGTTGCCATGCTAGAGTCCCGAGCTGCCGAATAATCCATCGCAGCTGCAAATCAGAAGCCAATCTTTTTCGCGAAGATTGGCTTTTTTGTGCCTGGCTACAAGATAATATTTCCGAGCCGCAGACTTTTGAATCTTTCGTCTATCAAAAGGAGGATAAGCCATTTTGGTTTGTTTTCTGCTGGGTTATCGGCGTTCTATTCCTTAAGATGCATAGCCGAAAAATCAGAATTACGGCTTTCTCAAAAAACAATTAACGGATTTGAGAGAAAGTCCAAGTCCCTGCAAAAACAGTTTAATCCGGAATGTGGAGGGGAATATCAAGTACCCTTGTGAAATATCCGGGCTAGACTGTAATTATGGATCAATCCGATAGACGTTATTTTCGTCAGCAGCTTCCAGCGCTGCAATTTGAGACGCCTTTCCAGCTCGACGCCTGCGCGCCGGAGTTGCAGGAATTATTTCGTCTTTATGGCTACGATCAAATCGTTCGCCACACTCAATGTACACATTATGCCGGCCAGGTACGTTTGGGAGGCTTTAAATGTGTTGCGCACTGTTGGCTGCCTAAAAATCATGAGACTAATGCGCAGAGGCAAACGGTTGTGGTCAGCCACGGCCTGTTCGATCACAGCGGCCTTTATTTGAAGTTGGTTGAAAGTTTGTTACGCGCGAATATTTGCGTCTTTATGCCAGATTTTCCCGGCCATGGAATTAGTGCGGGTGAGCCTGCTGCTATCAACGATTTTAGTGAGTACGCCAGTGTTATCAGCGATAGCGTGCTAATGCTGAACCAGCAAAAGGACGTGTTTGGACCTGTTTCTCTCGTGGGTCAGAGCACCGGGGCGGCAGCGATATTGCGTTACCTTTTAGATCAGGTTTACGACAGCGGTATTCGTAAGGTCGTGCTTTTGGCTCCATTGATAAAGCCTAAAAGTTTTTGGTTTATTCGATTGGCTTTTCCTTTTGTACGCTACCTGGGTATTCCAATAAAACGACGGTTTAACAATAATTCACACGATAAGGAGTTTTGCCAGTTTCTCGCGCAAGACGATGCCCTACAGCCGCAATCAATCCCCCACACTTGGTTGCAGGCCCTGTGTGACTGGGTTGAATGGTATGAGGCAAAGTGGGAGCGCATTGCCTCTGGTAGCGAGCGTAAGTTACAAATACCAACGCTTATTGTGCAGGGGCTTGCAGATAATACCGTTGATTGGCGTAACAATCTTCCCAAAATAGTCTCAATACTTGAAAACCCAAAAGAAGAGCATATCCCTGGGGCGCGCCATCACTTAGTAAACGAAGCGGGTTCATACCGGCCGAAAATTTTAACAGCCATTCTAAAATTTCTGGCGTAAACTACCCGAATTGATAAATCGGGGACAGGTTATATGCAAGTAGGGAAAATATTAGGGGTGGTTCTGGCGGTCTGTTGCTTGGCGGCGTGCGCAGTGCAGAAGCAGAAATCTTCCTCCAGCGATATCACGCAGGCCTTCGCTGATTTTAAAGGGGTGAGTTTAAATACATCCCAATTCACCATAGTTGAACAGAACACGGAGCTTTCTAGAGCTCTCTCCAAGTCTGGCTTTGCAGAATCCCGCTTTTTTGTTTCCTACTGGCCAACGCCTGAATGTGTAGAGGGGTATACGGTATTCGAAAAATGCGGAAAGCAAAGCTGTAACTTCAAGTTTGAATGGGTTGAAGGTGTTTGTGACTAGTGCTAGCGGCTTGCTGAATAATGTAGGCGAGGTCGTCAGCGCAAGGGGAAATGGGTGAAAAAGCGGAGTTTATAGTGAATAAATGAGCATTTTAAATCCACCGTTAACCTCTCGCTGGCAACACAACAGGTCGTTTTTTTAAAGCTTGCTAATATCGGCTACACGACCTTTCTACCGAACTGAATCAACCCACCGCAGTCCCCGTTCGAGAGCTGTAGAGTGTGGCGGGCCAGTGGGTGTGGTTGAATAGGGTGCCTAAACACTTTTAAACTTCCTTGTATCTACTTCAGCGGTTCACGGTCTGTTGTAACGTATGCAGTAAAGATTGTTAAACATGCCTGAATAACGCCCACAGGAAAAACATCAATTTGTGCCACGGAACTCTTTGAACCGGTATGCTAGTCTTTCGCGAATTGCCCACTAAAAGGAATTTATATGAAACAATCCCTATTAAAATTCACGTGTTGTTGTCTTCTTGCCGTTAGCTTTTCTGGTGTATTTGCCGACAGCACTGCACCGCTTAGCAACTCGCTTTTAGATAAGATGTCGAAAGTTCAGACGCAATTGCTATTGCTAGCGGATCGTTATCCGGAACTCGAAAATGACAGCATGGATAAAATGGAGTTCGGTGATGGTGGTAAATCCATGGCGGCCTTCTTAAAGGGAACTCCCGTGTACAAAGAGTTGTTGAACACCGTGGAGGCCAACGGTTTTACGTCGTTGGAAGAGTTTACCGCTGTATATAGCCGTGTATTTGTGGCGATGTTGAGTTTAAAAACGGAGCAGCTTTCGCCCAAAGTGACGGAGCAGTTTAGTGCAGACCGGGTGGCGGAAATGAAAAAGCAACTGTTGTCCAGTGGCCTGCCAGAAGAAATGATTGACGAGCAGGTTAAACACATGACTGCTGCGATGAATATGTACTCGAAGGCAACAGCGGCTGCAAAAAATGCGGATCCAAAGGATATTCAATTCGTCCGTGATAATGCGGCTCAAGTCGCACAATTATTTAATGATGGTGATGACGAAGGTGAAGCCTTCGAGGACGAGTAGCGGAAAGGTCTGTTAAAAAGAGCCGGTGTAATACCGGCTCTTTTTTGCCTCTATTTTAAGTTCATACAACTTGCGTAATAGCTCACCGTTGCTGGCCAGTCCGAAAATACGCCTAATACCCCTACATCCCGGGCGAGAACATCCAATATCTCCATCATATCGCCATCGTTATTTATCACGCTGGGCTGTGGGTTAACTGAGTCGGTGTTTAGGCCATTCAGCGATTGATAATACCAGCCACCACCATTTGCCAATGGGCCTGCGCGTTCGAATGACCAGGCAATCATATCCAGGCCCGCAGCCTTTGCCGATTCGGCATAAATCGAGGGGGCGATGTCACCGTCGATAACGTCCACCAGCATCCATATGGGTGGCGCAATAATACTTACGCCATCCGCTGCTATCTTGGCCATGGAAGGTTCGTAAGTACTTGGATCACGGAAGTTAAAATCAGGATCATCGTAGCGGCCATCGAGAAATACAGCTTGATGGCCGTACGTGGGCTCACTATCTATCCAGTAGAGTACGTCGCTGTAGTTAAACGATTGTGGCCAGACAAAGTGAGGGGGAACCCAAGCTTGTTTATACTCTTCAATCATTTTTTGTGCGTAGTCTTGCTGGGAAAATCCATTGAAGGGCATTTCCACGCTGGGTGACTTTAGTTCCGGTGTCATCTTGGTTCCGAGCCGGGTAAATAACTGAATACTTTCTTTATGGCTGAGCAGAGTTCCGCGGCCGGCGTAGAGGTCGGTGCGCCAATTTGCCGTTGCATCGAGGTACTCTGCAACCGTTGTGGCTGCAGAATTTCCCGCATCCATCTTGCCCTTAAGTGTTTTAAATTCTTCCAGGGTAATATCGCTGGTGCAACAGCGAACGGAAGCGGATTTGATAACGTTACCGTCGGCATCGACCTCTGCGGGCTCAAAGGGCACACTGCATTTTTCAGCCAGGGGGGTTTCAAGGATATTGGTTGTGGTATGTAAGTCACATTGGGAGTGACGGCAAACCAACTCTTTATCTTTCGTAAAGGTGACATCACACTCCAGAATGCCTGCGCCCATACGTGCAGCCGCTTCATAGGATTCTTTTGTGTGCTCAGGGAATTGCAGTGGTGCGCCTCTGTGGCCAATGGAAAAATCAGACCTGCGTGGTTTTTGGTTTTGGCAGCTAAGAAGCTTTTTCTTGAGCGGCGATACATCCATATCTTTGACCAGAAAGTAGGGGCGTGGTCCCAGTTGCACATTAGAGCCGAAACCATGGGAAGCAAAAGGCTTGTGCCAGTCAAAGTGTTTGCTGCTGGCAAGGCTGGGGAGAGATGAAGCAGATAAAACGGCTAGAATTAACAGCGTAATACAGTGGCGCATGGCGGCCTCCAAAAGAATTATTCGATGTGTAAATGGAACCAGTGTTGAGTAGAGGAGGCTAGAAGTTAAGTGTGTCGCCTGTATGCTGAATTTGTGAAGACTGGATTAAATTGCTGTTGCAGTTTCTATTGATGTGTAAGTTGTGTGAAAGGGTTCTCGGACAGCGGTGGCCAAATAGCGCTGCTGTCCGATAGTTCTCAAAGGGAGGTCGCCCGAGGGAAATCGCAAAGCGCCCTCGGGCGATCAAAAGTGCAGAAAAGCACTGGGCTTAAATGGCGCCCCTCGACAGGGTTTAACTCAAAAAATACCGGTAGGCTTCGTTATCGGTTTCATCCCAGTAGGGGTAGCCCAGGTCCTTCAGCAGGCCTTGCAGTTGTTTGTGTTCTTTTTTCGGTACCTGCATGCCAACCAGTACCCGGCCAAATGCTGCACCGTGGTTGCGATAGTGGAACATGGAAATATTCCAGCGACCGGCCAGCTTGGTTAAAAAGTTCAGCAACGCGCCGGGTCGTTCCGGAAACTCGAAGCGGTAGACGATTTCGTCATTGGCCTGAGGCGCATGACCGCCGACCATATGACGAATATGGAGCTTAGCCACTTCGTTATCGGTCATATCGACAACTTTGTAACCTTTTCCTTCCAGAGTTTGAACCACCTCCGCGCGATCGTCTTTGTCTGGAGCCACCTGTAGACCGACGAAGATATGGGCGTCGCGATTATCGGCAAAGCGATAATTAAATTCAGTAATGGAACGTTTGCCCAGCAGGCCACAGAACTTGCGATAGCTACCGGGTTCTTCTGGAATGGTCACCGCAAAGATTGCTTCGCGCTTTTCGCCGATTTCAGTGCTTTCCGAAATAAAGCGCAAGCGGTCGAAATTGGTATTCGCTCCGCTGGCGATGGCGACCAGGGTTTTTCCTTCGCAGCCGGTTTCGGCAACGTATTTTTTCAGGCCTGCGAGCGACAAAGCCCCTGCGGGCTCAGTAATGGAGCGTGTATCTTCGAAAATATCCTTAATCGCAGCGCACATTTCATCGGCATTGGCGGTAATAACACCGTCGATGGTCTGTCGCAAAACGCGGTAGGTTTCTTTTCCAATTTGCGCTACAGCAACACCTTCGGCAAATATACCTACCTGAGGAAGTGTTACCCGGCGGTTGGCATCCATGGCGGCTTTCAGGCATGCCGCATCGTTGGGTTCTACGGCGAAAACCTTGGTCTCTGGGCGCACATACTTTATGTAGGCGGCCATACCGGCACACAGGCCGCCGCCGCCCACGGGGATGAAAACAGCGTCTATGGGCCCGGAATACTGGCGCAACAGTTCCATGGCAACGGTACCCTGGCCAGCAATAACATCGGGGTCGTCGAAGGGGGGGACGTAGGTCATCCCCTTTTCTTCAACCAGTTTTTTGGCATGAGTGGCCGCTTCGTCGTAGGTATCACCGGTCAGAACAACTTTTGCTCCACGGCGTTTTACCGCCTCCACTTTAATCGCCGGTGTCGTACGGGGCATAACAATTGTGGCTTTCACGCCTAGATGCTGTGAGGCCAGCGCCAGACCCTGTGCATGGTTGCCTGCTGAGGCCGCTACGACGCCTCCAGCTCTTTGCTCCTCACTCAACTGCAGGAGCTTATTGTAGGCTCCGCGAATTTTAAAGGAAAACACGGGTTGCAGGTCTTCGCGCTTAAGCAGTACCTGGTTGTTGGTGCGGTCAGAAATCAGCGGTGCAGCATCCAGTGGTGTTTCTACGGCCAGATCGTAAATGCGGGCGTTGAGTATGCGTTTCAGGTAGGACTGGGGCATGGCAGTTCGTTATATTTTCAATTTGTTTATTGAGCGGCAATGGTAAAGGATGCGAGACGTCAAGTCATTGAATTTGCTTTGATGGAGTGTTATTTGTGCATGCGCTCGGCGGCAGTTTTTAGTAAACTGCACCGCCTCTCCCGCTGTCCTCTATATTAACCGGAATTGATTGCACCCCATGACCCAGGACGAACTCAAAAAAGCTGTTGCCCAGGCGGCGGTTGAATACATTTTGCCAAAGCTCGAAAGTGACACCATTGTGGGAATCGGTACTGGTTCTACCGCTAACTTTTTTATTGATTTTCTGGCTGAGCATAAGGCTTTGTTCGATGGCGCGGTTGCCAGTTCGGATGTTTCTGCTGAGAGGTTAAAAAAACATGGTATTCCCGTCTATGATTTAAATTCAGTTGATCAGTTGGCGGTGTATGTCGATGGAGCGGATGAAAGTAACGCGAAATTGCAGCTGATTAAAGGCGGTGGTGCAGCGTTAACACGGGAAAAAATTGTAACCGCCAGCGCCGACGAATTTGTGTGTATCGCCGATCAAAGCAAGTGGGTCAAAACCCTGGGAGCCTTCCCGCTGCCGGTCGAAGTGATTCCGATGGCTCGTGCTTATGTCGCTCGTGAGCTGATAAAACTGGGTGGCGATCCCGTGCACCGCCGGGGGTGTATTACCGACAATGGTGGTGAGATTCTGGATGTTCACGGCCTAAACATTGAAGATGCCCCCGGTTTGGAAGCTGCAATCAACCAAATTGTGGGAGTTGTCAGCAATGGCCTGTTTGCCAGGCGCCCGGCTGATGTTTTACTGCTTGCAACCGAAACGGGTGTGCAGACGTTACGCGCGTAAATCGCGCTATATTGAATATTTATTTTTAGCTTGTGAGACTTAACTATGACGGCTCCTCTGACTTCCCTGAAAAAAGAAAAAATTAAATTCCTATTGCTTGAAGGTGTTAGTCCCTCGTCTGTTGAGAGCCTAAAAAATGCAGGCTACACCAATATCGATTATGTAAAAACGGCGCTGGCGGAAGATGAGCTGATTGATCGAATTAAAGATGCACATTTTGTTGGCTTGCGTTCTCGTACACAGCTAACCCGACGAGTATTCGAAAGCGCTCCCAAATTGGTGGCGGCGGGTTGTTTTTGTATTGGTACCAATCAAGTTGATCTGGAAGCTGCGCAGGAGCATGGTGTAGCGGTTTTTAATGCGCCCTATTCCAATACCCGAAGCGTTGCTGAGCTAGTTATTGCGGAAGCAATTTTATTGCTGCGGGGTGTGCCCGCCAAAAATGCAGGTTGTCATCGCGGCGAATGGAATAAATCGGCAACGGGCTCCTTTGAAATACGTGGTAAAACACTGGGGCTGATCGGCTATGGCTCAATTGGTAGTCAAGTCAGTGTATTGGCCGAATCCCTGGGTATGACGGTGATGTTTTTCGATGTAATTAACAAGCTGCCACTGGGCAACGCAATACAGTGTAAATCGCTAACGGAGTTGCTGGCCAAATCAGATATCGTTTCCCTGCATGTGCCGGAAACGGCTGGAACTAAAGATCTTATTGGTGAGCAGGAAATCGCGGCCATGAAAGCGGGGGCAATTTTAATAAACGCGTCCCGTGGAACAGTGATCGATATCGAGGCTTTGGCCGTAGCGATGGAAAGTGGGCATATTTCCGGAGCAGCAATTGACGTTTTCCCTGTTGAGCCAAAAGGCAACGATGAAGAATTTGTATCGCCTTTGCGGGCGTTCGATAATACGATTCTCACACCGCATATTGGTGGCTCCACTATGGAGGCTCAGGAAAATATTGGTTTCGAAGTTACCGAAAAACTGATTAAGTATTCTGATAACGGCACGACTATTTCTTCGGTAAACTTCCCCGAAGTGGCGCTGCCCACCCATAGAAATGTTCATCGTTTACTGCACGTTCACAAAAACGTACCCGGCGTACTGACGGCGATTAACAAAATTTTCTCTGAAAATAATATCAATATTACTGGTCAGTATTTACAGACCAATGAGAAAGTGGGTTATGTCGTGGTCGATGTGGATTCTAAATACAATAAATCGGCACTTAAACAACTCAAAAGCGTAGAGGGTACGATTCGTTGCAGAGTGCTTTTTTAAGACACAAAAAAAGGTTTTGAATAAAAAAGGAGCGATTGATTCGCTCCTTTTTTATTCAAGCTGGGAAAGGTTGGAATTGTTTTTCCTGCTCGAGTCCGGTGCTTTGGTGGATAAATTAGATAGACAATAGTCGTGAGACTTGCGTTGCCGATGTTGCTTATCCGGGGAGGTTGACGACCGGGATATGTTCGCTCATCCCCTTTTTCATATAGTGGATAATGAAGCGGTAACTGGCGTAGAGTACCAAGGAGGAGAGAGCAAGCCAGCTGCTTGCGACCACAGGAGCACTGGCGAGCAGGCAGAGATGCCAGAGAGCGCTGGCGAGCCAGTAAGACAGCAACAGACTCCAAATAATCGAAAAGCCCATCCACACATGACCAGCCTCCCTTTGCATTACGCCGATAGTTGCCACGCAAGGAGCGTAAAGTAGGATAAATACAAGGTAGCAAAACGCTCCCCAGCTAGAGGGAAAGAGCTGTTGCATGGCAGCGTAGCTATGGGGTTGTGAGCTGGTGGCGTCTTGCTGAGCTGAGCCGATACCTAGGGGGTCTGTAAGGGCATCAACTAAACCGGCAGAGTTTTCGATAATGCTGGTAAAGGCGGCTTTTATATCGCCAAGAAAATCGGGTCTTTCGGTTGAGGGCTCTTCTGTTTCCGGTGGGGAGTAAAGGGTGTCGAGAGTGCCCACAACGACCTCTTTTGCAAATAAGCCGGTAAATAGACCTACGGTTGCAGGCCAGTTTTGTTCCCCTATCCCCATGGGAGTGAAGACGGGCGTAAGCCACTTGCCGGTTGCCGAAAGCGCTGATTTTTCTGTGTCCTGATTGCCCCAGCTGCCATCCGTACCAAAGGAGGACAGTACCGATAGTAGTAAAACGACAGCAACGATGCGCCGCCCTGCTCGCCAGATAAAGGAATAGAGCCGCAGCCAAGTTTGCGTGAGTACGTTGCGCAACAGAGGGCGGTGGTAGGCTGGCATTTCTGTGATATTGGCCCCAACAAGTCCAGAGAAAAGTTTGTGGCGTAGAATCCAGGCAGAGAAAATCGCCACAAGAATACCCAGGATATAGAGGGCGAAAATGGCGTTTTGCGATTGGCTGGGGAAAAAGGCAGTACCTACAAACACGTATACGGAAAGCCGTGCGCCGCAGCTCATAAAGGGCGCAATAAAAATGGTTGTCAGGCGGGCGCTGGCCTGCCCGAGCGCCCGCGAGGCCATTACCGACGGAACATTGCAGCCGAAGCCAATAATAAGGGGAATAAAAGCTTGTCCGGGAAGACCAATTTTGGCCATTAGACGATCAATAACAAAAGCTGCGCGGGAGAGGTAGCCGGAATCCTCGAGAATAGACATGCACAGATAAAGGCAGCCGATAACGGGAATAAAGGTGCCAACCAACTGAATGCCTCCGCCGACACCATCGGCAATCACCGCCTGTAGCCACTCCGGGGTACCGATACTACCGAGTAGCCAGCGGCTGCCATCGATAAACAAGCTACCTAGAACAATATCGAAAAAGTCGATAAATACGGCGCCAAAATTTACCGCAATCGTAAACAGGAGATACATCACCAGCAGAAAGACTGGTAATGCCAGCTTGGGATGAAGCAGCCAGCGGTCGATCTTTTCTGTACGGCTCTTTTGTTCGGTGGTGTGGTAGCAAGCGTCGGCAATCTCGGCGATGTTCAGTCGAGAGGGATTGACCAGGTTGTAATGCTGTAAAGCCTGGCTAATTTTCTGCTTGAGTTCCGGGAGGCCTACACCCGTTGAACCGATAACGCCTGCCACAGGAAGGCCTGTTTTTTGTTCCAGGCCTACAAGGTCGACATGCATGCCCTCTGCTTCGGCGCTGTCGAGCATATTCACCGCCAGTACCACGGGGATACCTGTGCTTAAGAGCTCGGGTAGCAGCTCTAGCTGCTGCGGCAGTCGGGTGGCATCAATCACCAGCAACACCAGCTCGGGCTTGCCGCTATTAATATAGTCGAACGCAATGCGAGCCTCTAAGCCCTGGATGTCATCGTGGAGAGTGTAAACGCCGGGAAGGTCGATCAGCAGGGCTTTTTCACCATTGATATCGAGCTTGCCATCTTTGCGCTCTACCGTGACGCCGGGCCAGTTGCCAGTTCGCTGGCGCGCGCCTGTCAGACGGTTAAATAGAGTGGTTTTGCCGCAGTTTGGACTGCCTATCAGGGCGATTTCTTTCAAGCGCTATCTCTTGGGTTGGTTGGGGGTCAGGCTTCGGTAGTGACACCTATGTAGGCTGCTTCATCTGTGCGTATGGAAAACAGTGTTCCGCGACATTTGATTTGCATAGGGCCTTTACTGCGGTTTTTGTGAAGTACTTGAATACGAGCTCCGGGTTTTAAGCCGAGGGCGCCACACTGGCGGTGCAGTGCTTGGTTGTTACCGAGCAATGTGTGAACGGTGGCGATGGCGCCGATGGCCAGTTCGTTAAGTGTCATAGACATAGAAGTAAAGCAACTCCACAGTGTGAGAGGGTCAGCCCCTAACAATAATAATTCTTATTATCGGTTGCTTATTGATATTCATCAAGCAGTGGTTTTTATTTTTTGAATCGGTAATCGTAAGGGGTATAGATGGTTGAACCAAAGGGTGGTGAGGCCTATATTGGCACTCTAGCTTTGTGCAATTTTACAGGCCAATTGACACCGTCGACATGTTTTAGTAACCGTTGACGTTAATAATTGGCGCGTCATAAGGAATTGTGTCACGCTTTTGAGTGAGTGTTCACTTATTCTGTGAGGCAGTAAACACTAGGGTGTGTGGAGGGCTGGAAGTTCTGTTATCTGCAAGTAAACTTGAGTTTGAGATATGAGGTTGGTTCGGGTTTTGGCTGCTTAGCACCTGAATTGTTCTAGATAAATTGTGCTCCTACTCGATAAGTTGGCTTTCCGATAATGAAGCGATTAAAAACTAAAATAAACACGATTAGAGCGCAGAGAACGTAAGCATGAAAACTGATGCACTAACTCTAGCCGCCATAATATTTGTTGTTGGATTATTGGCAACAGGATTGAGCGTAACTGATAGTAGTGACAGCTCAGCATTGGATGCACCTGCCGCAGAACTCCACCAAGGTGTGGTAGTCGTAAAGCAATAGCGGTTAGGCTTCAACAGCGTTCATTAGACAGTATTAACCGATCAGTCAGCTCCCAGGAGGGGTGTGGGTGACTGGTTGCTTTCGCTTGCGCGTTACCATCTGCGATGGCGAACAGTGATCACTTCTTTATCGGTGGCAATCATATCGAGCGGAATATCCCAGGCTTCGGTAATTAACTGTCCTTGCTGCTGCAGTTGGTGTGCAAGCCCGATAAGCAGCGGTCGCACAAACGGGCTTTGGTTTTTAAATGCAAAGGTTCTGTCGTAAAAACCTCCACCCATTCCCAGGCGATTCCCCTCCTCGTCGAAGGCTACCAGCGGTAAAAAGACAATATCCAATTCGCGAACTTGTCTCGCTCGGTAGCGGGGGAGAGGTTCTGGTATATTGAAACGGTTTTTCATCAATTTTTGGCGACCCTTATAGGGTCGGAATATCATCTGTTGACGAGTGAGTACTGGGTAATAGGTTTTTTTTTGCTGGCTTCTGGCGGTTTGGCCTAAGTGGTGAGGCGAAATTTCACCATCATTGGCAAAATAAAGGGCTATATGTCTGGCTCGTTTGTATTCGGGAAGTTTTACGATTTGGTTGCATAGGTTGGAAGCGGCGGTACGCTGCTGCAGCGAGCTAAGCGCGTTGCGCTGGCTGCGGATATGCGAACGCAGGGCTGCCTTATTCATTAACTCTTGTCTATTGGTTTGCTGGTGATTCCAGCACAAGGCATCAAACGATCTGATGCGGATAAAATCCCGGGAATGCCGCTGTTGACCTTACCTTGGACCCGATGATCCAAGGGGGAGGGAACTGTTATACGTTAGGCTTTCCGTCGCGCGGACATGCACACAGCACAAACACGTAGCCTCCTTAAAAACGCTTACGGGCTCAGGGATTCAGCCAACTGGCAAACACCCCAGGTACTGTCAGTATAGCATCGAGAATCTAGCTGAACAGTCTTGACTTTTTTCGAGAATCGCGCAGTGGAAAAGCTTGTTTAGTCGTTTAGCGTCTTGGCCAGCTTTGCCGCCATGCGCTCTAGTGCTTGGATGTTGGTTTGGGAGTTGCCGCTATTGCTTTTTTCTTGTTGCAGTTCGTAGCAAAGGTTGAGTGCAGCCATAACGGCGATGCGTTCCAGGCCAATAACATTGCCGCTGCTACGGATCACCCGCATGCGTTCGTCCAGTTCTTCGGCTGCGCGGTGAAGAGCTTCCCTCTCGTTGGGGGGGCAGGAGATTTGGTAGTCTTTCTCTAGGATGTTAACGTGTACGCGCTGTTGCTCGCTCATGGCTGCTTGTGATTCTTCTACTGTGCTCAAGATTCCGCCTCTAGGCTTTTCAGGCGAGTAATCATGGCCTCGACACGGTTGCGGGCCAACTCATTTTTCTCGATCAGGCGTGCACGCTCCTGTTGCCAGTCGGTCTCTTGTGAGCGCAGCGTGGAATTTTCCTTTTCGAGGCGATCGCATAGGCTGATCAGTTCGTCCAGTCGGGCTTCAACTTCGTGTAACAATTGGTTGCTCATGTTCGATATTGTGCTGCCGTTTACTATAATGTCCAGCTTTTAACGCGTCTTGTTTGGATGCGTCCTGATGCATGTTAATCGCAATTTTGGAAAAGTATAGTGCTTTCTTCTCCTCCTGAGGTGAGGAACGCCGAGAATAATGGCGCTTTGTGAGCCGCAAGAGGTTTTTATATGAGTAGTTTGTTCGAGTTTCACTTTGTTAATGACCAGTTAATGAATATGGGAAGTGTGAATTCAGTGGCGGAGTTGCAGGGCTTATTGTGTGGCCGTTTGTGTGCCGGAGATCGTTTGGATGCACAACAATGGCAGCAGGTAGCGCTGGAATTTCTGGAGTTGGACTTCATTACCCCAAACGAAGAGCAGGAAGCGCTATTCAAACTTATACTGGAGAATACCGATAAGTTGCTCAATGATCAGCAGTATAGCTTTCAGCCCCTTTTGCCGGATGATAATGCCAGCCTGGAGCGGCGGGCGCAGGAGCTGGCCGGTTGGTGTGAAGGTTTTTTACACGGCTTGGGGCAGACGATTGGAAAGTCCGGTTTAGGTCAGGGGGCAGAGCTTCCCAAGGACGTTGCCGACGCCTTGCGCGATATGGCTCATATTTCTCAGGCGGCTGTCGACGCGGAGTTGGATGCAGAGCAGAACGAAACCTACTGGGTTGAACTGGTGGAGTATGTCAAAGTTGCGGTACTGACTGTTTACACTGAACTTTGTATTGCCAAGACATCAAGCGAATCGCCTGCCGCCGACAGCCCGGATACATTTCATTAAATAGATGGCATTTTATGAGTATTACCAAGCAAGAGTTTGCTCGCCGCCGTAAGGCTCTTATGGCGTTAATGGAGCCCAATAGCATTGCCATCCTGCCTGCGGCGAAAGAAAAATTACGCAGTCGGGATACCGATTACCCGTATCGTCAGGACAGCGATTTTTATTACTTAACCGGTTTTAGCGAGCCTGAGGCTGTGCTGGTCTTGGTGCCTGAGCGTGAGCACGGTGAGTATGTCTTATTCTGCAGGGAAAAAAACAAAGAAAAAGAAATCTGGGATGGTTATCGCGCGGGCCAGGAAGGTGCGTGCAAGCAATACGGTGCTGACGATGCCTTTCCTATTGATGATATCGACGATATTTTACCGGGTCTTATCGAAGGGCGAGAGCGTGTTTATTACGCGATGGGTAAAGATATGGACTTCGATCGCCATGTGATGGCATGGGTAAACCTGATTCGTGCGAAAGTGCGGGCGGGTGCAACACCGCCGGGTGAGTTTTTAGATCTTGATCACTTCCTTCACGATATGCGCTTGTATAAAAGTGCAGCCGAGGTTCGTTTAATGGAGACTGCCGGCGATATTTCATCGCGCGCGCATGTGCGCGCGATGAAAACCTGTGCGCCGGGACGATTTGAATACGAGCTGGAAGCAGAAATTCAATATGCCTGTACATTGGAAGGAGGTCGAAGACCCGCTTACAACAGTATTGTGGGAGGGGGCGATAATGCTTGCGTGCTACATTATGTTGAAAACAGTGCGAAGCTTAAAAACGGCGATCTTGTGTTAATCGATGCCGGTTGTGAATATGAATATTATGCCTCCGATATTACGCGCACATTTCCGGTGAACGGAAAATTCTCCCGCGAACAAAAAGCGATCTATAACCTGGTGCTAAACGCGCAAGCAGCGGCCATTGAAAAAGTTGTGCCCGGAAATCATTGGAACGAACCACACGATGCCTCTGTGAGAACTATTGTGGAAGGGTTGGTCCAGCTGGGGCTGCTCAAAGGTCGAGTCGAAAAACTTATCGAAAAGGAAAGTTACAAAGCATTTTACATGCACCGCATCGGCCACTGGTTGGGAATGGATGTTCACGATGTGGGCGACTACAAAGTGGGGGATGAATGGAGGGTCCTGGAGCCGGGTATGGTTATGACGGTAGAGCCGGGAATTTATGTTGCTAAAGATAATCGAAAAGTAGAAGCAAAATGGCGCGGAATTGGTGTGCGTATCGAGGATGATGTGGTGGTAACTAAAGACGGTTGTCGAGTGTTAACCGATGGCGCGCCCAAAACCGTTGCGGACATAGAAAAATTAATGGCCGGAAGGCGCAAAGCGCGGGCATAAATGAACGAATTGAAAGACGACGATAACAACCGAACTCAAGAGAGAAAGCAGACCGATATTGCTATTGTCGGCGGTGGCATGGTGGGCCTGTCCCAGGCGCTGCTATTGTCGCAGCAGCTGCCCAATATCAATATTGTTTTATTTGAATCCGTTGGCCTGCAGGCCAAGCCCGAATTACTGGAGCAGCCGAGTTTCGATGCGCGATCCTCTGCGTTGTCGGCGGCAACGGTAGCGTTGCTGCAATTGATTAATGTGTGGCCCGATATTGTAGAGCGCGCGCAGCCGATAAGTCGCGTGCATGTTAGTGATCGTGGCCATGTAGGTGCCACGGCGTTTTCCCAAGCAGAAAACGATAATCAGCCCTTGGGGTTCGTGGTGGAAAATCGTTGGTTTGGTTACCACTTGTGTCAGGCGGTGCTGAAAGCGCAGAACATCAGCGTGTTAGCGCCGACAAAAGTGGAATCCATTCGGCCCGTCAGTGCTGGTGCAGCGTTAAGTTATCGAAGCGGCTGCAATGCCGAGTTGAAAACACTAAAAGCGTCGCTTGTTATTGTGGGTGATGGTGCCGAGTCGCCTTTGCGTCAGCAGTTGGGTGTAGGCACAGATATTCACGATTACCAGCAGGCGGCGGTTATTACCAATCTGGAATTTGAGCAGCCTCATCAGGGGCAGGCGTTTGAGCGTTTTACTGAAGATGGCCCTTTGGCCGTTTTACCCTTACCCGATGAGAATACCCGCGCGAGTCGCAGGGCCGCTTTAGTTTGGATACGCCCTCTCCCGCAGCTTGAGGAAACCCTGCAATGGTCTGATACCGACTTTATTCAGCACATTCAGCACACGTTTGGTTATCGGCTGGGCTCCTGCTTACGTGTAGGTGAGCGCCATAGCTATCCGTTAAAAATGGTCTTTGCCAGGGAGCAGGTGCGCTCATCGATCGTGTTGATTGGGAATGCAGCGCACTCTCTACATCCAGTTGCCGGGCAGGGTTTTAATTTGGCGATACGCGACTGTGCGCAGCTAACCGCCGTGCTGGTGCAAGCCAATCAAAAAGGCAAAGACCTGGGTGATATATCCGTGCTTAAGCGGTATTTGGCTGCGCAGGAAAATGATCAGGCCCTTACCGCTGGAATCGGCCACGGTTTTGTGTGGATTTTTTCTCAGCATAATAAAGCCGTGCAGCTGGGGCGTAATTTGGGCTTATTGGCCATGGAGTTGTGGCCGGCGGCTCGAAAGGAATTTTTCTCGCAAATGATGGGGCGAACAGTGCCAAAAGTAAAATTGCGGGCAGCAGGTTCCATATGAGTGATCAACACTACGATCTGGTTATTGTCGGTGGGGGTATGGTTGGCGCCCTGCTGGCTGCGAGCATTGCGCAACACTCTGCCACGGCTCATTTAAATATTGCTGTTATCGAAGCGCGCGCCGAGCCGGAATTTTTTTCGGGTGAGCAGTTCGATCCGAGAGTGGTTGCCCTGTCGAGAAAGTCTAAAGGTCTATTGGATAGCTTGGGGGTGTGGGGAGCGATTCGGGAAGCAAGAGCTTGTGCCTATGGTGCGATGGAAATCTGGGATGCAGAGGGCACCGGCAATATTCAATTTTATGCGAGCGACGTGCATGAGGCGAGCCTCGGCCACATTATCGAAAATAGTGTCGTTGTTAATGTTTTGCGGGAGTATTTAAGAACTCAATCGTCCGTCACACTACTGGATGGTTGGCGTGTAACCCATTTTGAGCATGCTGAGAACAAAAATACGTTAAGCATTTGTCACAAAACCGAAAGTAGTGCAACGCTCTCGTGTGATTTGGTTATTGCCGCCGATGGCGCTCATTCTGAATTACGTGAAATGGCTGGTCTGAAAACGCGCGAGTGGGACTATGGACACACCGCTATTGTGACAACTGTTTGCACCGAGAAGCCGCATGAGTATTGTTGCTGGCAGCGTTTTAGTCAGCAGGGCCCCATCGCTTTTTTGCCTATGCAAGTTGACTCTGTTCCCCCTGCATCGGCACATCACAGTTCGTTGGTGTGGTCGGTTAAAACCGGGATTGCCGAAGAGTTGATGGCCCTGGAGGACGCCAAATTTTGTCAGCGCCTGGGGCGGGCATTCGAATATCGCCTGGGCGCGGTCGAGCATACGGCGAAGCGCTTTGCAATTCCGCTGCGACAGCGACATGCCGTTGATTACATTTGCCCGGGTTTGGCATTAATCGGTGATGCCGCTCATACCATCCACCCTCTCGCCGGGCAGGGTGCAAACCTGGGGTTTTATGATGTACAGGCGCTGGCAGATGAAATTGTACGTGCTTGTCAGCGCAATATTCCTTTAAGCGAAGACTCGATTCTGCGTCGTTTTCAGCGCGCTCGTAAAAGCCACAATTTGTCGGCGATGTTATTGATGGAAGGTTTCAAACGATTGTTCAGTACGGATGATCCCGCAATCCGTTGGGCGAGAAACGTAGGTATGTCACTGGTAAATAAGCAGGCATTATTAAAACGGCAGCTAGCAAAGCTTGCTAGTGGTGCATAAGGGCTAAGGTAAATGGAACAGGCCGACACTACAATGCCGAAATCTCATGCGCAACACCGCGACTGGCTGATGTGTCATGACTGTGGTGAATTGCAAAAAATTGTTGCCATTTCGCCAGACAACGAGATGGTGTGTTTTAACTGCAATGCGGTGTTACACAGTGGCGAAGCGCGTCGGTTGGAGTGGGCCTCGGCGCTGGCGGTTACAGCGCTAATTTTGTTTGTTTTAAGTAACGCGCTACCGTTCATTACGTTGGAAATTGGTTCGCAAAGCCAAACCGCGACTATTTTGGATGGATTTTGGGCGCTGCTGGATAGAAACCAGTGGATACTCGCCGGCATGGTGATTACCACCATTTTTTTGTTTCCGTTAATTGAGATATTGGCCTTTCTCTACCTACTTTTGCCCTACAGTTATAACAGGCATCTAAGGGGGCAAACGGCTGTTTTGCGCTGGTTGGTAAGAGCGCAAACCTGGAGCATGCTTGAGATATTTATGCTTAGTACCGTTGTCGCTTCGGTAAAGTTGGCGGACATGACTGTGCTGCGGCTGGAGGCGGGTGCCTATGCTTTCTTTCTGTTGGTGGGCGTACTAATACTCGCCTATGTGAAATTAAATCGCCGCCTCTTGTGGGGTTGGATTAACACCAATAACTATTTTTCCACATACGAAAACGAAACTGTTTTTGACTGCAAAATATGCCAGGCAATGGTGGGTGAAAGTGTTATTGAAAAAACACACGAATGCCCGCGTTGCCGGTCGGAACTACACAAGCGTATACCTCACAGCCTGGAAAAAACAACCGCATTGGTACTGGCTTCAGCTCTTTTATATATCCCAGCCAATATATTGCCCATTATGACCTACACCTCGCTCGGAATTACTGAAACCGATACCATATTTTCCGGCGTGGTGGAATTGCTGGCGGAGGGGCTGTGGGGTGTAGCCTTAGTGGTGTTTGTGGCCAGTATCCTTGTGCCGATAACTAAGCTGGTTATACTCACTTACTTGCTTTGGTCCGTTAAAGTGGGGATGCGACGAGGCGCGAAACACCGCGCTTTTCTCTACCGTTTAATGGAAGTGGTTGGCCGCTGGTCCATGGTGGATGTCTTTGTTGTTACCCTGCTGGTTTCTCTGGTGCAGTTTGGCTTTATTTACACGGTAGAGCCTGAATCTGCCATTATCGCTTTCGGTGCGGTAGTTATTTTAACGATGGTCGCTGCTGAAACTTTCGATGCACGATTAATTTGGGATGTGTTGGATGAAAAGAAGCCTCAATAACGCCGTTACCCAGAAAGTAGGCAGTATTTCACCTGTATGGATCGTTCCAGCGGTAGCCCTGCTTATTGCACTTTGGCTAGCTGTGCAGGCGCAGATGGAAAAAGGAACCACTATTGAAATCACCTTCGACGATGCGACCGATATTATCGCCGGTCAAACGCAACTGAAGCTTAACGAAGTGAAGGTGGGTTTGGTGCAGTCCGTAAAACTGTCCCGCGATTTAAAACATGTTCGAGTAACTGCGGAGCTGGATCGAGATGTGGCGCCGCACCTGAGTGAAAATTCACGTTTCTGGATGGTGACACCGAGAATCAGTGCCGCGGGCGTTTCGAACTTAGGCACGTTAATTTCCGGGGTATATATTGTGATGGACCCAGGGGCAAAGGGAGGTTATCAAACGGAATTTGTTGGCTTAAATGAGCCGCCCGCATTTGAATCCGATGAAGCTGGGTCGCAATACGTCTTACAGGCGGAGGAGCTAGGTTCGCTGGATATTGGCTCGCCGGTCTATTTTCGACAAATTCGCGTGGGAGAGGTCACCGGTTATAAGTTGTCGGGCAGTATGGATTATGTCGACATCCATTTTTTTATTCGGGCGCCCTATAACGAAATTGTTCAAACGCGAAGCCGCTTTTGGAATGTCAGCGGTTTTGGAGTGTCTATAAATGCCGATGGTATGAAGGCTCGCATGGAATCCCTTGCCTCTCTTGTGAGTGGGGGCGTGGCCTTTGATAATGCTGCGGGCTTCGAAAATATACAGTTGGCCGAATCGGGGCATCGCTTCCATTTGTATTCCGATCGTGAATCTGTGCTGGAAGGGCGTTTCAGTATTAAATATTACTACCGTTTGAAGTTCAGCGGTACCGTACGGGGTTTAACCGTCGGTGCGCCGGTGGAGTTTCGCGGTATTAAAATTGGTGAAGTGGTTGATGTTGAATTGGACAGTGCAGAAAATGTTGGCGAAAGCCTGCATGTATTTATAGCCATGGAGCCAGAACGACTGCAGTCCGGGGGCTCGCCTTCGCGAGAGGATGTGGATAACCGAATGGAGCGAATGGTGGAGCAGGGTTTGCGCGCGCAAATGAAAACAGCGAGTATTATCACGGGCTCAAAATTTATCGACTTGGCTTTTGTTGATGAAGAGGAGCCGGTGGCCTTTATCCGAGCTGAAAATTATTCAGAGATACCGACTGTCAGGGATACGATTGATCAGGTGGGCGAGCAAGCCTCAGATGTCTTGGCAAAAATCAGCCAAATCCCTTTCGATAAAATTGGCCATGAACTGGTCGGTAGTCTCGAGAGCCTGAATTCATTACTTACAACGCTGGAAGAGCGCAATACGGCGACCAAGCTCGATAATACTATTAGTAATTTGGAGGAGACCATGGCAACTGCCAATGGAGCCTTGCAGCAAATGACTGTAGCGATGATAAGTATCGACCAGGCCATTGCTCCGGATTCAGAATTGAAATACGAGCTTACCGAAATGGCGAAATCACTCAGCGATGCCGCACGTTCACTTGAGCTGTTTATCAATGAATTAAATCGTCACCCCAATGCATTGATTTCAGGGAAGCCAAAAGATGAGTAAGTATCTACCCTTCTCGTTTAAACACCTATTATTCGCTGCTACCCTTTCGTTTTTATTGACGGGGTGCGTTTCCAGTGGGAAGCAAACGCAGTACTACTCATTGTTTCCGGTAAAGTTTGATGCAGGAGCAGCAACTTACGCACTGAGCAGTGAGGATTTCAGTTTAGGGGTTGGTCCGGTTTCATTGCCGGAATTTATGGATAACCCTTCTATCGTAAGCCTTACGTACACGCAACAGATTCGAATATCTCGCCACCATGCTTGGGCGGGAGATCTAAAGGCCAGTGTTATACGGGTAATAAGCTCCAATTTGAGTCAACGCCTTAATCACGAAAAAATCCAATCTTTTCCCTGGGATACGCGTATTCGACCCAAGTATCAGTTGAGAATTAATTTGGAGGATTTCAGTGGTATTCCCGGAGGTGATGTGAACCTTGTCGCGAGCTGGGTATTAATGGATACCCAAAAGAATCGAGAAGTGATGGTTGGTAGAGAGAGGATAAATTTGTCTAGTGTTAACGATAGTGTAGATAGCTATGTGGAAGCTTTAAATCTGTTGATCAATAAATTTACTGCTGTTTTAGCGCAAAAAATAGCGGTAAATCTATAATATATTTAGTCTCTTTTGTTGGGGGATGAGCAGATTCTTAGCCAGTGAAGGATGGAATTGTTCTGGCAGAAAATATCTTCTAGGGCGTCCTGTTTTTTCCAATAGCCTTCTGTATTTTCAAATAAAAATTCGCGTTTAAGAATTTTTCTTTTAGGGTTTAATGTTTTTACGACTTTAGCAGGGTTGCCTGCGGCAATAACATTGGCTGGGACATTATTAACCACAACTGCGCCAGCTCCTATAATAGAATTCTCACCGATCGTTACGCCTTTTCCAATAATTGCACGCAACCCAACCCAGACATTATTTTTTAACTCTACGGATTCGGTGCAGCGAAAAGGGCGTATTCGGTTATAGCTTCCGTGCCAATCACTATCTGAAATATAGACGTCTGCTGCGAGCATGCAGTTTGTGCCAATTTTAATTGATCTGGCCGAGGCGATATTTACGCCGGGAGAGATCAGACAGTAGTCACCAATATCGATATGCCCACGCTGCTGTTTGCTTCGCCAGCAGGTTAATGTTACCGGTTGGTGGCAGTTGCTGATAATATGCAAAAAATTTCCCGCTACAATATCGCTACCGGTAATTTGGAGTGTTCGGGGTTTGTTGATGGCGAGGGAATGGCCCAGTTTGTCAAACTGCGGGCGAATCTTTCGTTCGATATACCAGCGGTTTAGTGTTCTTTGTAGCCGCCTAATAATAGCTGGAGTATGATTCTTGCGCACCGAATATTTCCCAAGTCCCGCTGAGTTTTTTCAGCATCATAGCATTAAAGGTTTTCTTGCCGAGATTGAGGGTAATACTCTTTTCCAGGCTGCCCTAAGGGCCGCGGGTATTGGCCCTTGCCTGGAGATTGGCAGCTACTGCGGTAAATCGACGGTCTATCTTGGTCTTGCATGTCAGCAAACAGGTAATACGCTGTATGCGGTGGATCACCATCGTGGTTCGGAAGAGCACCAGATGGGCGAAGAGTATCACGATATTGATTTATTCGATGCTTCCGTCAACAAAATGGATAGCTTTCCGCGCTTTCGTCACACTCTAAATTTGGCGTTGCTAAATGAAACTGTCGTGCCGGTCGTGGCAAGCTCTGCCGTTACCGTACGCCACTGGAAAACGCCTTTGGGCATGGTGTTTATCGATGGCGGCCACAGTGATGAAATGGCCATAAACGACTGTTTGCGCTGGAGTGAAAAAATTGCCGTGGGTGGTTTAATAGCTATTCACGATATTTTCGAAAAGCCGGAAAATGGAGGGCAAGGCCCGTATCTGGGGATGCAGGCCGTGCTGAATAGAGGCGGCTTTGAGTTGATTGACCGAGTTGAATCTTTAGCGATATTGAAGCGGCGCGATAATCTGGTGGAAGAATAAATCGCGTACACCAATGCTGGCCGAAGGTGCTCAAGTTTTACCGGCCAGAGTAACTATTATATTGGTAGACGGCGTTTACTTCGGATTGTGCTATTCGTATTTAGCTTGAAATATGTCTTGGGGTTAGGGGGTAGATCTACTGATTTCACTTGCCAGTTATTCGTCAGTTTTATGTATCGTTGCACGCAAAATCAGCGTTTGAAAAGTTGTCCTAATGACGAAGGGAGAACGCATGGGCGATATTGTTCAGTCTAGGCCTGTTTTCGGTGTTGCAGTTCTTGCTAATGAGAGCGTTTTGGCCTCTCGCGAAATATATCTGAACTTGATCGGAGGATTCCTCGCCTTCTATTGCTTGCGTGATCGTAAGCTTTTTAAAACTCTCTTCTGACGCAACCGCTCTTAAGTAAGGGAATAGTCAGTAGCAATTCAATTATCGATAGAGACGGTTCTATTTTTACGCCCGCTATTTTTTTTGCGCAGTGATTGAGGGTATTAATATTGAGGGTATTAATATCGCAAGTTACTCAAAAATTGTGGAGTCTGATTTTCCTTCAATAATTGAATGCCGCTGAGAATTCTTTACTTTGTTTCCTGTTTTTCTGGGAAGGGATCAAGCTTTTCGATGGTTGTACTTTGGCGATCCAGTATACCGATATCGAGTACGGGAGCTGCGTCAATATGTTGCGCGTCCATCATTTGGGCGACGCGTTGAAGTGCCGAGATGATCATGGTCTGCTCCCATTTTTGCAGGTCTCCGAATCGACGGGAGAAGTGCTCTTGGAGAGGGATTGGCGCTTCTTTTAGTATTTCGGCGGCATGGTGGGTAAGGTAGGCGTGTACTTTTCGCTTGTCTTCTTTTGAGCGCACGCGATAAACCAGCTCGCGTTTTTCGAGTCGATCAAGGATGGTGGTAACGGTGGCCTGGCTGAGGCTTATTTCATTGGCAAGCTCGCCAATAGTCACTTCACCTTTGTCTCGAATGGTTTGCAGCAGCAGGATTTGAGGCGCGGTGAGCCCTGTGGTCTTGGCTAAGTGTTTGGAGTGTAAGTCGGTGGCTCTAATTACGCGCCTCAGGGCCACTAGTACTTCTTCAATGCTATTCAAAAGTGCTTCTCTATAATAGTGATCTAAAAAATGCATTATATCTTGGGGTTCGTTGATCAAGCCCAGGCATACTCTGCGTGTACGCCAAGCTAGTCATGCGCCACTTATGCCGTTCGATAGGTACTTCCTGAGCCAATAGCGCTCACCCCGCAAGACGGTATCACATTATCCCATACGTTAAGAATCCCTTCGGGCTTAGCTGATGAGCCTAGTACAGGTATTGATTCCCTTCGTTCGGTCTTTGCTGTTGGTACTTAGAGCCTAGAGATAAAATTTTCTTTAGTGTACTATATTTAGTACTCAAAATATCTTTTTGGTTGTTCGGTTGTAGAAAAACATGTTTTTGCTAGTTTTGGTAAGAAATATTATTCCTAGTCACCCAATTATCCTTAGAGAGCTAATCAATATACTCATAAATGGGGGACTCTTTGCCTTCTTCTCAAAATATTAAGTTTAGAATACCTGTGCTTGAAGACGGTATGTCCGTATTCCGGTTGATCCAACGCTGTCCACCGCTCGATACCAACTCCAGTTACTGTAATTTGCTCCAGTGTGGACACTTCTCAAGCACTTCGGTGGCGGCTGATCTGGATGGTGAGCTGGTCGGGTTTATATCGGGATACCTAGTGCCAGAGCGCCCGGGCATTCTGTTTATCTGGCAAGTAGCCGTTGACGAACGCGCTCGCGGGCTTGGGTTGGTGTCTCAGATGTTGGCGCATATGCTGAATCGCTCGTCTTGCCGGGGTATCCGTCATCTAGAGACAACCATTACTAAAGATAATAAGCCTTCATGGGGGCTTTTTAAAAGCTTAGCTAAGCGGTTGGGCGCCGATATTCAGTCTTCTAGTTGGCTAGACAAGCAAGCGCATTTTGACGGTCAGCATGACTCGGAATCGCTGGTTCGTATCGGCCCCTTCAACCTTGGCCAGACAAGAGACTTATTATGAAAATTTTTGATGAAATCGAATCGGAAGTGCAAAGCTATGCCCGCTCATTCCCACGTGTTTTTAATCGCGCCAAGGGTGAGTTTATGTGGGATGAAGAGGGACAGCAGTATTTGGACTTTCTAGCTGGTGCGGGAACCCTAAATTATGGCCACAACAACCCGCTTTTTAAAGACACACTCCTGAAGTACATTGAAAACGATGGTATTACCCACGGTTTGGATATGCATACCAGAGCCAAGGGCGAATTCTTACAAGCCTTTAGCGACAAAATCCTCAAACCTAGGGATATGGAGTATGTCGTGCAGTTTACCGGACCAACAGGTACCAATGCCGTGGAAGCGGCCATGAAAATTGCCCGTAATGTGACGGGGCAGCAGAATATTGTGACGTTTACGAATGGCTTTCATGGGGTAAGCTTGGGTTCTCTGGCGGCAACAGGAAATTCTCACCACAGAGATGCAGCCGGTGTCAGCCTAACCGGCACCCACCGCATGCCTTACGACGGGTATTTGGGAGATAACATCGACACCACGGAATACCTCGATAAGGTGCTCTCGGATTCTAGCAGTGGGATTAACTCTCCTGCGGCGGTGATCGTTGAGACCGTTCAAGGTGAAGGCGGCATTAATGCGGCCAGTATTGAATGGCTGCAAAATCTTCAAACCGTATGCCGAAAGCACAAAATTCTATTGATCGTCGATGACATTCAGGCCGGTTGTGGTCGTACCGGCGACTTTTTCAGCTTTGAAGAGGCGGGAATCGAACCGGATATTATTACCTTATCGAAATCGCTTGGTGGTTACGGCTTACCTTTTGCAGTAGTTCTTATGAAGCCGGAGTTAGATCAGTGGAAGCCGGGCGAACATAACGGCACCTTCCGGGGCAACAACCTCGCCTTTGTCACCGCCAAAGCGGCGATCGAACATTATTGGTCGGATGATCACTTCTCGGCAGAGATTAAGCGTAAGGGGCGATATATTTCAGATCGTCTGGAAGGCATCGTCCGGCAATATGGCGAAGGCAATTTTACCGCCAAGGGGCGTGGTATGTTTCAGGGCATCAATTGTGTTAACGGAGAAATTGCCGGAAAAATTACCAGCAAAGCTTTCAAAAATGGGCTCCTTATCGAAACCAGTGGGGCGGATGATCACATAGTTAAATTTTTGTGCCCATTGGTTGTTACCGATGAAAACCTCAAAAAAGGTATCGATATCGTTGAAGACGCTATTCGGGAGCTATGTGCCAAAGAAGATATTCCTGAGGAAAGCGTTTATTTTGAAGGAGATTAAGTTTTAACCGGTAGAAAATATGGGCTTCAACTCCGTGTTTGGGCTGGTGAAAAGGCGTTATCATCTTTTTAAGCTTATGGTCAGCCATTAACTTTTATGTGTGTTAGGGGAAGGTACACTTCGAGTGGTGCCTTGTACGGAATGTTAAACCCGGCGACCAATTCAATAGACCGCTTGACGCGCTTGCAACGCAGGTAGTTTTCAACTGCCTGCTAGCTATGTTTAGTCAAACTACTGAAAGCTAGTGAACAACCATAAAAAATCGCAAAATAAGGCAATGCAATGATCGTACGTAATCTACCCGAAGCCAACCAATCCGATCGAAGAATTGTATCTCCCGATGGCAACTGGGAAAGCACACGGTTGCTTCTCAAGGAAGATCAAATGGGTTTCTCTTTTCACATCACAACCATCTACGATGGTGCTGACTTTCAAATGCATTATCAAAACCATTTGGAGTCGGTTTATTGCATCTCTGGTGAAGGTGAGGTGGAAACACTGGCCGATGGGAAGAAATATCCTATCAAACCGGGGACGGTTTACATCTTAGATAAGCACGACAAGCACGTACTTCGCGCCTTTAAGGAAATGACCATGGCTTGTGTTTTTAATCCACCGCTTAATGGTAAGGAAGTTCACAATGCCGAAGGCGCTTATGAGTTAGATGCAGAAGCCATTACACCGTAATTGTTTAATTGTGAGTGATGAGTCTATTGATAGCGATAGCGGTAGAAATCTTTCAGCTGTTGAAAATGTCTATCCTTTACTGAAGAGCCAAAGTACGCCACGGGTCAAACGAGATGGGCCCGTGGCTTACCCCCTTAAAGGCAGCAAACGGCTTGTTGATATTTCTTGCTTCCGGTCGCTTGAGTCGTTATTCGATATATCGTTCCATACAATCGCCACTGAATTCCCCACCCGCACTGCCGGAAACATTCTGCTTATTGGAACCCCCTGATGGTTTATTCTTTTATTGGTTTTTTACTGTGTTTCACTTTTATTGGATTGGCATCCGCTTGGCGCAGTCGCGGCACGAAAGAAGATTATTACCTTGCCAGTGGCAATGTGCGCCCCTGGTTAGTGGGCTTGTCGGCAGTAGCGACCAACAACAGCGGTTATATGTTTATCGGTGTTATAGGTTATACCTACACGACTGGCTTGGCTTCGATCTGGCTTATGATTGGATGGATAGCGGGTGACTTTTTGGCATCCCTATACGTACACAGACGTTTGAGGCAAGCGACTGAAAATAGTTCTGAGGTTAGCTATGCGGGTGTGCTGGGCAATTGGTATGGGCAAAAATTTACGACGCTTCAGCGTCTGATCGGATTGATATCCCTATTTTTTTTGTTGACCTATGCGGCTGCGCAGCTCGTCGCAGGCGGTAAGGCTTTGCATGTCCTACTAGACTGGCCGCTGTGGTCTGGGGCGGTTGCCGGTGCGATTTTGGTGAGCCTCTATTGTTTTGCCGGAGGAATCCGCGCCTCGATCTGGACCGATGCCGCCCAGTCCATTGTTATGATCGTCGCAATGGGAACACTTCTGGCTGTTGCAGTATTGAATCTGGGCGGTGTTTCTAACGCCATCGTAGAGATGCGGGCCGTAGAAGGATTTATGGACTGGCTGCCAAAAAACTTGGTATTCCCGGGGGTACTGGGTGGCAGCTTATTTATTGTGAGTTGGTTGTTTGCCGGTTTATCCGTGATTGGACAGCCCCACATAATGGTGCGGTTTATGACCTTAAATAATTCCGCGAATATGCGCCAGGCAAAATCGTGGTATTACCTGTGGTTCACGCTCTTCTACTGCCTGGCCACAGGTGTGGGCCTGCTTTCTCGCGTTTATTTATCGGATGCCGGGGCGTTCGATGCGGAATTGGCTTTACCGACTATGGCGCAGCAGTTACTGCCCTCCGCTCTTGTCGGGTTGATTCTTGCTGGAATTTTTGCCGGAACTATGTCAACCGCCGATTCTCTGGTGCTCAGCTGTTCTGCGGCGATTACGCACGATATTCTGCCTCATAAAATCGAACGCACCTGGCTGTTAAAACTGACGACGGTATTCATTACCGGTGTCGCCCTTTTGTTGGCTCTGTCGAACAACCAAAGCGTATTTAGTATGGTTATTATGGCATGGTCGGGATTGGCGAGTGCCTTCGCGCCTTTGCTACTATTTATGTGTTTGGGTAAGCAGCCATCTCAGACCGCAGGTATTATCGCCATGCTCGCGGGGTTTACGGTTGCGCTCGTGTGGCGCCTGCTCGGCATGCACGAGATGGTTTACGAAGGCTTGCCCGGAATTTTAATTGGCCTAATGATATTGTATTTTTACAATTTGTTACCTGGGGCCAGCAACGAACGCTAAACTTCCCTTTTTTACGCGCCCTTCGGGGTCTTCAAGCTTTCCCAATCTCCGCGCATAAAATTCAGTATCCAAAAATTCGTAACCAAACACCTCCCTCCATCTTTCGGTGGTAGGGTTCTTTGGTTCGAAGGAAATCGCATTCAAAAAAGTTTTGGGGGAATATAACCTGTTATAGGTGAAAGCGACGAAGAAAAAATATTCCAACTGCCCAGGCAGGCCTGTTCAGTTAAAACTAGCCATCTAGCGAAAAATAACTGGGGCTATAGTCTAAATGGAAATCTCTCGAGGAAAAGTTAGAAATAAATTCCCCTTCGGCGTTAGATTCTTTCAAGTATTGCTTAGGAATTAATTCGGCTGCAAGCTCCGTTGTTGCGATCGTTTGTACACATTTGTAGCTGTTGATGGTAGCCAAGAAAAAACCTTGCCCACTGAAAAGTTGGCGAGGACAGTGTGTGAATGATTGTTTTGGGTTTTTCAATGAAAACCTAAAGCGGCTAACGTGTGGCTGTTCGCGTAAATAACAAAATTTTTTAATATATTGAAGAAAAATGAGTTGGACTAATTAAGGCGTAAATATGCGATTAGATTAGTCTAATTATGATAAAAATATTTATGGTCAGGCGCCATTTGTTTTGTATTCAAGTCGTGATCTTTCCCTCTTTTTACCGTGTGGAGCTTTGTTTTCCTGTTACAAGCTGTGAGTGAATTTTAGGTGGGTTACCTGCGGCGCTTAATTTTTGGTGTCGGTGTGGTGAGTAAGTTTATCGAAAATGTGTGTAGCCGCTTGAGGGTATTCGATGTCGAAAATTAAATACACACAAATAGAAGGGCCTATGTGGTGTTATATTACTCCTCTGAATTGTTTTTATTCCTTTGTGATTGTTTGAAGTAGAAAATAACCCACTATAGCCGCACCACAAATATGGTTATTAGGTTTTTCGCTTCCGTTTCATGATGAATTTGGCAAAATTAGTTTAAAATTCGTTGTGAACGCGACGTTTGACAAGATAGAATCGTTCGGGCATAGAAATGTAAGTGCCAACCTGTTTGGCCCGAAAAAATAATAATAATGTTCTTGGATAATTAATTTTACTCTTTCACTTTACACGCTTTTGTGTGCGTTAGTTTTTGTGCACGTGTGTAACAGGTTGAGTGTCGTAATAATTGCTGTACTTATAGAGATGTAAAAAAACCGTTTTCGCATTTCAAAAGGAACAGTGCCATCTTGTCCCCTCTTTTTGTTCATGTGTTTTTCTTGCGAGCCCCTTGTTTTTTTAGCTTATGTATCTGTGCGTCAAAAGTTTGGTGTTTTTGTCTTTAATAAGGAAGATATAATAATGAAATTAAAAAATATGTTTAGCTCCGGTGTTGGTGCTGTACTTGTAATAAGCTCGGGGTTGGCCTTCAGTCATGGTTTTGTCGATAGCCCAGGTGCGCGAAATTATTTTTGTGGCGCCGTAACTAAGCCGGATGAAATTGAAGCAGGTACAGCAGAATATCCTGCGTGTGGGGATGCGTTTGTTAACGACTGGAACGGCGCTTACCAATTTATGAGTGTGTTAAATCACCATGAAGGCCGCAAGGTGGAAGGCCCTGTGACCACCAATGTTTGTAGTTTCGATTCGGAAAATTGGGACGGTGCCCGAACACCTTGGGATGAGCCTATTGATTGGCCGACTAATGATATTAGTGCCGGGCCTATGGAGTTTGCCTGGGATATTAGTTACGGTCCCCATTTTGATGATACCGCCGATTTCCGCTACTGGATTACCAAGCCTGGTTTTCAGTACCAGGTGGGCGAAGATCTCGCTTGGAGCGATTTTGAAGATCAGCCTTTTTGTGATTTAGATTACGACCACGCTAACCAATCGGCGTACCCCAATGTTCGAGCTGATACCAGTACTATTCACTTCTATACCACTTGTAATGTTCCTTCCCGCGCTGGCCGGCATGTGATCTATGCTGAATGGGGGCGCAATGAGCATACCTATGAGCGTTTCCATGGTTGTATCGATGTAAGCTTCGGTGGCAATTCCTCTGCTAGCTCAAGTTCTTCCAGTAGTTCACAGAGTTCCTCTAGTAGCAGCTCAAGCTCTTCTAGTAGTAGTTCTTCCAGCAGTACTTCATCGTCAAGTACAGGCGGCGCCTGTGAGGAAATGTGTAAGTGGTACCAGGATGACCCTCGTCCACTCTGTCAGAACCAGGACAGCGGTTGGGGTTGGGAAAGCAATCAGAGCTGTATTGGCCGCACAACCTGCGATAGTCAATCTGGAAGTGGTGGCGTAATTTGTGTGGGTGGAACCATATCGAGCAGTTCTTCGGTAAGTTCCAGTTCGTCCAGCAGTAGTTCATCCAGTAGCAACTCTAGTTCGTCTTCGTCTAGCAGCAGTTCGTCCAGCAGCTTAAGCTCTTCCAGTTCGGTCAGTAGTTCAAGCTCTTCTGTTAGCAGTAGCTCATCAAGCGTCTCAAGTAGCAGTTCTTCCAGTAGCTCTACCTCTGCGGGAGGCATGAACTTTAGCGACGGCTTTGAAGGCGACTCGGTTGGTCAGCAACCTTCATCTTGGAATAATTTTATTGGTTGGAGCTACAACAATAGCAATAACAACTCCGGTAATGGCCAGTCTGCATTGGTATCGGATGTTCGCGCATATTCTGGCAGTAAATCGGTTCACTTTCGCGCGGGTGCTTCACCGGCCCAGATCGTGCGTGACTTGCCTGCTGGCGTCAGTACGCTCTATATGAAGGCGCAGGTGTATATGAGCAAGCAATTGGGTAACGAGCCTGGAGATAACCACGAACATATCTTTGCGGTGAAAGCTACGCCGGATGCCAATGATGAAATCCGTTTCGGCCAGATTAAAGGGACCATCGGTACCAACGAAGTGCCCTCCGACAACATTGCGCCGACTATGGATCAGTGGGAAAGTGGCTACGAAATGCCGGCCAATACCTGGAATTGTGTGGTACTGGAGCTGCGTGCAGATATGGCCTACGACAGCCTCTATGCCTACATCAATAACCAGCAGGTACATGCTATCGATTCCGGCAGCGACTGGAACAATGGTGCCTTAGATAGCAATTGGATGAGCGGCAAGTTCAATTATGTTGCGTTCGGTTTCCATAGCTTTAGCAATAACGATGCGGATGTTTGGATGGACGATATTGAGTATTCCGACCAGCCCGTAGAGTGTGGTTCCGGAACTGGTTCAAGTAGTTCTTCCAGCAGTTCCAGTTCTATCAGCTCTAGCTCTTCAAGTTCCAGCAGTTCTTCATCTAGTTCCTCCAGCAGCTCTAGTGCCACAAATGGTGGAATGTGTAGCTGGTATGGTTGGAATGTACCACTCTGTCAGAACCAGACTTCTGGTTGGGGCAACGAAAACAGCCAAAGTTGTGTTGGTCAAGTGACATGTGATTCTCAGTAATTACAGGTAAAGACCACGTAGAGGGCCAGCATTTTTGCTGGCCTTTGTTGTGTTTACAGGGGCAGGATAACAGCGCACTACAAGTCGCCTTATTGGAGGTAAAATTTGGGGGATACCGGTTGGCGTTTTTTTAGCCATCAACAAAAGGGGATTTCATTTATTGGCAAGCCGAAAATAATAGCGCTTCCAGATGGTTTAGTTTGTATGAAGAGTAGTCCTTGAAGTAAATAACCCCGAAGCTTCTGTAATACCGTAGAGCGCGTCTGCTGCCAATAACATGGCCGCCGCTGTCCAGCTGGTTTTTTCCTGAGGCCAGATGGCTTTATCGCGGAAGCTATAGCCGGTCCAATATCCGCAGTCACTGTCTTGCCATTGGGCGAGCCATTTAAAGATTGTTTCGGCTTTCGCTCCCTCGCCCGCAGCAGCGCAGGCCATTACCAATTCGCAGGATTCTGCAACCGTAATCCAGGGTTCGTCACTGACACAGCGGCAACCGAGACTATCTTCCACAAATTCGTGCCAGCGCTTTTGCAATCGAAGTTTGGCTTCGCTTTGAGAGTAGATTCCGGCAAGTATGGGATAAAACCAATCCATTGAGTAGCGGGCTTTGCTTTCCCAGGTGCGGTCAAAACGCCAGGGTCTATTTAACAGGGCATCGGCAAGTTTGTGGTAGGCCGTTTGCCATTGGGGTTTGGGTCGTTTTAACGTGTTGGCGATATTAATGCCGCATTCAAGGCTGCGAAGAATGGATGAGCAGGCGGTAATCAGCGCATCTTTGGGTAAGTTTTCGTTTTTGGATGTGGCCCACTGAATATCCCCTTCGGGGTTTTGGTGTTTGAGTACGTAGGCAATGGCTTTTTCTGCCATGAAAAAATATTCGTTTAAAAACTCCCTGTCGCCCGTGATTAAAAAATAGTGCCACAGGCCTGTTACTGGGTAGGCGACGAAATTGGTTTCGATTTTTGCGCTGTTATCTAGGCTAAAGTAGTTCGCCTGCCAGCTGCCATTTTCCGCCTGGTGTTTACGAAGCCAGCGGTAAGCGCGCTTGGCATTGCTAAGGTCGCCAATAATGGATAGAGCCATAGCAGCCTCTGTGTGATCCCACGGGTCGAGCTTGCCACTATCAAACCAGCGAATCGCTCCGTCATCCTGCTGGCAGCTGCGGAGAAAACTGTGGATGAGTGGAATATTGATTGGCAGCGTTGTTATGCTTGGTTGTGTCATGGTTTTTTTGTGAAATAGAGTACTAGGCTTTTTCCCATAACCGGGTTCAGCCATTTGTCCAGAGTTTGCGTTAGCCAGGGTTTGTTGAATAAATCCCAAACCAGTAGCCGATGATAGAGTCTTACCGGTAAAAATGTCTCTCCTTGCTTCCAAAATAAGCAGCGCAGCCACCAGTAGGGAACGTGTAGGGCGTGGGACCAATGTTTACTGTATAGCTGATAACCGTTGGCCGCAATTTTTTGCTGCAGGCGTTTGCCATTAAAGATACGAATATGTCCGCCTTCGACTTGATGGTAGCGTTTTTCTAATAGCCAGCAAATTTTTTCTGGCCAAAAGCGGGGAACGCTAACGCAAAGGTGGCCGCCGGGTTTTAGTACCCGGTTAATTTCGCTTAGCATCTGTTCATAGTCGTGGATATGCTCCAGTACTTCAGAGCAAATAATATGGTCAAAGCTGTGATCGCGAAAGGGCAGCTGTAATCCATTGCTGTTAATAAACGTCGCTGTGGCGCGGACGCTATGTGTTGCCAGCTCGCTCAGTCGTCGGTTCGCGGTATGTAAATCGGAAAAATTTAAATCGACGCCCAGCAGGGAAATCGTTTGGGTGTGCTGTAAAAAAAACAGGCCAAGCGTGTGTCTACCCTCTCCGCAGCCGAGGTCAAGTAAGCTGTCGCCGGCTCTAACGGGGAGTTTTTCTGGGTGTAGGGTTAGCATGCTTTGTTGGCCAATATATGGTTGTAATAGCTCGTCATTTGTTCGGCAACACGGTTCCAGCAAAAGTGCTTAAGCACGCGTTCGCGTGCGCGATTTGCCAGCGTTTGGCGGAGTTGCTCGTTGGTCAGCAATTGCAGCACGGCCTCTGCGAGCGCTTGCGCGTCTCCGGCTTTAACGATAATACCTGCGTTGCCAACGACTTCTGGCAGGGCGCCTCCGTCCGAGCTAACAACCGGCAAACCGCAGGCCATGGCTTCGCCTGCGGGTAGGCCAAAGCCCTCATATAGTGAGGGGCAGAGCGCGATGGTCGCTTTGTTGTATTCAGTGACCAGTTCTTCGGTGCTTATATTTGAACGAAAAGAAATATGTTCTTGCAGTTTCAATTGCCGGATTAATCTTTCTGCTGCGCCGTTTTCCTTCAATTTGCCAATAATTCGCAGGTGGATTTTGGGGTGTTGGCCCATTATTTGAGACAGAGCGGTTAGCAATACTGTAAGCCCTTTTACGGGTTGATCTGATGATGCTGTGGTAATCAACCGCAGCGGGTGTTTTTGAGTGTGCGTTGGTTTAAAAATATCGGTATCAATGCCATTTGGGATTAGATGAATATTGTGGGTGCGTTTAAAACAGCGGCCAATATCCGTGGCTGAGGATGTTGATACCGTGGTCACATATTTTAGTTGGGAGGCGACTTTTTCCTGCATATTTAAAAAGCTGTACCAACGCCGGACAAACCAACGGTACTGCCAGCTAGGTGCTGCCGCGAGTGCGGATTCCCGGTCGCGGTGAATGGGGTGGTGGATGGTGCTGATAACCTTGTGCCCACGCTTTTGTAAGTCAATCAGCCCGTATGCGAGGCTTTGATTGTCGTGAATAATATCGTAATCGCTATTGGCAAGCCGTTTGGCGACGCGGCGGCCAAAGGTATAGGGCTCGCCAAAGCCGCCCGTCAGCATGGTCCACCATTCCCAGGTGTCGCTAAAGGAGCACAGGTGGCGAAAGCGTAGAGCGGTGGTGTGATTTTTTTCCGCGTATAAATCCAGGCTGGGGACTTTAAATAGTGTTACGCCTTCGGGCACATCGGGGTAGGGCGGCCCGGAATAAATATGAACACTGTGGCCCAGGCGAGCGAGGGCTGAGCTGAGGTATTTCAGGTAAATTCCCTGGCCGCCAACAAAAGGTGCGCTGCGATAACCCAATAAGGCGATTTTTAACGGTTTCGCATCGGAGGGGGTGAGCTCTGTTGTCTGCAGAGGGCGTTCGGCGGCGGTCATAGGGATGGTCTTATTGTTTGGAAAGCCGAAGGATGGCAAAAGCACCGCCGAGGAGCAAGGACAAAAAACTGCTATGAAGGTTTGTTGTTCGGAGCCGTCAGTTTTTGGTTTAACAGTTCTTTAAAGGCTTCAGGGTCGAAAGTCAGCGGAAGTTTGTGTGATTCTTCGCCGGAGCTATCGAGAATAAGCAGAGTAGGAAAGCCCTTTACACCGTATTTCTCCTGTACTCGCTGACCTTCTTCGGATTCAAATTCTATGCGAGTGAATACAAAATTTTCTTCGATGGCTTGCTGTACGCTCGGAACCGCCAGTACCTGATTGTCGAGCTTGCGGCAGCTGGGGCACCAGATGGCAGAAATGTCAGCGAGTACAGGCTTGCCGGATAGTTTGGCTTTGGCCAGGGCCTGTTCCAGGGTAAGCCGCTCGAGCGTTACCTTTTCCAGTGCTCGTTCACCGAGGTAGGTTTGGATCTGTACATGGCCAAAGTAGAAGGCTGCGAGGATACTGCCGTAGATCAGTAACGTACGCCAGCCGTCGAACGACTTTTTTACGGGCGCCTCGGAGGCATTCTGTGGCTCGGTAGGGCGGGCGGGCATTGGCGACTCCAGTAACAGCTCAATAACGAAATGGTAGCGGTGGTCGCTACTTGTTGCGAGTTTGACTGTTTTGCCGGGGGTAGGTTCAGAGACTGCTTGGTTACAACCCTAGTGTTCGTCCCCGTGGTCGATGCGAGGGTCCAGAAAACCCAGAATAGCGCTCGCAACCAGTACAATAACGACAATTAACCCCGTACTGCCTATCAAGGCATAGCCGCCTACCATTACTACTTCATTCATAACCTGCGCTCCATTTTGGTGACTGTTTTGAGCCCTGTTGAGTCAGCATATAAGCATTCATCGCGTGAATGATTGATATGGGTCAAGTCGGAAGGGTTCCTTAGCTTGGGGTCTAATTCAGATAAATGCTCGGGGAACTGGCTCTTCGCCAACCACAAACGATATAATTCACGCCTCGATCAACCCCCCAGGATTCCCCGATGAGTGATAGAACAGCCGCGGTCAACCGCGATACGCTGGAAACCCAGATTTCCGTAGCCATTAACCTTGATGGCGACGGAAAAGCCGCATTCGATACGGGTGTTCCCTTTCTAGAGCACATGATGGATCAGATTGCCCGCCACGGCTTGATTGATATGGATGTGAATTGCAAGGGTGATACCGAAATCGACGATCATCACAGTGTTGAAGATATTGGCATTACGCTGGGTAAAGCAATGTACCAGGCCGTGGGTGACAAGCGAGGTATTCGCCGATATGGCCATGCCTATGTGCCGCTGGACGAGGCGCTTTCACGCGTGGTTATCGACTTTTCTGGCCGGCCGGGGCTGACTATGAATGTACCATTTACCCAAAAGCGCATTGGCAGTTTCGATACAGAGCTGTTCTGGGAGTTTTTCCAGGGCTTTGTTAATCATGCCCAGGTTACCTTGCATATTGATTGTCTGCGCGGCAGTAACGCCCACCATCAGATCGAAACCGTGTTTAAGGCCTTTGGTCGAGCATTGCGAATGGCTTTAGAGGTCGATCCCCGCCTCGGCAATGCTATGCCGTCAACCAAAGGTACGCTCTAGGGGCTATTGCCACGGGCAACCTGTTTGCCCGTGAACACTCATCACAACGAATGAAACGTTTATGAACCGCAAACAAGTGGCCGTAATTGATTATGGCATGGGGAATCTCCACTCCGTTGCCAGCGCCCTAAAGCATGTTGGGCCTAATATTGATGTTGCAGTAACCAGCGATAATGAAATAATCGCTAATGCTGATCATGTGATATTTCCCGGTGTTGGCGCTATCCGCGACTGTATGGCCGAGATTCGCCGTCAGCAGGTCGATACCGCCGTTAATGAAGTGATTGCCTCTGGTAAACCGTTGCTCGCCATCTGTGTTGGCTTGCAAGCGCTGATGGATTTTTCAGAAGAAAATGACGGCGTCGATTGTCTGGGCCTCTTTCCTGGCAAGGTGAAATTTTTCTCCGGCAATGAAAATTTCAATGCTGCTCACGATGAGGGTTCCCCCTCCGGAGAGCGATTAAAAGTACCACACATGGGTTGGAATACCGTTTCGCAGAAAATTCCGCACCCTCTGTGGCACAACATTGAAAATGGTGGCCGCTTTTATTTTGTGCACAGCTATTATGTGGAGTCGGAAGACCCTTCAATTGTTGCTGGTGGCTGTCATTACGGTATAGATTTCACTGCGGCAATTGCGCACAACAATGTGTTTGCAGCGCAATTTCACCCAGAAAAAAGCCATACCAATGGCTTGCAACTTTTAGAGAATTTTTTAAATTGGGATGGCAAATGTTAATTATTCCTGCAATCGATTTGAAGGACGGCCAGTGCGTACGTTTGCGTCAGGGGCTGATGGACGATACCACGGTATTTGGCAGTGACCCGGTCGCTTTCGCTCGCCAGTGGGTAGAAAAGGGCGCGCGGCGCTTGCATCTTGTGGATCTGAATGGCGCTTTTGCCGGCGAGCCGGTTAACGGTGAAGTGGTTACCGCCATTGCTAAAGCCTTTCCCGATCTCCCCATTCAAATTGGGGGCGGTATTCGCTCGGCAGAGACCATTCAGTACTATCTTGATGCTGGTGTAAATTATGTGATTCTCGGTACCAAAGCCGTTAAGGAACCCGAGTTTGTTGCTGAAATGTGCAAGCAGTTTCCTGGCCATATTATTGTAGGCCTGGATGCAAAAAATGGTTATGTGGCGACTGATGGTTGGGCCGAGGTGTCCGAGATTAAAGCCACTGATCTGGCGAGACAATTTGCCAATGTTGGTGTGAGTGAAATTGTGTACACCGATATCGCTCGCGATGGCATGATGCAGGGGGTGAATGTTGAAGCGACTGTCGCGATGGCAGAGGCCTCAAATATTCCGGTAATCGCCTCCGGTGGTATTACCAATATGGATGATATTCGCGCGCTGGTGGCAACCGGTTGCTCCGGTATTTCTGCTGCAATTACAGGTAGAGCTATTTACGAAGGTATGCTCGATATTGTCGAAGCGCAAGCCTATTGCGATCAACAGGGGTAAACGGTTATGGCTCTGGCAAAACGAATTATTCCGTGTCTGGATGTCGATAAAGGTCGTGTCGTAAAGGGTGTGCAATTTGTCGATATTCGTGATGCGGGTGACCCGGTGGAGGTAGCAAAAAAATATAATCAGCAGGGCGCTGATGAAATTACTTTTCTGGATATTACCGCCAGCCACGAAGCGCGGGATACAACCGTGCATACCGTCGAAAAAATCGCCGCAGAGGTGTTTATCCCCTTAACTGTTGGTGGTGGTATTCGCGAGCTGAGCGATATTCGCAATATGTTGAATGCCGGAGCAGATAAAGTCAGTATTAACTCTGCTGCGGTTAATCATCCCGAATTTGTTAAGGCGGCGGCCGATAAATTTGGTGCGCAGTGTATTGTGGTTGCGATTGATGCAAAACGAGTGAGTGCTGAAGGTGAGCCGTTGCGCTGGGAAATTTTCACCCACGGTGGTCGCAAACCGACCGGTATTGATGCTGTTGAGTGGGCCGTGCGTATGACTGAATATGGCGCAGGTGAAATTCTGTTGACCAGTATGGACAGAGATGGAACCAAAGACGGTTTTGATCTGGGTGTTACTCGCGCAATCAGCGACGCTGTACCCGTACCGGTTATTGCCTCGGGTGGTGTTGGTAATTTGCAGCACTTGGTTGATGGTATTGTTCAGGGGGCTGCGGATGCCGTGTTAGCTGCGAGCATTTTTCACTTCGGTGAATATTCTGTACCGGAAGCTAAAGCGTATATGCGCGATAAAGGCATTGAAGTTCGGTTATAGACTGCTGAGGCCGGGGTTAGCCTCAAGTAGCCTGCGAGTGTAACACCCTAGGACGATAATCCGGGTATTTTACAGCTAACCACTAAGCCACCCTCTGGGTGGTTTTTTATTTCCAGGTCACCTTTGTGCTTTTCAAGCGCTCTTTTGGCGATGCTCAAGCCCAGGCCAAAACCGTTGGTGTGCATCTGGTTTCCCGAGCGGTAAAAGGGCTTTAATAATTTCTCGATTTCGGTTTCGTTCACGCCGGGACCATGGTCTCGTATTTGAATCAATACGATTTTTTCTTCGTTTTTTATCTCAATTTCAATAACTGAATCGTCGGGTGAATATTTGCAGGCATTGCGCAGAATATTATCCAATGCGCCCGCCAGTGCATTGGGGTAAGCAGCAATATCCAATGCTTTTGTCGGTTGAATACACTTGAATTCCCGCACGGGAAATTCAAACTTCAAGTTATTGATAAGGTCGTTAATCAAGATTGCAATATTGAGCTGTTCACGCGTTTCGTTGTCGCGATTTAAGCGTGAGTAGTCTAGGATTTGTTGAATCAACTGATTAATTCGATCACATTCGTGGTGCAGGCGGTCGGTGTATTCTGAATTTGCCGACTGTTGTTCAAGAAGAGCCGCGCTAGCCTGCAGGCGCGCTAGTGGCGCACGTAACTCGTGTGATACATCGTGTAATAATTGTTGTTGTGCCGCGAGTGTGGATTCAACCTGATTGGTCATATAATCCATATCTACGGCGAGATCCCCCAGCTCATCGCCTCTTCTCAGGAATTTTTTGTCGATACGGGCCTTTGCGTTGCCCTGGGCGTAAGTGCGGCTAAATTGACCCAGAGCTTTTAGCGGGCGCGTGATGCTCCAGCTTAAAATGGCACTTACAAAAGTCGAGGCAATTAAAATTAAAATAAATTGTAGGGAGTAGAAGCGCATAGCAACTTCTTTTACAAAAGTGGGCACGCGTGGTTTGAGTGTAAATACGGTATAGCGATTGCCTCTATCGCTTTCTAGTTCAAATTTTACTACTGGTGTGGAGGGGGGGTCCCGAAAACGGTGTTTGAATATCGCTTTACCCTGCTGGTCCACAATTTTTAATCCCTCACCGCGCGGCCCTCTATTAAAGGGTGAGGGAGGTTCGGGCATCGAATGTCGCAGGCGCTGGGGTTGGAATTGGCGAGGTAAATCGATACCGTCTTCATGGCGGCGAATAATATCCTCGGCAATGTTCAAGATCATTTGCTGATGTCGTTCTAAAAACTGTGCGCCCTCCAGTTTACGTGTAACAACATAGGCAGTTGCGAACATAATGGTCAGGCTGGCGAGCCAGAAGGCGAGGAATATTCGCCAGAAAATACGGTTAAAAGCTTTCACTGGCGCTCTTCAATAATCATTTGGTAGCCGATACCGCGAATAGATTTAATTGTATCCTCAATATTTGCTGAGGAAAGTTTTTGGCGCAGGCGGCTGATGTGAACATCGATACTGCGATCGTAGGCTTCGAGCTTGCGGTGCAGGACTTTTTCGGTGAGTTCCTGTTTGGATAGGGTTTGTCCTGCTTGCTGCATCAGCAATTGCAGGGTATTAAACTCAGCACTGGTGAGTTTTAAGGGCTGCTGGTTGACGGTAACACTGAAGGTGCCGGGGTTTAGTTCTATGCCGTGAAGGGATAGGCCTGCTCCAGGGGTATTCTGTGCTTGGGGTTGAGAGCGTCGCAAGACAGCCCGGATACGTGCTGCCAGTTCACGCGGATTACAGGGCTTGCCTAGATAATCGTCGGCACCCATTTCCAGGCCGAGGATTCGGTCGATATCATCGCCGCGCCCCGTAAGCATAATAATGGGAATATCACTCTGGGGGCGAAGTTGGCGCAATACATCCAAGCCAGACATGCCGGGCATCATGATATCCAATACAAGGGCTGCGAACGAGCTGTCGGCTTTGAGGGCTGCAAGGGCTTCTTCGCCGCTGTTGGCGCTATCGGCTCTGTAGCCTTCACCTGTCAGGTATTCAGTCAGTAAATGGCAAAGCTCTTTGTCATCATCGACCAGTAGTATTTTAGGGGTTTTATTTTCCATAAGCTTACTTTACCGGTTGCGGCGTAGGATTCATTTGGCTTTACCTAACTTTACACAGGGTTAACCCAACTTAGCACTGTTTGGGCGCAAACTGGAGTCACAGTCAGAGAGGAGAACTACCGATGAAAAAATTGATACCTACAATGATAGCTGCACTGCTAATTGGTTCAACGGCGGTAGCCGTTGCCGGACCCTTCGGCCCCCGTTGTGGTGGTGGAGGCGACGGAGACATGCGTATGTTGATGCTTGATAAAGTTGTTGATCTTACCGATGAACAAAAAACCGCTCTTGAGGCGCTGAAAGATGATATGACCCCGGGCAACGGTGCTGGTAGAGGACAGAGAGGCGCGATGGGTATTATGTTGCTGGATACGGCGGCCGACGATTACCAGTTGCAGGTGGAAGAGCTGGCAAATACTGCCGCCGAACGTGCCCGCGAGCGAGTACTGCAGAAAGCCGAAGTCCATGCTCAGGTGCAAGCCATATTAACGGAAGAGCAGCGCGCGGAGCTTAAGGCGTTTCACCAGGAAGTGAGGGAGACTAAAAAAGGTAAAGGGCAGAGGGGGAATTGGGAATAGGCCCCTTTCGTTGACCACCGATAAAACGGGAGGCTCAGCCTCCCGTTTTTTGTATTACGCGGCCTTTCCTGCGTAGCGTCCCAAGGTTTGGATAACCTCGGGTTCGGCGTGTAGGATAAAGTCGATAAAATCACTCGCGCCAGTTTCGGCTTCGTGATGGGTATCGAATGGTCCAATATCTACGCCTTCTCGAGTGCTGTAATACCAGTACTCACCTTTTTGAAAAAAGCGTTTTGAACGGCCAGGTACGCCGCCGTCTTCACCAATTCTGTTCATGATTTGTCTCCTTAAGCAATCTCTTTCCATGGATTCAATACAGTACAAGCAACCAAATGCACATCCGGCTTGACCGGTATTTTGCTCGAGCAAGCGACTACTGTAGGGCCAACTCTCGTGCGCTTGGACAGGCGTTCCAAGGTTAATACACGAGAACATAGGCCAAATTATAGGCAGGTTGCCCTTTTCCGCAGCCCATATTCGGTTGAAGTGAGAACTGCGTCACAAAAAAACTGTGATGTTATCGAATTCATCATTTTGGCGCGGGATAAGCGGTTGGAAGTTCGGTATGAGTGGTTTTTTGTGCAATTGTGGCTTGTTGCTGCTGTGCTTCCAATAGTGTGGATACGCGTACCAATTGAATACCGTCGACTTTCAGCTGCGGCAATTGCTGCTCGAGGACCGCCAGTGTTTCTGGGTAGGGGTGGCCGATGGCCACGGCGAAGCCCCGCTTGCGCGCAAGCGACTGAGCTTTTTTCAGTTGCGCACGAATGGCCTCGGGACGGCGAATGTTGTCGAGAAAAATATCGCGAGCCCCCTGAGGGACGCCCGTCTGCCTGGCGATTTCGCTGGCGACACTGTCGGCGGTCGTGCGACTGTCAATAAAGTAGATTTGTTGCTCTACCAGCATATCCATTAGCCAGTTCATGTGTTCCTGGCGCTGGGTTAGCAGGCTGCCGCCGTGATTATTCAGCCCACTTGCGTAGGGAACGGCGCCCAGCATTTTGGTGCTCAGGGTTATTAGCTCATCTCTATCCATTTCTGCGCGCAGTGCGGGCTCCCAGGGCCGGGACTCCAGGGTTTCCATTGGCGCATGTACCATAATTTCGCGTTTATGCTGATGGGCAAGCTCGGCAAGCCGGGTGCCGTAAGGAGTGAAAGGTATGATGGCGAAGGTTAGCTCACTGTCCATGGCCAACAAGCGCCTACCGGCATCCATCTGGTAGCCGAGGTCGTCGATGATAATGGCAACCATCGGTTTGTTGTTTATTTCGGTGGGAAGAGGGCAGCTATATCGCCACAACTCATCCGGGTTGGTGTTGGCTTGAGTAAAGAAGGGTAATAAACACAAAGTCCACCCGCATTGTCTAATGAGGGTGGAGGGTTTTATTGCGCGTAAAAAATCGGCGATCACTCGCTGTCGCTAACAGAGGTCTTAATATTTGCCCCCTGGCGAAATAAATTCAGGCTTTTCAGAATATTCAGAGCCTCGTAAAGCTGACTATCTTTATTGTGTAGATCGGTCTCGGATATATCATCATTGGAATTGACTTCCTTGCCGCCGCGCGTGTTTTTTAAGTGGCCGCTCAGGTCGGCTTCTTTTATGTTCGCGCGTGGTCTTACGGCAGTTATGCGCACACGCTCAACTGTAATATCGGGTTCGATGCCCTGGGCCTGAATCGAGCGTCCACTGGGGGTGTAGTAGAGAGCAGTGGTCAGCTTTACGGCGCGGTCATCGGTGATAGGGATAACGGTTTGTACCGAGCCTTTACCGAAGCTGCGTGTTCCCAGTACCAAGGCTCGACGATGATCTTGCAATGCACCGGCAACAATTTCAGAGGCCGAGGCAGAACCGTCGTTTACTAGTACCACCATAGGTAAACCATCGCTAACATCGCCTGGTGTTGCTTTGTACTCGATATTGCTGTCGGGCAATCGGCCCTCGGTGTAGACCACCATTCCCGAGTCTAAGAATAAATCGGCAACGCCAACAGATGCCTGTAAAACACCGCCTGGATTGTTGCGCAGATCCAGCACTAGGCCTTTAAGGTCTTTATGTTTTTTGATCAGCTTTTTATATTCTGTTTTCAAATCCTGCGCCGTATTGACCTGGAACTGGGCAATACGTAGGTAGCCAAAATCGTTTTCCAGAACTTCCGAGCGCACACTGCGAACTTTAATAATATCTCTTTCCAGGGTGATATCGAAGGGTTGCTCCATGCCTTCGCGCACGATAGTCAGCACAATTTCGCTGCCTTTTTCTCCACGCATTTTTTCCACGGATTCGTCTAGCGTAAGGCCTTTAATGGTGACATTGTCGAGTTTGATAATCAGGTCGCCAGCTTCCACACCGCCACGGGCAGCAGGCGTGTCATCGATGGGGGATATCACTTTTATAAAACCATTTTCCATACCCACTTCGATCCCCAGGCCACCGAATTCTCCGGTGGTGTGCACCTGTAGATCATCGTAGGATGACGCGTCGAGGAAGGCAGAGTGGGGGTCTAGTTGCTCGAGCATGCCTCGTATGGCGTACTCCAGTAATGTTTGATCGTCTATCTCATCTATATAGGCGCGACGAATATGGTCGTAGGTTTTGGTAAATACGCGCAGATCTTCGAGAGGCAATACACTGACGGTCTCCTCGGGTTGTTGTTCTGTTGTGCTCTCCGGTTCGGCGTAAGTAAGGGGTGCGAACAGGCAGCAGCTTAAAGTGATGACTGCTAAAAAGTGGGGTTTGGATAGCACTGTATGGATCTCCTAAAAAGTGCGCGATAGTGATTAAAATACTTGTTTTATTAGGTCGTTAAACCCCTTAAGCGGGTTTAAACCAATTTTTAGGGTTGGTAGGTTGGCCCTTGTAGCGCAATTCAAAGTATAGGGCCGATTGCTGCTGGCCACCGCTGTTACCCACCGAGGCAATGGTTTCTCCGACATTCACCCATTCGCCCAGTTCCTTGTAGAGCGCCTGGTTGTGGGCGTAAAGGCTCATATAGCCGTTGCCGTGATCGATGATAATGAGCAGACCGTGGCCGCGTAGGTAATCGGAAAATACAATGCGCCCGTAATGTACTGCCGAAACGGGTGAGCCTTCGGCGGAGCGAATCAGCATTCCCTGCCAGGCAACCTTATTAGTGACCCGCGATGCGCCAAAGTGTTTGATTACGCTGCCTTTTGTAGGCCAGGGCAGTTTACCTTTGAAGGAGGAAAACTGGCCGGATTCAGGCACTTTAATATCGTCCAGCCAGGCGGTCACCTGGTTCAGCAGTTCTTCGAGGCGGCTTCGATCCTGCACCATGGTTTTTAGCTGGTGATCGCCACTGGCAATGCTGGAATTCAGTTGGCTAAGCGTCGCTTTTCTTTTTTTTTGAGCCTGTGTCAGCTGCTGGTATTGAGCATCCAGCTGGCGGTGGTTCTGCGCCAGCTTTTCCGTTTGAAAGGCAATTTCCGGCTCGATCAGATTGATACGCTCGATGGTTTGGGTAAACTCGCCAATACGATCCGAGCGAGCGCGAATCATATAGTCGTAATACTTGATATTGCGGGAAACGACGGTAGGGTCCTGTTGATTTAGTAGTAGCCGAAGACTGCTTTGCTGCCCCAGGCGATAGGCGGCGTTAATATGTTGCCCCACCTGGGCCTGCTGCGAGCGCTTGCGCGTATTAAGCTGACTGCGCTCATCGCGTAGCTCATTCAACGTTTGCTTCCGTTCATTCAACTCACTTTTGAGCTTCGTTGCCTTCTTGCTCAGTTCGCCAACACTTTTTTCTGCTTGCTCCAGTGTTTGTAGGAGTTTGTCGCGGTTGCTTTTGGTTGCTTCCAGCTCAGACTTAAGCTCTGCAATCGCCTGTTTTACTTTCTGCAGTTTTTCCCTGTCGGCCTTTTCATCGGCGAAAGCTCCCTGGCTGTAGAGTAAGGCTGCGGTACAGATGAAGGCAATTGGAATAAACAGGCGATTTATCATGGAGCGAAGTGTAACCCAAAATTATAGGAGGTGAGGGGGTATAAAGGCTTATCACTGGGTTTTTGATCTCTGTCGAGCGATTTTTGGGCGTCGCTCTGGATTTTCAGCCCTCAATCTAGGATCATTGCGCGCGAAAAACCACGGAACCACGGGCTCGCCTGTGAGCCAGAAATATCTCAGGATTGCTCGACGGTTCCCCAACTCTCAGAGGGCAGATATATGTATAAGTTGGTATTAATTCGCCACGGTGAAAGCCAGTGGAACCTGGAAAACCGTTTTACCGGTTGGCACGATGTTGATCTGACCGAAGCGGGCGTAGCTCAGGCGCGAAACGGTGGTCGCCTGTTGAAAGAGGCAGGTTTTGATTTCGATTTGGCTTATTCCTCGGTACTGACACGTGCCATGCGCACCTTGTCTTTGGCTCTGGAAGAAATGGGCCTAATGTGGCTGCCAACTCAGCGTCACTGGCGCCTGAACGAGCGTCACTACGGCGCGCTTACCGGCATGGATAAAGCAGAAACTGCCGCTAAGCACGGCGATGAGCAAGTTAAAATCTGGCGTCGCAGCTTCGATGTACCACCACCCGAAGTCGAAGAAGACAGTGAACATTTCCCCGGGCACGATCGCCGTTATCAGGGTATCGACCCTCGCATTCTGCCAAAAGCTGAAAGCCTGGCGCTGACCATCGACCGAGTGCTTCCTTACTGGCATGACGTGATTCGCCCCTCCATCCTCGACGGCAAGCGCGTAATTATTGCGGCTCACGGCAATAGTCTGCGCGCCCTGGTGAAATATCTCGACGGTATGAGCGATGAAGAGGTGCTCGAGTTGAATATTCCTACCGGTGTTCCTCTGGTCTACGACCTGGATGAAAATCTGAATCCTATTAAGAAAGAATACCTGGGTGATCCAGAAGCCATTAAAGCGATGATGGCTGCGGTAGCCAAACAGGGCCAAGCGAAGTAACTGTCGCTTAAGCTCTTTACAGGCGCAGTTGGTGGAGAGCCAACTGCGCCTGTTTCATTTCGGGCTATCGTGTATACTCGCGCACCGATATTCAATTAATCTGGCAAAGGTTTCTACTCGTGGATTTTATGGTTTTTATAGGGGATCAGTGGATACTGGTTTCTATCGTATCAGTACTTGCGGCAGCACTTATCGTTGTGGAAGGCCGCAAGGGTGGTAAAGCGCTTTCTCATCACGAAATAACGCGGCTGGTCAACAGTGGCGATGCTGTGATTGTGGATGTTCGCGAGAGCAAAGAATTCAATGCCGGTCATATTGTGGATGCGATCAATATTCCTCACGTTAAACTTGCTGATCGTGCTTCGGAGCTGGAAAAACACCGGGCTAAGACTCTGATTGTTGTCGATAAAATGGGCCAGCATGCCGGTGCCTCAGGTAAAGCGCTAAAAGACAAAGGTTTTATCGTTACTCGCATGCAAGGTGGGATGTCGGAATGGCAAAACCAGAATTTGCCCGTGGTTAAAGGTTGATATTTTTTCGATCAGCCCAACATTATTCAGGCATATAAAATACAGATAAAAAGGCATAACCATGGCAGAAGAAAATCAGAGTTCAGAACAACAAACTGCTGGAGAAGGGCAGGCTGCCGCTCCGCAATTCGCAATTAAGCGCGTTTACGCAAAAGACATCTCTTTCGAATCTCCCCAGGGTATTAAAGCGTTCTCTTCCCAGTGGCAACCCAAAGTTAGCCAGGATTTGAATACTCAGGTTGATAAGGTAGATGACAATCACTTTGAGGTGGTTTTAAAACTCACCGTGACGGTTAAGATGGATGATGATAAAACAGCTTTCCTTGCCGAAGTACATCAGGCTGGATTGTTTGAAGTTTCCGGTGTAGAGGGCGTTCCCCTGCAGCATTTGGTGACGTCTGCATGTCCACAGATCTTGTTCCCATACGCGCGTGAAGCAATCGACAACCTGGCAACTCGTGGTGGTTTCCCTCCACTTAACCTACCCCCGGTTAATTTCGATATGTTATTTGCCCAGGCAGTGGCCAAGGCCAAAGCTGATGCCGAAGCTGCTGGCGCGACAGAAACACAGCAGTAGTTTATTTTAGGCAAAAAAAAGGGGCTTTTTAGCCCCTTTTTTTTGCCTAAAATAAACTCACATGCTATTCAGGATTGATTCAGGCATCCGCCCCTAAACTGTCCCTGTACTGAGAAAACAAGAGGGACAGAATATGAAAACCTATTGCACCATCATTGCCGCAGCCATTGTTCTTGTATTTGCTTCCGTAGCTAATGCCGCACCAGATAATGGGCGAGAGCATCGCTCATCTAACGAGCAACGGGGGCAGAGTCATAGGCAGGATAAAGCGCCTGGGGCTGTACAGCACAAGCCGCATCATAGAGTTGAAAGACACGTTGAACAGCACCGCCGCAGGGATCTTGCTCATGCTAAACGTGACTCTCATCGCCGTGAGGTACATCGCCAGCACTTGGACCGCAAGTACTCCCGGGCATATCGCCATAACGATCACCGGAACCACCATAAGTCTCACAATCGTGTGATTTGGAATGTGAATTTGGATCTTAGTCCCAGCTACCAGAATCGCACATGGATCTATTTCCAGCGAGACTATAACGGCCAATGTTTCCGAGTGGAAGAAAGACCAGACCGGGAAGTCTGGATAGAAGTGCCCCACTACAAATGTTCATAAAATAAAAAGGCGCCCTAACAGCATTGCTGCCTACAATGCGCAATTGCCAAAGGGCGCGTTGCACTTATCATTGGACGTACCTGGCGTTGAGCGGTTAGGAATTCGATATTCAAGTGCCGCGAACTGCCATCAACACATCTGAGGGCTGGCGTTATAAACACCTAGCCGATATCTTCAGAATGTGTGTGACCGTTGAGATCTTAAGCTGCATCCCTGATGTTTTACTCTTCTTCTCCGCTTGCCATTCCTAGCTCTTTTAGTTTGCGTGTCAGCGTATTTCTCCCCCAGCCCAATAGGTTTGCTGCGTCTCGCTTTCGACCGGCAGTATGCTTAAGGGCTGTTTCTATAAGCGCGCGTTCGAATGTGGGAACGGCCTCTGAAAGAATTTCTTTTTGCCCACAGGCCAGGGCCTGATCAGCCCAGTGTCGAAGAGCTTTGTCCCAATCGCCGCTCGGCGCTGTCGCCCGTTTCACTTCCATAAGTTCTGGCGGTAAATCCTGGATATGGACTTCGCGGCCGGAGGCCATTACGGTAATCCAGCGACAGGTATTTTCCAGCTGCCTGACATTGCCCGGCCAGCTCAGGTTTGCAAGATAGGCTTCCGTTTCCGAGGTAAGAATTTTTGTTTCCACATCCAGTTCACTGGCTGCGCGGCGTAGAAAATGTTGGGCCAGCTTGGGGATGTCTTCGCGGCGGTCGGCCATTTTGGGTAGGTGGATGCGAATTACATTTAAGCGGTGGAATAGGTCTTCTCGGAAGTGGTTTTCCTCGACCAATTTTTCTAAATTCTGGTGTGTCGCAGCAATAATACGGACATCAACTTTTATGGCTGTGTGGCCGCCGACGCGATAAAACTCGCCATCGGCCAATACGCGTAGTAAGCGAGTTTGGGTTTCGGCGGGCATATCTCCAATTTCATCTAGAAACAGGGTGCCGCCATCGGCCTGCTGGAAGCGACCTTGACGCTGTGCTCCAGCACCCGTAAAGGAGCCCTTCTCGTGGCCGAACAATTCCGATTCAATAAGATCACGCGGAATTGCGGCCATATTTAGGGCGATAAAGGGACCATCTCTGCGTGGGCTGTGCTTGTGTAGGGCTTGTGCGACCAGCTCTTTACCTGTTCCAGATTCACCGTTAATTAATACGGTAATATTGGATTGCGACAAGCGTCCAATTGCACGAAACACTTCTTGCATCGCCGGTGCTTCACCAATAATTTCAGTATCGATTTCGGGCTCCAGTGCCTGAATATCTTGCTGCTGCTCATTAGCGTGTGCCAATGCCCGCTGGGTGACGGCAACAGCTTCATCGACATCGAAAGGCTTTGGCAGGTATTCAAAAGCACCGCCCTGATAGGCGGAAACAGCGCTGTCCAGATCCGAGTGCGCGGTCATAATAATAATGGGCAATTCCGGGTGCTCTTTGTGCAAGTTAGATAGTAAGGCTAAACCATCTGTACCGGGCATACGGATATCACTAATAATGGCGTTGGGCCGGTTGTTTTGAATTTGCGCCAGGGCTTTGTCGCCATTTTCAAAGCTTTGCGTGGTTATGCCAGACTGCTGAAGTGCTTTTTCAAGTACCCAGCGAATGGAGCGGTCGTCATCAATAATCCATACCAGATTTGGTTTATGCATGGTCATTTTCCAAAGGTAAATAAAGGGTAAATTCCGTTCGGCCTTTTTCGCTAGTGCACTCAACCAGGCCGTTATGCTGGCCAACTAAATTTTGCGCAATCGCAAGCCCAAGCCCTGTTCCCTCGGCTCGGCCGGTGATCATGGGGAAGAAAATATCTTCGATTAGGCCGGGTGGGATTCCCGGTCCGTTATCGACAATCGAAATCTTTGCCACCAATGGATAATAATGTCGGCCAATGGTGAAGCGTCTTTGAATGCGAGTAATAAAATCGATGGTCAGCGAGCCTTCCACCGTGTTTTTATTTTCTGTCAGTGCCTGCATAGCATTGCGAGTGATATTCAGCACTGCCTGAATCAACTGTGATTTGTCGGCACTGATATCGGGAATACTGGGGTCGTAGTCGCATTTTATCTTGATACCTGAGCCAACCTCGGCTTTAAGCATTGATTGCACATGTGCGAGCACTTCATGAATATTCAAGTGTTCGCGTTTATTGGATTTGTGTGGCCCGAGCATGCGATCCACCAAGTCTCGCAGGCGGTCGGTTTCCTCGATAATAATGCGGGTGTATTCTTCTAAATCGGCACTTGCCAGCTCGCGGGAGAGAAGCTGGGCTGCGCCACGAATACCACCCAGAGGATTTTTGATTTCGTGAGCCATGCTGCGCACCAGGTTGCGGGATGTTTCCTGGGAGGAGAGCATGGCTTCCTCGCGGCTGATTCGCAGCAGGCGATCCAATGGCTGCACTTCGACGACCACATCGCCAAACTCAGCGCTTGGTGTCACGGAGTAATCGACGGTTATGGTGGTTTGATTGTGTAAAATCCAGTTGGCTTTGCGCGTCGTGAAATTCCTGTTTTCTTTTAACGCTTGGGACAGGGAGAGTGGAGTGCCGTCCGCGCTTGAAAACAGGACATGAATAGGTTTGCCATAGATTTTACTGCCGCTCACGCCTAGAGTCATTTCCGCGGAAGCGTTCATGTGTTGGATAAACAGGTTATGATCCAGCACGATAACGGCCGTCATAAGGCTATCCAAGATTTGTTGGTATTTTTCGTTTGTCACGTAAAAGATCCAGAGGCTAGGCCTAGTGGCAGCCATTTTTTATAGCTGAATGCAATAAATAAACCACAATTCGCTGTGGCATGCTTATCTGCGGTGCAGTATTTTTTCTTTGTTTTAAAAGCGCCTTCTATGCGCTTATTGTGTTGCGATAATCACGCTTACCATACCTATTTGGCGGTTAAGACATTATCAGGCTTTGTATTGTCATGATGCAGTGTAAGCACCACGATGGGAGCTGCCCTTGTTGATGTACGTATTTTTGCACAAAAATACAGCAATATCTTTAGTTTGCACGATATAAGTGCATTATATTGGTGCGGGTGATAGTAGTATCGTCGTCGAATGTGACTAGCGGTGTATTCAATTGATAAGGGTGAGGCGGTCGTTAAGATCTTTTGGTGGGGTTAAGGTAAACATTAGAGGATCGAGGGGCTCATTGTGAATGGCTAGTGGACGATGAGAGACCGTTTTGACTCATTTTCCAGGCCTGCCCCAGTTTTGGTTTGAGCACACAGGACAGCGAGTACCCCGAGGTTGCTGGTGCACTGTCTGACAATCATTCTTGCTTTGTAGGGTTCTGTCCTTCGGGTGGGAGGTTATACGATTTTAAATGTCCCGGTGGTCTGGCTGCGTTAAGATACCTTTTGTTAAAGTAATCGTATTTTCTCCAGCATAAACTCTGTCGCTTTTTCCGCCGGAAACGGTCGGCCAATAAAATACCCCTGCCCATAGTCACAGCCGCAGGCGGTTAGAATATCCATCTGCTCCTGAGTTTCTATGCCTTCTGCAACTACTTGCATATTCAGGTTGTGGGCCAGTGAAATTGTTGCTCGAACAATTTCATGTGCGCCATCGGTTTCTGCGTTTGCATTCGTTAGCGCATCGACGAAAGAGCGGTCTATTTTTAGCGCTTGAACCGGAAACTTGTCCAGGTAACTTAGTGAAGAGTAGCCCGTGCCGAAATCGTCGATAGCCAATTCAATACCTTGCTCACGAAAATTTTCGAGCAGTTTATGGACGATATCCGTGTTTTCCATAAGTGCTGATTCGGTGAGTTCCAGTTTTATCCGGTTTCTATCTACGCCCGTATCCCGGAATAAGTCGTTCATTGCTTCTATTAAGTTGGATTGGGTTAATTGTAGTGGTGAGAAATTTACGGCGATACTGGGCAGGCTCTTTTTTCCTACCACGGGAGTCCATGCTTTCAGTTGAAGGCAGGCTTGTTTTAGTACCCACAAACCAATATCAAATATCAGCCCGATATCTTCAGCGATCGGAATAAATTTATCAGGGGGAATCATGCCTTTTTCGGGGTGTTCCCAGCGTATTAAAGCCTCGTAGCCGTGAAGCTGGCCTGAAGTAAGAGATACAATGGGTTGATAAACCACTTTAAATTGATTTAATTCGAAGGCCTTGTATAGATACTCTTCCAACTCACAAATTTCTTGCGTGTGGTGTCGCATTTTTTCGTCAAACAGTTGATAGCTGCCACGCCCCTTGTCCTTTGCGTGGTACATGGCAATATCGGCATCTCGAATAATGGATTCCGAGTTTTTGTATTGCTCGCCACAAATTAGAACACCAATACTCACACGAAAATATATTTGCATCTGCCTAACAATAAAAGGTTCTTCAAAGGCGCCAATAATTTTCTGTGCTATTGATTCAATATCGGATTCGTGCTCAAAATGGTCTGCTACGATAGTGAATTCGTCTCCGCCCAGGCGAACAATATGCTGATCTTCGCTTAGGATTTCGATCAGTCTCTTGGAAACCTCAACTAGTAATAAATCACCCAATATATGACCGTGAGTGTCGTTGACTTTTTTGAAATGATCGCCATCTAAAAACTAAAATGCGAAACTGGTGTTGCTTTCGGAGCGGATTTCTATCAGTTTTTCGATATGATTTTGAACCCATGGACGATTTTTTAATCCTGTCAATGAGTCGTGAAAAGCCATATAAAATAGCTTTTCTTCTGCGTTGCGACGCTCTTCAATTTCAACAAGTAATTGATTGGTTCGTTCTTTTACTCGGTTTTCAAGTCTTTCATTGAGTTCGTTAACTTCGGTTGTTTTATCTTCCACTAATACTTCAAGCGCTTTCTGTGCATATTTATTGACTTCTAATCGCCAGTAAATAAACAAGTAGACCAACGCAAGCAAAATAATGGAGAGTAGTATGCGAGCCCGTAATGACTGCCACCAGGCTGGGTGAATAACAATCTCAACCGCCTTTTCCGATGTGCTCCAGACACCGTCATTATTGGAACCTAAAACTCTAAACGTGTACTTTCCCGGGTCGAGGTTGGTATAGCGAGCACGACGACGGTTGCTACCGGCTTCAATCCATTCGCGGTCTAGCCCTTCAAGTTTATAACGATACCGGTTTTTCAATGGAGAAATAAAATTGAGCGCCGTAAATTCAAAGGTAATATCTCGCTGATCGTATGCGAGTTCCAGCTTTTTCTGCAGGTTAATGTGGGAGCTTAGCCAAGGTTCTTCGCCAATTTTTACCGGGTTCTGGAATAGCTCAATCCCAGTTAGGTGAATTGCGGGGGAGTGAGTGTTTTTGGGTAGAACGGATGGGTCGAAAGAAGATAGGCCCGATGTGCTCCCAAAATACAGTCGGCCGCTACGCGTGGATAGGTGGCTTAAACGATTGAACTGCTTGCCGACCAATCCATCGGTCTCATTAAAGGTTTCAAATGATTCTGTTTTTGGATCGAAACGATTCAGTCCGTTTCTGGTACCCAGCCACAGGTAACCGTGTTTGTCTGCCTCAATTGATGCGACATAACTTGCGGCTACACCATCTTGAATAGAATAAAATTTGGCTTTATTTGTTTGGGGGTTGTAGCGAATAAAATTCTGGGCGGAGGCGATCCATAATATACCTTCAGTATCCAGATGAAGATCAAATATGCCTCCAAAACCGTCAATATCGACTGTTGTAAATTGCTGGGTTTGAATGTCAAGGCTTTCCAGGCCTGCCTGGCCTCCTATCCAGACCTTGCCGTTGTCCATTGGCAAAATGTCGTTAACGGAATAATTAATCATCCCGGTATTCATTTCATTTTTAATCGGATGATAGGTTTCAAACCGTCCGGTTACGGGGTCGTAAGTTTGTATCCCTCGTCGCCAGGAGCTTAGGTACAGTAATCCATAGCTATCGATTTCGATTTGGAAAATATTATTACTATCCAGTGTTTGGTCATTGGTGGCGTCGGGATTATGCTGTATTCGCAAAAATTTCCCATTGCGTGGATCGAGGCGATTTAAGCCTCCCGCCCAGGTGCCTGCCCAGATATATCCTTGTGCGTCTTCGGCAAGCGCGATTACTGAGTTGCTACTGATACTGGAGGGATCGTTGGGGTCGTGGCGATAGTGGCTAAATATACCGGTTGAAGGATCGAATTTATCTAAACCTCCGCCATCCGTGGCCAGCCAGATATAGCCGCTACTATCTTCATGTAAATCCAGGAGATTATCGAAGCTGAGACTTTTGTTATCGCCTGCGAGGTGTTTATAGCTTGCGAATTTCTCCAGGTGCTCGCTGACACGGCGCATCCCGTACGAAGAAACCGAAAACCATAGGGAGCCTTCGTCGTCCTCTTGTATGTTGTTGACTGCGCCCGGTGGGAAGGCGTATTTGCCAGCGTCTGATGCGGGAAAATGGAAAAAGCTGTCCGTTTCCGGCTGGTGGATATAAACGCCCCGTTTGTCTGTTCCCACCCACATGCGTTCGTGGGAATCGAGAAACACTGACCAAATTTCGTTAGATTTTAAGGCGCCGTGTTTTTGGGGGGCTGCTCGGTGGCGTTTGATTTTTTGTGTTTCGATATCAAGCACGACTAAGCCTTCCATCGTTGCAACCCATAGATTTCCCTGGTTGTCCTCCGTTAAGCTTCTGATGGAATCGATTCCCAGGGAAAATTCGGCAGGCATAGGGTATTGCGTTATTTGATGAGTTTTGACATTGAACAGGAATATACCTGCATTGGAGGCTACCCATATCGAAGAATCGTTATGGGGAGTAATGGCGGTTACAAAATTCTCATTAGAGCTAGGGAAGAATTGGTGGACAACCTGCTTGGTTTTCAGGTCGAAGGCACGAAGGCCTACCCCTTCGCCACCCACCCATAAAATACCGTAATGATCTTCGTACAGAGCCCAAATGGCTTCGCCATTTTTCGATACGTTGAAGCGTGAAAAGGTTTCTGTTTCTGGGTGATAAAGGTCAAGTGTTCTACCGGCAACCCACAGCTCGCCTGTGCGTTGGCTTAATATTGCTGTGATGTAGACGGAGCCGATGGTATCGGGGTCGTTTGCGTTATTGACGAAGCTCTGCATTCGGTAGCCATCGTAACGTTTTAAACCGTTATCGGTGCCAATCCACAAATAGCCATCGTGGTCGTGCATGGAAACAAAGGCTAGATCGCTGCTGCTGTCCTCTTCAAGGTAGAGAGGGTGAAATTTGATATTGCTATAGATCTGTTTGGGGGAGCCGTGTGCCTGCAGAGAAAAGCCGAAAATAGCGAGAGTCAGAGCTAAGATTAGTGCTGGCATTGTCTACCGGGACGGTCTGGGAGAGTGTTTTTTAAGGATAGCGCAAAAAAGCTACAGGCATCGTTCTTCGTGGCTGCTGAATAACCTTAATTCTGGCGTGAGAGCCCGGGTTGGGGGGGACAATTAGAGTGAAAAAAAGCCCAGTCAGTTTCCTGCCCGGGCTTTTTGTTTTCTGGCTAAGCTATAAACTTATACAGAATAGTACATGTCAAACTCAACTGGGTGAGTTGTCATGTTGAGCTTTTCAACTTCTGCGCGCTTGAGCGAGATGTACGCATCGATGGTTTCTTCGGTGAATACGCCACCTTCGGTCAAGAATCCACGATCAGCGTCCAGGGCATCCAGAGCTTGTTCAAAAGAGCTACATACTGTTGGGTATTGACCAACTTCTTCCGCAGGGAGGTCATACAGATCCTTGTCACCTGGATCGCCAGGGTGGATCTTGTTCTTGATTCCGTCCAGGCCAGCCATCAGCATTGCAGAGAATGCAAGGTAGGGGTTGGCGGTGCAGTCTGGGAAGCGGATTTCTACGCGACGTCCCTTAACGTTAGGTACGTAAGGAATGCGGATAGACGCAGAACGGTTACGTGCAGAGTAGGTCAGAATAACGGGTGCTTCGAAACCTGGAACCAAACGCTTGTAAGAGTTGGTAGAGGCGTTACAGAAAGCGTTCAGTGCACGCGCATGCTTAATGATGCCACCGATGTAAAACAGGGACATTTCGCTCATGCCAGCATAAACGTCACCAGCGAACTGGTTAATACCATCTTTAACGAAAGATTGGTGAACGTGCATACCAGAACCGTTATCGCCAACCAAAGGCTTAGGCATAAAGGTGGCTGTTTTACCGTAGGCGTGAGCAACGTTATGTACGCAGTACTTAAGAATCTGAACTTCATCAGCTTTCTTAACCAGAGTGTTGGCGCCAACGCCGATTTCACACTGGCCAGCAGTACCTACTTCGTGGTGGTGTACTTCTACAGCTAAACCCATTTGCTCCATGGCATTACACATAGCAGCGCGCAGGTCGTGAAGTGAATCTACAGGTGGTACTGGGAAGTAACCGCCTTTAATGCCAGGACGGTGGCCCATGTTGCCTTCGTCGAAGCTGTGCTCTGAGGCCCAAGCGGCTTCTTCGGAAGATACCTTGTAGAAGCAACCGCTCATGTCGGAGCCCCACTTGATATCGTCAAATACGAAGAATTCTGGCTCTGGACCAAAGTAGGCTGCATCGCCTAAACCGGTAGAGGCCAAGTACTCTTCTGCACGTTTGGCGATGGAGCGAGGGTCGCGCTCGTAGCCCAGACCGGTAGTCGGTTCTACGATGTTACAACGAATAATTACAGTGGGTTCGTCGGTGAATGGGTCTAGAACCGCAGAGCTGTCGTCTGGCATTAAAATCATGTCTGATTCGTTAATACCTTTCCAGCCGGAAATAGATGAACCGTCGAACATCTTTCCTTCTTCGAAGAAGTCTTCACCAACTTCTGATACAGGGAGAGAAACGTGCTGTTCTTTACCTTTGGTATCGGTAAATCGCAAGTCTACCCAGCGAACTTCATTTTCTTTGATCAAATTCAGAGTCTGCTCTGACATGAGATTCCTCCAGAGTCATGGCCCAAGCCAATATTGTTATTGAGAAAGGTGAGTATTAAAATATTTTTGTACTCTTAACGCTCCGTTTAAAGTGCAATTGCTACTCACATCCTAGCGAAACGTAAGATTGAGTGGAACGTCAATCGCAATTAATGTGCCATAATGCCCGAAGCCGTGAAACACTTGAAAAACAAGGGCTTCGCGTGAACGTGAACGAAATTGTTGCAAAATGGCGCACATAACTGGTGCATTGTTTTGGTACTGCACCAAAAAAGCGCTCCAAATACAGAGCTTGCGGTGAAGTAGCGGGCCATTATACTCGCACCCTAAACTTTTTACAGATACTCGATCAAACCTTCCATGATATTTACCGTACGCTTTTTTCCTGAGATCACCATTAAGAGTCACCCCGTTCGAAAGCGCTGGACACGGCAGCTAACGGAGAATATACGGCTTCTCGCAAAACGCCTTCACCCCGATGCCAAAGTGCAGCAGGATTGGGATCGAATTGAAGTTCGAGTGCCGGAGGATACGCCGGAAGTGGAAGGGCAGTTTGTCGATATGTTGGCGCGCATCCCGGGTATTGCTAATTATTCTCTCGTTCGGGCGCACCCATTTGAGACATTGCATGATGTCTATGAGTTGGCCCTGCAAGCCTGGACAGAGCGCCTGAGAGGTAAAACATTTTGTGTGCGGGTGAAGCGCACGGGCCAGCACGATTTTACCTCCATTGAAATGGAGCGTTATGTTGGTGGCGGGCTGAACCAGAATACCCAGGCCGCAGGCGTTAAACTTAAGGATCCGGACGTCACTGTTAGCCTCGAAATAAAAGATAGCCTCTGTTATCTCGTGGAGCACAAGTATGCGGGCCTCGGCGGTTTTCCATTGGGAACTCAGGACCAAGTCTTGTCGTTAATCTCGGGCGGGTTCGATTCCACAGTCGCGAGCTATCTGATGATGCGCCGTGGGCTGCGCACGCACTACTGTTTTTTTAATTTGGGTGGTAAGCAGCATGAGCTAGGTGTAAAGGAGATCGCGTTTTATTTGTGGAATCGCTATTCCTCCAGCCATCGGGTGCGTTTTTTCTCGATCCCTTTCGAAGATGTAGTGGCCGAAATCCTGCAAAAAATTGGTCCTGCGAATATGGGTGTTGTGCTGAAGCGCATGATGCTGCGGGCAGCCGATCAAATTGCCGAGCGCGGTGGCGTGCAGGCGGTTGTAACCGGTGAGGCCATTGCTCAGGTATCCAGTCAGACAGTTCCGAATCTTGCGGTTATCGATGATGTTGCAGACCGACTGGTGTTGCGCCCACTGATAGTCATGGATAAGCCGGATATTATTCGCCTTTGTCGCGAAATTGGTGCGGAGAATTTTTCGGCGAATATTCCTGAATATTGCGGCGTCATTTCTGTAAAGCCCTCGGCAAAAGTGAAGCCGGAAAGGGTCGTGGCGGAGGAAGCAGGGTTCGATATGGGGATTCTGGAGAGGGCGATTGCCAATACGCGGATGCAGCCGATTGATGCGGTCATGGAGGATTTACAGCAAACAGAGTATCAAATGGAAGAAGTGGTCGAGCTGTTGGATGCCGATGTGGTAATCGATATTCGTCACCCCAGTGAAGTGGAAATGAAACCCTTAAAGTTGGCCGCTGAGCAGGTGATGACCATTCCGTTTTACAGCCTTAGTGGCGAGTTCAGCAAGCTCGATGCTTCCTGTCGCTATCTGCTGTACTGTGAGAAGGGGGTGATGAGTAATCTTCATGCTGCCCATCTGTTTGATGATGGTGTGCAGAATTTGGGGGTGTATAGGCCCGTCAACAAGCCCTTCTAGGGCGCTATATGTGAGTAACTAAAATGGCTGGTGGCGCATCGCGTAAACAGAATGTACTGGTGTTTGTTGCTGCGTTGGCAATTATTATATTGTCTGTTGTGGCTACGTTGTTTGTATCTGAGCGGATGGCTAATGGTGGCTTCGGTTCCTCCGGTAAAGATGGTTATCAGAATATTACGTTTACTGATGCCGTTGTCACCTGTCGGGATTACACGGACAGCAGTTTCGGGGGGCGACAGAGAACACTGGAGGTCGATGATCATTCGTCGCGTTTTGATCAGCGCGAATTTCTGTACAAAATTTTTCTAAAAGTCGAAACGCCAACTCAAAAGGGAACCGGTTTAGCGTTGCACTATGTGAATTGCTTCGTTAGTTCTTCAAGTGGTCGGATTAGTAAGTTTGAAGCCTACGAAGATAAGGAAGAGTCTGTTAGTCCGGTAACCGAGAATGATACTAATATGTTTGGTTGGCCGCGTTAAGGTCTGAAATAAAGGGTTGCCGCGTAGACAACCCTTCTGTGTCTGCCGTGCTAGAAACGATAATCAAAGCCGATACTGAGTATACTAAAGTCATTGTCGGACGAATTTATAAGCTGACGGTATTCGAAATTTAAGTTGGTGTCTTCATTCATCACAAAGCCCACTCCAGCGCCAAAAGATGCGCCCGACTCCGATGCGCTGGCACTTGCATCCCCCAGTGAGTTGGTTGTCTGAACATTGGAATAACCCAGTAAGCCGTAAAGCTTGGCTATGGCATTGGCAGATTCTGCTCGGTAGTAAATGCTCTCGTAGTGATCGATATCCACGTTGATGTCGTAGGCTGTGTCACCTTGCCCCACGGTGTAAGCTTCGCTGGAGGCTCCCGTGCCAACGCGGATCTCACCGCCCAGCCAGCTGTTGTATTTATAGCCCCCGGTAAACTCAATGCTACGGAAGTCGACGCCGTTTTCAGCTGCGTCTTCTGTGTTTCCGTCGACAAAGCCCATTGCGGCTCCGGCGTAAAATCCCTGCATATTGTCGGCGAGTGCAGGAAGTGAAATAACTGTGGCAATGATTAGTAAAAATTTCCTCATGGTCGAGTCTCCAATATTGTCTTTATTGTGCTCTAGTTTAGCTAATCGCAAAGCGCTGCGTTAGTGTTGTCGCGCAAAAGTTGAAGATTGATTGTGTTTAATCCACTATGCCCGCCGCTTAAGCTTATTATTCAGGAGAAATGAGATGTCTACTAAAGAATTACAAGCAGCAGCTTCAAGTTGGGTTGATTGGGTGAAGGACCAGGCGTTGCCGCGTTGGAGTCGTGATGGCGTTAATGTAAAAAACGGTGCGGCTTACGAGCGCTTTTTGTCAGATGGTACTGCCGACGCCAGTGTCAATACGCGGATGCGGGTGCAGGCGAGGCAAATGTTTGTATTTGCGATGGCGAGTACAAGAGGGTGGATGGATAAGGCTGAGGCTAAGCGAGTGGTTGATGGTATTGCCGCTTTCGCCAATGGTAAAGGTCAGCACCCCAGCGGTCATGGGTATGTGCATATTCTTGCGCCAGATTACTCCATCGCCGACGGCAAGCGAGATCTCTACGATCACGCATTCTTTATGCTTTCCTGCGCGGCGCGCTATAAAGCCTTTGGCGACGAAGATGCGCTGCAATCTGCAGACAAGATTATGGGTTTTCTTGATGCCGAACTGGGTAAGGTGTCTGGTGGTTGGCTCGAGGGGGATTACGATACGGACCGTCGTCGTCAAAACCCGCATATGCATATGTTTGAAGCGGTATTGTCGCTCTACGAGGCAACGGGCAATGCCAAATGGCTGGCGCGTGCAGGGGAAATCTATGCCCTGTTTGAAACCCGCTTTTTCGATCCTAAGTTCGGCGTGCTGCGCGAATATTTTAATCACGACTGGACGCTGCTGGATGGGGCGGATGGCGATATTGTCGAGCCGGGACACATGATGGAGTGGGTATGGCTGTTACGTTGGTATCAGCGCTGTAGTGGTCACGATGTGTCCCACTATGCTGATGCGATGTACGAAAAAGGCTTGGCGGATGGTTTTGCGGAGGATGGCCTGTTGATGGATGCGGTCAGCCCAGACGGAGAAGTGATTCATGCGACCAAGCGCAGTTGGCCTATGACTGAGTTGGTAAAAGCTGCCCTGGCGCAAGCACAAGCCGGATGTGAGGGCGCGGAAGAAGTCGCCTTAGTGGCGGCGAATCGCTTGATGGAAGTCTATATTAGCCAGGAGCACGCCGGTTTGTATGTGGATCAGATCGATGAGGCAGGCACTGTGCTGGGCGACACCGCCCAGGCCAGTATTCTCTACCACCTGCTGATGGCAGTTATGGAGCTGGATAGCTACGGGAGTTAATATTCAGGCACCGCCACTTTTACGGTTGCCGTACTTTTTCGCAAGATGAAATCGTACGGCAATACGTGCTCTTCTTCGCTTAAGGTTTCACCCTCGATAAGTCGTAATAGCATATCCACGGCAATTGTGCCCATATCGTCCGATGGTTGCGCGATAGTGGTTAGGGGGGGATCGCAGTAGCGTGCGTAGTCGATATCGTCAAAGCCGGTTACCGACACGTCCTCTGGCACTTGTAGGCCGTTGGATTTCAGCGCCTGTATTGCACCAATCGCCATTTCATCATTCATACACGCGATTGCGGTTGGGCGCTCTTTAAGTCTGCATAGTTGGTTAGCGGCGTTGACCCCGGACCAGATAACGTACTCGCCTTCGGCAATCAATGCTTCATCAAAGGGGATTCCGGCGTTTTCCAGCGCCTGCTTGTAGCCTTTAAAGCGGTCTACTGTGTGTGGGTTGCCTTTTAGTCCGGTGATCAGCCCGATGCGCCTGTGCCCGAGAGAAATTAAGTATTCGGTCATATGTTTAAACGCGGTCACGTTGTCTACGCGAATACAGGGGCCTGGAGAGCTTTCGGTTGCGCACAGATGCAGGTAGGGAAACTTAAACTTACTGGCGTTGTGAAACTGGTCGGACATCGGGCGCAGCTGAATCACGCCATCGGCCAGGCGGGTTTCCACCAAGCGGATATATTCCTGCTCGCGAGCGTTGGAATCCTGCGTATCTCCGAGCAGCACTGAATAGCCCTTTTTCTGGGCGCGCAACTCAATGCTGCGAATAACCTGGGCGAAGAAGGGGTTTGCGATATCTGGAACCAGTACCACCAGTGAGTACGACCGTGCGGAGCGGAAATTGCGAGCTAACATATTGGGACGGTAATCGACCTGGTCGATAGCGTCCTGCACGCGTTTGCGGCTGGCTTCGGAGACCTTTTCCGGATGGCTGAGCGCGCGCGATACGGTGGCAACCGAAACGCCGGCGATACGGGCTACTTCACGAATGTTTGACATTGTTCTGCTTATACTGGGTTATTGAAATGTTTCGTCTGAAGTCACTGTAAGTGTTACAGCGACAGAAGAGAAGTATTACATTTGCAGTTGCTTTTTTGTTATAAAAATCCTCTTTTTTTGCAAATAGTTACCGCATTTGATGATAAACAACTGAAAAATTGATGTAACTTGCTACATTTCTGTTTCATTGGTGTAGCGTCCCTTTTTTGGGCGGATAATCTGTTGCTCCGTTGAGCTTATACTCTATACTTGATTTTATGAGTGTAACCGATTACATTTTGCGTCCTTTTTCTTTTCAATAATATGCTGGTCAGATGTAAATGGTACTAATATCCCCTTGTTACACTGCTGTTTGCAGTTGGTGTGTCGGTTAGGTATTGCATGATCGAGCAGGGGCTCAGCAGTGGGGTGGAATTGGTTTTTGCCCGGCTGGGAGCAATATTGTGGTAGTGGCAATTCGTATATACTATCGCCCGCCAATATTTATGTAGTTATTGCTGAATCAACGATATCTGACAGCGCTAACTCCTTTAATCTATCGGACATAATGACGGCCCAGTACGTCATTTATTCGACCAATTACCGAGGTTCAGATCGAATGAGCGAATTTAAATCCACCCTTAAACAAAAGATTTCGGCATACGAGGCGCTAGTTAAGCGTGAAAATAAGCCAGCTACGTCCAATGGTGTTTACCAGCGCTGGCAAAATCCGATTCTTACCGCTGATCACGCGCCTATTCATTGGCGTTATGATCTTAACGAGGAAACCAACCCCCTGTTGCTTGAGCGCTTAGGTGTAAACGCCGCCTTCAACTCCGGGGCTCTGTACCACGAAGGTAAATACATTCTGGCGGTTCGTGTTGAAGGCGATGATCGCAAATCTTTCTTTGCTATTGCCGAAAGCCCCAACGGTGTCGATAGTTTCCGCTTTTGGGATTTCCCCATCACCTTGCCTGAAACAGAGCGCCCTGACACCAATGTGTACGATATGCGTTTAACTAAACATGAAGACGGTTACATTTATGGCCTCTTCTGTACCGAGCGCAAAGATGAAAACCAGCCGAACGATACCTCTGCCGCAGAAGCGCAGTGTGGTATTGCCCGCACCAAGGATCTAATTACTTGGGAGCGTTTACCCGATTTGGTTACATACTCTGGTCAGCAGCGCAACGTTGTGCTCCACCCTGAATTTGTCGATGGCAAATACGCTCTTTACACTCGCCCGCAAGACGGTTTTATCAGTGTTGGCAGCGGCGGCGGTGTTGGCTGGGGTTTGAGTGAGAGCATGGAAAATGCTGAGATCAAAGAAGAAGTGATTGTTGATGGTAAAACCTACCACACCATCAAAGAAGTGAAGAATGGTCAGGGCCCAGCGCCAATCAAAACCGATAAGGGTTGGTTACATCTGGCTCACGGTGTGCGCAACACCGCTGCTGGCCTGCGCTACGTACTCTACGTCTTTATGACAGAGCTGGAGCGCCCCTGGGTGGTAACTCATCGTCCTGGTGGTCACTTTATTGCGCCTCGTGGTGAAGAGCGTGTGGGTGATGTGTCTAATGTAGTATTCACCAACGGCTGGGTTGTTAATGGAAGTAACGAAGTCTTTATTTACTACGCCTCTTCCGATACCCGCATGCACGTAGCGACTTCTACCGTTGATCGCCTGGTGGATTACGCCATGAACACCCCTGAGGACGGCTTGCGTTCTGCGGCTTCGGTGCAAACACGCAACAAACTGATTGCATCAAACCTCGAAATTATGAAAGATCTGGACCTTTAAGGAACCCTATGAGCGAGCACCTGATATCTGAGATTCGCGCTGAATTACACGAAATTGCCGATTGGTGGCTGGTCAATACGCCGGACGAAGAAAACGGCGGTTTTATTGGCGAGATTAGTGTCGATAATGTCAAACAGTTCAATGCTGATAAAGGCATTATCCTGAACACCCGCATACTCTGGTTTTTCAGCGAAGCGGCGTTGTTTACCGGTAAAGAAGACTACAAGCTTGCAGCCGAGCGTGCTTATGCCTATCTGACCGAAAAGTTCTTCGATAATGAGCACGGTGGTGTTTATTGGGCCTTGGATGCGACCGGTAAATGTGTCAATGATCGCAAGCAAATCTATGCTCAGGCGTTCGCCATATATGGTTTAAGTGCTTTCTATAAACTGACTCAAAATGAAGAAGCCCTGGAAAAAGCCATGGCAATTTTTGAGTTGATCGAAACGCGCGGTCACGACGATGAGCGAGGCGGCTATCTGGAAGCCTTTGGTCGTGAGTGGCAACCGCTGGAAGATATGCGCTTAAGCGACAAGGATTTGAATTCACCCAAATCGATGAACACTCACCTGCACATTCTGGAAGGCTACACGGCGCTCTATGTTGCCAATCCTTCCGATGTTGTGGCCAATGCCATGAAGCGTTGTTTAGGTTATTTTGATACGCAAATTATTAACAAGGAAAATAATCACCTGCGCATGTTCCAATCCATGGATTGGAGCGATATGTCCACCTCTATTTCCTACGGTCATGATATCGAAAGCAGTTGGTTGATCTGGGAGGCCGTCGAAGCTCTCGGAGATGAAGCGCTGGAAGCACATTACCGCCCCATAATTTTGGCTATGGCGAAAACTATTCTGGAACAGGGTATTGGCGCCAATGGTGAAGTGTTGGATGCCTACAATTTCGAAACTAGCACGCTGCTAGACGAGCGCGTATGGTGGGTGCAGGCAGAGGCTATGGTAGGCTTCCTTAACGCTTATGAGCTGACCGACGAAAAAGCTTATTACACGGCGTTTGAAAATGCGTGGAGCTTTATTAAACAGTACCAGAAAGACAATGAAAATGGTGAATGGCACTGGTTGTCGACGCTGGATAAGCCGCATGTGGGCGATTGCAAAATTGGCTTCTGGAAAGCGCCGTACCATAACGGTCGCGCCATGATGGAAGTGTGCAAGCTGTTTGTAAAACTGGCTGAAGAGTAATAAAGCGCAGGTTTGTCCTGCAAAATTGAAAGTGGGGGTTCGGTGTATGCTACTGAGGCCGCTGCCAGCATAAGTGTCGGTCTCGAGTCGAGATGGATGTATTGATGGCGTGTCGCACTAGTGAATATCGAGCCCCTGTCAGCACCAACCTCCTATGAGTTTTTATCAATAGCGGTCGGTGAAAAATAAAACAGATAAAAACCTGGGGGATTTATGAGTCGTTTGCACTCACTGAAAAAATTGATATGGCTAGTGCCGCTGCTGACCAGTTTGCTGGTTGCTTGTGGTAAGCAAGATGCGTCGGCCCCGGTAGCCGAGAAACCAACTGTAACGATTCCGAATAGCCCTTTTGTCAGTGTGGTGGGTAATAAGTTTTACCTGAAGGGTAAACCCTACCGCTACGTGGGCACTAACGTCTGGTTCGCTTCCTATATTGGTTCTACATCTGAAGATATTGGTGATCGTGAGCGTCTTGGTCGCGAGCTCGACCTGCTAAAAGATACCGGTATTACCAATCTGCGATTACTCGGTGCCTCCGAGCGCTCGCCGCTGGATAACTCCGTTAGCCCGGCGATTATGCACAAGGGCGAAATAGAACGTGAAGATATCCTTGTCGGTCTGGACTACGCTCTGGCCGAAATGGCTAAGCGGGAGATGAAAGCTGTCATCTACTTAAATAATTTCTGGGAATGGTCAGGCGGAATGGTGACCTACCTGAGCTGGGTAAACGGTGGTGAGTTTATTAATCTGGGTGATCCAGAGCATCCGTGGCCAGCCTTCGCCTTGTTTTCCTCGCAGTTTTACAGCAATGAAAAAGCGGTAGCGCTATACCATGACTATATTTCCAAGCTGCTGGAACGTCGCAATACGGTAACAGGGCAGCTGTATAAAGAGGACCCAACCATTATGTCCTGGCAGCTGGCTAACGAGCCGCGTGCGGGCGATGGCGAACAGAGTTTGCCGAACTTGCCTTACTATTTTGACTGGATTCGTAATACCGCTAACCTTATTAAAAAGCATGCGCCCAATCAGCTGGTATCGGTAGGTAGCGAGGGTGTTGCAGGTTGTTTGGATATGAATGAGTGTTTTCTCGGCGCGCATGCCGATAATGGTATCGACTATGCGACCTTCCATATGTGGCCGAAAAACTGGGGCTGGTTTAATGTGCAGACACCGGAAGAAACTATTGGTGACGCGTTTAAAAATGCCAACGAGTATATTGATCGTCATGTAGATCTGGCGAATCAATTAAATATGCCGATTGTGTTGGAGGAGTTTGGCTTGGAGCGTGACTTGGGGCTCTTCTCTCCCGAGTCCGGAACCAAATACCGCAACCAGTTTTATGAGTTTGTCTTTGGCAGAATCAACCACAGCGTGCACAGTGGCGGTCCATTTGTGGGTTCCAACTTTTGGGCCTGGGGTGGTTATGGTAAGGCGCTGCACGATGATGCGGTTTGGCGCACGGGCGATAAAACCTTCGTGGGCGATCCTCCCCAGGAGCCTCAGGGCTTGAATTCCGTATTTGCCAGCGACGAAAGCACTCTGAAAATAATTCGTGAGCACGCCAACGTCATTAATGCGGATTTGCTCGCTCAGTAGCACATCTAAAGCGAACAATTCCAAAAGGGTCGCAGTATGCGGCCTTTTTTTTTAAGCTACAGTGATGTATACAGCTCCATACGTTTTGACTGTAAACGGAAAATGCGGCGGGTATACTGCCCGGCCGCTAAAAACAGGAATGGCATTTTATGAAGAAGTATCTGGTTTCTATCGCTGGTTTGCTGGGCATTGTTCTAGTGATTGTAGGTGTTAAGGGTTCGCAATTTTTCAGTCTTTATAAAATGGCAGAAACCATGGTAATGCCTCTGACCGTTATTTCTTCCATGCCGGTGCAGGAGCAATCCTGGGAGCAAACGCTCAATACAGTGGGGACGTTGGAGGCCGTGCAGGGGGTGGTGGTAACCGCCGATATGCCCGGTCGAGTAACGGAAATTCTGTTTAAGGCTGGTGCCGAAGTGAATGCCGGGGATGTGCTTATTCGCCAGGATACCTCCTCGGAGCAGGCTCAGCTGCGCGCGGCGGAAGCGTCTGTGGCGTTGGCGAAAACCAACCTAGATCGTATTGAGGCCCTACTGGCTAAAAAAGTATCCTCCAAGTCCGAGTTCGATACGTCCGAGGCGCGCTACAAAGAAGTCGTCGCTCAAGCTGATAATATTCGTACCAGTATCGACAAAAAAACGGTTAAGGCGCCTTTCGCCGGCCGCCTGGGTATACGCCTGATCAATGTGGGTAGCGACCTGGGAACTGGTAGTTCCATCGTCTCGTTACAGGCGGTGGACCCCATCTACGTGAACTTCTCCTTACCGCAGCGTGATTTGTCGATGCTGCAGCTGGGGCTAGAGGTGCGTTTGGAGACCGATGCGGTCCCCGGTAAGGCATACAGCGGCAAAATCAGCGCCATAAACCCAGAGATCGACCCCGTTACCCGCAGCGTGCGTGTGCAGGCCAGTCTCTCCAACGAAGACCTCTCCCTGTTGCCCGGTATGTACGCTAACCTCCGGGTTGTTCTGCCGGAGACCGAGCAGGTACTGGCTGTTCCTGTAACGGCTGTGGCCTATGCAACCTTTGGTGACTCCATCTTTGTCATCGCAGAAGAGAAAGACGAAAAGAGCGGCAAAATGCAGCAGGTTGCACGCCAGCAATTTGTGCGCCTGGGCAAAACCCGTGGTGACTTCGTTGCAGTGGCGGCGGGCGTAAGTGCTAGCGATACCGTTGTAAGCACGGGTGTGTTCAAACTGCGTAATGGTGCTCCTGTTATCATTAACAACGAAGCCCTACCCGATTTCAGCCTGAATCCGGATCCAGAAGATTCCTGATTCGTTAACGTATTAACCAAGGGCTGAATTATGAAAACTGCTTTTACTGATATTTTTGTTCGTCGCCCGGTGTTGGCGATAGTGGTGAATCTGGTGATTATTATTGCCGGTATTCAGGCTATTAGCTCGCTCACTGTGCGCCAATACCCGCGAAACGATAACGCGGTTATCTCCGTTACCACCGCCTACATTGGCGCAAACGCCGAGCTGGTGCGGGGCTTTATTACCACACCTATGGAAAGGGCGATCGCCGGAGCCGATGGTATTGATTACATTACCTCCCAGAGCGGGCAGGGAATGTCTACGATCAACGTGCAACTGGAATTGAATTACGATCCCATCAAGGCGTTGTCGGAAATTACGTCAAAGGTGAACCAGGTGCGCGGCGATCTGCCGCCAGAATCGGAAGTCCCGATTATTAATGTGCAATCCGCTGACAGCGCCTTTGCCTCCGCCTATTTGAGTTTTAGCTCGGACATTCTCGAGCCCAACCAGATTACCGACTACCTAGTGCGCGTGGTGCAGCCTCGTCTCTCGGCGCTTGAGGGGGTGCAGCGGGCTGATGTGTTGGGTGCGCGCACCTACGCCATGCGTATTTGGCTCAAGTCCGACCGTATGGCCGCTTACGGCGTTACACCGGTGCAGATTCGCCAAGCATTGTCAGCCAATAATTATTTGGCCGCGCTGGGCAGTACCAAAGGCAATTATTTACAGGTGAACCTTTCTGCTAATACGGACCTGAACACCGTGCAGGAGTTTCGCGATCTTGTGCTGCGCTCGGAAAATAATGCGCTGATACGCTTGAGCGATGTAGCAGACGTGGTGCTGGGATCGGAAAGTTACGATGCCGAAGTAATGCTCTCTGGCAAACCGACAACCTTTATGGGCATCTTCCCGATGCCCAATGCCAATACGCTGGATGTTATGAAGCTAGTGCGCGCTGAGCTGGACGCTCTGAGTGAAGGTATGCCCAAGGGAATGAATGCCTCCATCGGTTACGATGCCACAGAGTACATTGAAAGCTCCATTAGTGAAGTTGTCAAAACCCTCAGTGAAACGCTGCTGATTGTGGTGGCGATTATTTTCCTGTTTTTGGGCTCGGTGCGCTCGGTCATCATCCCGGTTATTGCCATTCCCGTATCGCTGATCGGCGCAATATTCCTTATGCAATTATTCGGGTTCAGTCTTAACCTATTAACTTTGTTGGCAATTGTTCTGTCGGTGGGCTTGGTGGTCGACGATGCGATTGTGATCGTTGAAAACGTCGAGCGTCATATCAGCGAGGGGCAGACGCCCATGACGGCGGCCATTCTCGGTGCCCGTGAGTTGGTCGGCCCCGTTATCGCCATGACCATTACCCTGGTAGCCGTCTATTTGCCTATTGGTTTACAGGGCGGGCTTACCGGTTCTCTGTTTCGGGAGTTTGCCTTTACGCTCGCCGGTGCGGTGATGATTTCCGGTATTGTTGCGCTGACCCTGTCACCGGTCATGTCTTCGAAACTGTTGACCGTGGGTATCGAAGATAAAGGCTTTGCCCACACCGCTGCCGAAGCCTTCCACAAGGTCCGTCGCGGCTATATGCGCTTGCTGGATGTAACGCTGAGCGCGCGTGGTGCGGTCTACCTAGTGTGGGCGGTACTGAGTATTCTGGCGGTTGCTATGTTTATGCAATCGCCAAAAGAGCTGGCGCCAAACGAAGATCAGGGTTTTATCTTTGTGATTGGGGAGGGTGCATCCTCATCTACGGTTGATCAGACGCGTATCTATTCTGCAAAGGTTAACGAAAAGTTGTTGGCTGTGCCCGAGAGCAAAATGACTTTCCAGATAACCACACCGGGTAGCGCCATTGGCGGCTTATTGCTGACACCTTGGGATCAGCGTGAGCGCACGGTATTTGAGGTGCTGCCGGAAGTAACCGGTGATTTGAATAATATCAGTGGCTTGAGCGTCTTCGCGATCACGCCGCCCGCCCTGCCCGGTGGTGGCAGTATGCCGGTAGAGTTTGTGATTGCTGCGACCGCCGAAGTGGAAGATATTCTGAAATATGCCGAACAATTACAGCAGAGAGCCGCAGCCAGCGGCATGTTCGCCTTCCCGCCTCAGATCGATACCAAGGTGGACGTACCCGAAGCCGAACTGATTATTGATCGTGACAAGGTTGCCGACCTTGGGCTGAGTCTGCAGCAGGTGGGAGCCGATGTGGGCGTGATGCTCGGCGGTGGTTACGTCAATCGCTTCAATATCGGCGGTCGCAGCTACCGGGTTATTCCACAGGTTAAGCGCGGTGAGCGTTTAAACGCGGAACAACTCAACGATATTTTTATTACCGGTCCCGAAGGTAAGCTGATACCGCTGAGTACCGTGGCTGAAATAAGGCAGAATACAGTGCCGCGCTCGCTGAATCGCTTCCAGCAGCTCAACGCTGTCAAGCTTAGCGGTGCTCCTCAGCAATCACTGGATGCCGCATTAGCGTACCTGGAAGCTGAGGCGGCGAAAATATTGCCCAGCGACTATATGGTTGACTACACCGGTGAATCCCGCCAATTACGTCGCGAAGGTAATAAGTTTGTTCCGGCCTTTATGTTGGCGCTGCTGCTGATATTTATGGTGCTGGCTGCGCAATTTAATAGCTTCCGTGATCCCTTTGTGATTTTGGCTGGCTCGGTTCCACTGGCGATGTTCGGTGCGTCCATTTTTACTTTCCTTAAGTTTCCAGTGCCGGGCATGGGCTTCTGGACGGACGGATTCACCACCACGCTGAATATTTATTCGCAGGTGGGGCTGGTAACACTGATTGGTCTGGTCTCCAAAAACGGAATTCTCTTGGTGGAGTTTGCCAATAAATTACAGGAGCAGGGCTTGAGTAAACTTGCCGCCGTGCGCGAGTCTGCTTCTACCCGATTACGACCCATTTTAATGACCACCTTTGCGACCGTTGCGGGTCACTTTCCTCTGGTGCTCGTCACCGGTGCTGGTGCCGAAGCACGAAACTCCATCGGCTTGGTCATTGTTGGTGGAATGGCGATCGGAACCGTATTTACTCTCTTTGTTGTGCCCTCCATTTATATGTTGATAGCAAAAGATCAGCAAGGTGAGCTGACTGAATTGCCCCCGCAAGAGAACACTATTGAGCTTGCTGAAGCATAGGGCGCTGTCTTTAACTCCAGGCCAGTTTCCCCGCTGGTCTGGCTGCTGGTAACTCGCGAGAAAGTTAAATTAGTGGCGCAGCCTTTCCTCGTGTTCTGTCTCGCTACGGCGGGGCAGTAATTCTAAAACGCTCTCCTTTAATCACAAAAAATAGTTTTCGATCAGTTCGTAAATGAAGATAACGCCCTACTGATGACAGCATAGGATGCTGTTGATAAAGGGCGGCGAGAGGTACGTGGCGGACGAGCAGTTGAATATTCCTGGAAGCGCCACAAGTCTTATTGTTGATTCAGCCTATGCAACTAAATTTTTTTCAAGTTAATCGTTGCCAGGTCTCTAGAGTAGCGCGCAAGTGAAAAATGAATTAGGCGAAATATTTTTTTCGCGAGAGTAGAAAGCTTGTCGGAGATAAGTGCACAAATTTTTTTTCGCCTAGTGATAAGGAAATAAAAAAGCCAGAAAATATCAAAAGATCTTGCTCAAGAGATAACTGTGTTGAGGATAGCGGTGCCGTGTTTTTGGTATCATATTCCATCAATAACTGTAGCGGGAAGTTTGGCCAGCACAATGGAACTTTATTGGGGGCTCTCGCTGTTAGGGATATTCGCCCTTTTTTCTAGCTGCGAAGCACACCCTTTTCATGCGTATGTCCTTAGCGTATACTCCAGCTCGAACTTGTCGGAGCGCTGTAGAGCTGAGACTGTCATTAGACAGAATCCGTACCACCTGATCAGGATAATGCCTGCGAAGGGAACAAGAATTACAGATACATATAAACCATTTTTCCTGCCCGCATAGGGCGAAAATCTTAACAGCGTATCTGCAACTCAAACTTTCCTCATTCAGTTTCTATACCTCCCGTTTATTCTTCACCCACATGGGAGGTGTGTAATGTCTCAATTCGAAAAACTATCTATTCCTGGTTCATCACCGTGTCATGTAGGCGATGAACAATGCTCTGCGTTTGTGGCGCAACGGGTCATTCACACTGAAGAGGGCGACCTTCCTGTCTACGATACGGCGGGCGAATTCTTGCGTAAATCCGTTGATATCGAAAAAGGTATCACATCACTTAGAGAGAGCTGGATTGATGCGAGAGGCGATACCGTTGCTGCGAAATTAATTACTTCCGACTCAAGTTTCGGCGAGCGACACCGGGAACGCGCCGTTGATCGTGGCGTAACACAACTCTACTATGCGCGCCGTGGCATTATTACGCGGGAGATGGAATATATTGCTTTGCGCGAAAATCTGGGTGACCCCAAGGGGCCGATTAACGCGGAGTTTGTGCGAAAGGAAGTTGCCGATGGGCGGGCAATTATCCCCGCTAATATCAACCATCCCGAAGCAGAGCCGATGATTATCGGCCGGAATTTTCGCGTTAAGGTAAACGCCAATATCGGTAACTCGGCGCTTAAGTCAGATATTAAAATCGAAGTAGAAAAATTGCTGTGGTCGCTTCGCTGGGGAGCAGATACCGTCATGGATCTCTCCACGGGAAAAGATATTCCGCTCACCAGGGAAACCATTTTACGTAATTCGCCGGTGCCCATTGGTACCGTACCCATTTACGAAGCGCTTGAAAAAGTCGGTGGCGATGTGGCTGATTTAGATTGGGGTGTTTTTCGTAAAACGCTGATTGATCAGGCGCGCCAGGGGGTGGACTATTTCACTATTCATGCGGGGTTGTTATTGGAGCATGTGCCGCTGACCGAGCACCGCGTTACCGGCATTGTTTCGCGCGGTGGATCTCTAATGGCTAAGTGGTGTCTGACCTACCATAGCCAGAATTTTCTCTATACGCACTTCAGAGAAATTTGTGAGATCTGTGCAGACTACGATGTGTCGTTATCACTTGGCGACGGGCTGCGCCCGGGAAGTATTGCCGATGCCAATGACGAAGCGCAGTTCGCAGAATTACGCACCCTGGGTGAACTCACAAAAATCGCCTGGGAATACGACGTACAAGTCATGATAGAAGGGCCGGGTCATGTGCCTCTGAATAAAATTCAGGAAAATATGGACGAGCAATTAAAACATTGCCACGAGGCGCCCTTCTACACGCTCGGCCCGTTGATTACCGATATTGCTCCCGGCTACGACCACTATGCCTCAGGTATTGGCGCGGCATTAATTGCGTCGCAGGGATGCGCAATGTTGTGCTATGTCACGCCTAAAGAGCATTTAGGTCTGCCGGAAAAAGAAGATGTTAAACAGGGCTTGATCGCCTATCGCATTGCTGCCCACGCAGCGGATATTGCAAAAGGATTGCCCAGCGCCCAGATTCGAGACGACGCGCTCAGCCGTGCACGGTTTGAGTTCCGCTGGCAGGACCAATTTAATCTGTCTATCGATCCGGAAACTGCGCAAGCCTATCACGACGAAACTTTACCGCAACCACAGGCAAAAAGTGCTCACTTTTGTTCCATGTGCGGGCCGAAATTCTGTTCAATGAAAATATCACAGGATATTCGCGATGCCGTTCAAAAACATGAAGGATTACGCAATAAAGCGGAGCAGTTTCTGTCTTCTGGTGGCGAGTTATACCAAGCTTTAGGAACCGAAAAAGATGTTGAGTCTGTATGACACCAATTTGGCGATAGACGGTGCCCCACTAATCTGGGCCGTTGGTGGTTCAGACAGCCGCGCGGGCGCGGGCATTCAGGCCGACCTCCTGACAGCGCAGGATCTCGGCGCCTGCTGCTGCACTATTGTTACTGCGGTAACTGCGCAATCGGCTCGACAGGTTGCGATGGTACAGGCGGTTGATCCGCGAGTAGTAGAGCAGCAATTGAATACCTTGCTCGAAGATGGACGTCCACAGCTGATTAAGGTGGGCCTTGTGGCAACGCAGGAACAAGTAGAGGTAATTGCCAAGTGGTTGCAGAAAAACCCGGTAGAGCTGGTGTTAGATCCGGTACAGATCGCGAGTAACCAGGATGGTCTTACCGTGGGTAAAGTAGATCTATCGCCACTATTTTCCTACTGCAAACTGATAACACCCAATAAACACGAAATAGACGCTTTGGGTGGTATTGAAAAGCTCTCCACCACGGGCGCGAGAGCGGTATTAGTGACGGGGAAAAAAATTGCCAAAGGACAGTTGGCCGACTGTCTCTATGAGTTTGGCAATAGCGGTTGCAAGTTATGGCGACATACGAGAATTGACTCGATAAATTCACATGGGACGGGTTGCACATTGGCGACGGCAATTACGGTTTTTTCTGCGCAGGGGTTTCACCTTGCCGACGCGATTACCCAAGCAATCGCCTATGTGCGAAATGGATTGCTGACAGATGAAATTGGAAGTACCAATCACTCGGTAAGCCACAAAGGATGGCCAGGGAATTCGGGTGTATGGCCGATGGCTGTAGAAACAAAAAAACGGGATGGGATTTTCGATAGTGAAGCGGTCAATAGGGATATTACATTTCCGTCGTTAAAACAGCCTTTGGGTTTTTATCCTGTTGTGGACTCTTTCGAGTGGGTAAAGAAATTGATCGATTGCGGCGTGCGAACAATCCAGCTAAGAATAAAAAATGCGGTATCGCAGAAGAATCTTCGGTGCGAGTTGGCGGAGGCAATCGCATACGCAGAAGAGGCAGAGGCGCAATTGTTTATTAATGACCACTGGCAGCTGGCCTGTGACCTCAAAGCTTATGGTGTTCATCTCGGTCAGGAAGATTTGGAAACGGCCAATTTGAAAACTATCGTAAACGCCGGTTTGCGCTTGGGAATAAGCACCCATGGTTTTTTTGAGCTAAGTGTCGCGCTTTCCTGTAAACCCAGTTATTACGCATTGGGGCATATTTTTGCAACCACAACCAAAGAAATGCCCAGTTCTCCTCAAGGGCTATCGCGTTTAAGTAAGTATGCGAGTTTGATGCGGGATTTTCCAATTGTTGCCATTGGTGGAATCAACCTGTTGAACGCCGAAAAAGTTATGTCCTGTGGTGTAAGTAGTATTGCCGTTGTTCGGTCTGTTACGGAAAGCGAAAATCTACCCGATACGATTCGTAAATATAGTGAAATATTTCATTCCATGAAATACACGGCCAATATTGACAAAGAGGCGCTCTATGCAGATATATGTGAATAATGAAGTGTTGCATACGGATTGTAAAAACCTTCAGGAGCTTATCGATCTGCAGGCCGTTGGTACACAGCGGATTGCCGCCGCGCTTAATGGCAGCATTATCGTTAGACGTGATTGGCCGGAAACTCAGCTGAATAACGACGATAACATTGAGTTCTTTCAGGCGGTTTCAGGAGGGTGATCATGAGCTTAACGATAGCAGACAAGCAATTTCAATCGCGGCTGTTTATGGGCAGCGGAAAATTTTCGACTGTTCAGCAAATGTGCGAAGCCGTCAAAGACAGCAACAGCCAAATGGTGACCGTAGCGCTAAAGCGTATTAACTGGCAGCAGGGCGCTGAAGACATTACTCAGCCGCTGCTGCAATCGGGCGTGAATCTACTGCCAAATACCAGCGGTGCTCGCAATGCAGAAGAAGCGATCTATTTAGCGAGACTGGGGCGGGAACTATTGGGAACGCACTGGGTAAAACTTGAAATACATCCAGACCAGCGATATTTGATGCCCGATCCGGTTGAAACGTTGGCGGCCGCAAAAGCTCTGGTTGCAGAAGGTTTTATCGTACTGCCCTATATTCACGCTGATCCTGTTATGTGTAAAAAGTTGGAGGCGGCAGGTTGCGCCGCCGTTATGCCACTGGCTGCTCCTATCGGCAGCAATCAGGGGCTGGTAGCGGAAAAATTTCTCAGTATTATTCTAGAGCAGAGTACGGTGCCCGTGGTGGTGGATGCCGGTTTGGGTGCGCCTTCTGATGCCGCAAAAGCTTTAGAAATGGGGGCTGACGCGGTACTGGTAAACACCGCCATTACAAGCGCAGAAGAGCCGGTGCAAATGGCCAGGGCATTTGCCATGGCAGTCGAAGGTGGCAGGCTGGCCTTTGAGAGTGGTTTGGGCCGGCGAAGCTTTACCGCCCACGCCACCAGCCCGCTATCGACATTTGCGGAAGCACTGCTGTGAGTGTAAGTGTAAGTGAAGCGTTTACTGAAAAGCTGCGGTGGAAATCTAACAATATTGATAGTTCACAGGTCGAGGCTGTTTTGCATCAGCAACATCTGGATATTCACGATCTTCCTATTCTTCTTTCTGCGACAGCAGCGAAATATTTGCCGCAAATGGCCGAGCGTAGCCACCGGCAAACCCTTCAGCGCTTTGGCGCCAACCTGCAGTTATTTTTACCGTTGTACCTGAGTAATTTGTGCACCAATATCTGTACGTATTGCGGCTTTTCTGCCGATGCGCCTATCAAGAGAACTTGGCTTAGGCCGCATCAACTTGAAGACGAAGTGGAATCGTTAAAACAAAAAAATGTAGAGCACCTGTTGCTGGTGACCGGAGAGGCCGAGCATAAAATTGGGCTCGAATATTTCTGTAAAACACTGCAAGAGCTTCGTCCACACTTCGCTAACCTGCTATTGGAATCGCAACCCTTTTCTGAGCAGGAGTATCGGGAGCTGGCACAGGCAGGCCTGGATGGTGTTGTGGTCTATCAGGAGACTTACAATAAAAACGTCTACAGCTCTGTTCACAAGAGAGGAAAGAAGCAAGATTTTTCTTGGCGCTTAAATACGCCAGAGCGGATTGCCAAGGCGGGTATCGATAAAATTGGAATGGGCATTCTGCTTGGTCTAGCCGACTGGCGGGAAGATGCCCTAGCGCTGGCAGAACATCTTCACTCGATGCAAAAAAAATACTGGCAACAGCGCTACAGTATTAGTTTTCCGAGGCTGCGCCCCTGTGCTTCTGCGTTTGATATTCCCTGCCCAGTCACGGATAGGGAATTTATTCAGCTGGTTGTGGCGTTTCGCTTATGCTTTCCCGATGTCGAGTTAGTGCTTTCCACGCGGGAATCTGCAACCATGCGCAATGCACTTCTGCCTCTGGGAATAACCCATTTAAGTGCAGAGGCCAGTACACAGCCCGGCGGTTATTCGGAAAACAGTGCCAAAGCGCTAAAGCAATTCGATATTAGCGACGAGCGCAGTTTAGCTGAAATTCAGTCCGTAATTGAAGGTCTGGGCTACATGCCGGTATTGGCGGATCAAATTCCAGTTCGATCGTTATAGTCGATCAATTAGTCGCGCAGCAGACGCCATAGCGTTGTTTGATCAGGGAAGCCGGTTGATTCAAACTGAATACTTTTTTGATATTCCGAGAGTGCTGCAATCGTCGCTGCGGAAAAATTACTATCGACGATGCCTTTATAGAAACCGTTCTGTTTTAGCTTATTTTGAATTCGGTTGATAGTCACTTTGTAAAGGTGCGTTTTGCGCTTGCCGATGGTAATAATCTCCTGGTCCGACATGGCCTTGATTCTATCTTTATGTAGCTGTGTCAGTACCGAATTAAAGACGGTGAAAATGCGATCACTTGGGTTGTTTTCACAGTGGTTCGCTAGTACTTTTGTTAGTAGCTCGGTGTTTTCGAAGGACGTTATATCGTAAGTATCGGGGGAAAACTGATTGTAGGCAGATACGTAACCTTCCAGCCAGCCGCCGATTAAAAAGTACACCTCCGATTTACTATCCCGCTCTTTACTGTAAAGGGAACAGGTTAGAAGCCCCGCACCTTTAAGAGAAAAATTATTGTTCTTGTCGGCAGAAAATGTTGAGGGGCTGCACAATAATACCATTAGCCCGAAAAATATTAATTTCTTCATAAAAACTCTCTGGCATTAATAATAGTAAGCATAAGCAGCGACCTGAGTGTTGCGCGATTCAGGTCGCTGACAATTGGGGACTAGATCAAGAAAGTACTACGAATACTTTCTGCGAAATAACGTAAGCCCAAATATACCGCTAATGAAAAGTAGCAAGCTTCCGGTTTCTGGTACATCTGCTTCGCTAAGGTCAACAACAAAGGCGTCGCCAATCATTCGTTCAAACCCACCAAGTGAAAAGCTTTTTGCATAGAGATCCGGCGAGTCAAACATATCCAGTGAGTCAGACAGTACATTGCCTATACCAAAACTATTACTGCCCAATACGCCGAAGTCATAAAATATTTGCAGAAGATCAATAGAAAAATCGAAGTCGAAATCCAGTAGCGTTTCGTTGCTGAGCTGCGATATCAGATAGAATGTTGGGGTGACGGTGGTAATGCCTGCAGTAAAAGCAATATCGGGTAAATCATCCCAGGCAGCAGATAGCGATGATATCCATTGACCGCCTACCTGAACCAGTTCATCGAACACCAGTTCAACATACAGGGTTGGCGTTAATTCAAAATCCTGCTGTAAATCGATCGTTGGGCCCATTTCGACATTGATAATATCGTAGCCAATTTCGCCCAGTACCGGAATGTTTTGGGTGTTGCCAAAAAGGCCTGGCACGCCTGCCGCAGTGGCAATGACGTTATCGACATCGACGATTAAATCGACTAAATCATCCTGGCCGCTTGCCTGCAGTGTCTGGCTTGCTGTATTTGCGCCACCACTGGCATTGGGTTGTGGTAAATGCAGCGTAATTTCAGCTAAACCTGCTACGTCTAACGCTAAAGGAAATCCATCGGCAGGAGAGGGTAGACCAAAGGACGAAGGGGGAAGACCAAAGACTTCAACACCACCTGAGCCATCTTCGTTAAACGACAGAATGCTGGCTCTTTCATTGATATTAAAGGAGCTGCCGCCGGTGGTACATCCTGGGCCAATAATACAGCCGGTAGCACTGACACTGCCGGACAACTGCATTACGGCGTCCGCAGAAAGGGACATGGTTGAAAAACTGGTGTCGAGTGTATTGGTGCCAGCGAGAGTGCTGTTGGGGTTGAAATTAAAATATTCGCCAACGGTAGCATTGGTTTTATCGGGAATATCCAATTCCGCGCGATAGGAAACGGTGGCATCGACTGAGCCGCTGTCGATAGATAGACCTAATTCAATTCCAACCTTGCCGCTGGTGTTACCTGAAACAGTTGCACCGGTTCGTGTATCGATATAGGCCGCCGGTATCGGATTGGGTAAATTCTCTGAAGGCCTATCGCCGCAGAAAATATTGATCGTCTCTTTGCAGACGAACCAAAGCCCATACAAAGGGTTTGGGATAGTTCCACCCGTGCCAGGTACCCTTTCGTTGGCACTTCCGGCAATTCCGCCAACCGAAACACTTTTGTTGGACCATTCTGCCCCGAGAAAAGCCGTTTCATTAAGGGAATAGGAATCACCCGAATCCCAAATACTTTGGCCGCTGGTATTAAATGATAAATCGTAGGATGTGGGGACTGCATGGGCGCAGAGAGGTAAGAGTAAAAAAACGGTAAGATAGGTACTAAATCTATTCATGGGAGTCGTCCTTGGTTCTAGATTCTGTTTGCACCGACAAGCCAAAAAATATTGTTAGCTTTTAGTGGAATAAAAAAACAAGCGTTAAAAACAGCTAGACGTTAGTCGCGTAATTCAGTCGCTTGAATTTGAGCGTTTCCTAATGCAATTAAAGTGCTCAAAAAATAAACAGCCGATAAAACAGCACCTTATTTTTCCCTACATTTTTTGCAAGTATAAAAAATGTAAATCCAGTCGACATTGTTTGACGCACATTTCATTTTCAAAATATTAAAATTTTAAAAAGTAACGGAAAACTATTAGAGATGTCGCTGATCTAGTTGATTGGAGTGACAGTCGCATCGCCTAGAAAAATAAGCGGTGCCGTTATTATGCTAAAAAATTATTTTCATTTTAAAACGGAATAGAAAATATGGGACGAGAGAGTTTTGGTGGAAAAATTTTTTCGGAGGTAATGTTTTTTGTGACAGAAGGTTGTGTAGATAATGAGGTTTGATAAGAGGATTGTTGCGAAAGAACGAGTTTATCTGCTTCTTGATATTTCAGTTGGTTTCGCTTAGGTGTTAATGTTTGTCGGCACACTGGGTACAGTATTGCGTCGCGAGACTAATCTCCAAACGCTTTATATTTATCTTTTCTCCACAATCCAAACAACAGCCGTAATCATCGTTTTCAATCCGTACCAGGGCAGACTGTAGCTGTTTAATTTTTAAATCTCTGCGTCGATTTTGTTCAACCTGCATGGCTTGTTGTTGCAGGGCATCCATTCTGGATAGGCGACCGATTTTTGATTGGTCCAGCTCGACGGTTTCTGCGCCTTCGTGGGAAATAGTGTTAAGTGTTTTCAGTTCGTTGAGTTCGTTTTCAATAAGCGAGGTAAAGTGCTTGAGATTGATGGCATGGGGCATGGCTTTTATTTTTTTGTTTGAAGAATGTACCAGCCTACAGGATGTTTTGGCTAGATACAAAAACGCCCGCATATAGCGGGCGTTTTATTCAAGGTCTATCGTTTATTTTGCAGCGTTTTTCGCGCGCTTGCGCTCATTTTCTGCAAGCAGTTTTTTACGTAAACGAATGGAGTGGGGTGTTACTTCTACCAGCTCGTCGTCTTCGATAAACTCCAGCGCCTGCTCCAGGGTGTGCTTAATGGGCGGCGTAAGGATCAATGCCTCATCCGTACCGGCAGCGCGAATATTGTTAAGCTGCTTGGCTTTGGTGGGGTTGACGACCAGATCGTTATCGCGGGAGTGGATACCCACGATCTGCCCTTCGTAAACTTCCGCACCATGGCCCAGAAACAATCGGCCGCGATCCTGCAGGTTGAAGAGGCCGTAAGCCAGAGTCTTGCCTTTCACCATGCTAACCAGTACGCCGTTCTGGCGGCTGGTAACTTCGCCGGCTTTAACTGGGCCATAGTGATCGAAGATGCTGGTCATAATGCCGGAGCCAGAGGTGAGGGTAAGGAACAGGCCTCGGAAACCGATCAGTCCACGCGAGGGAATTAAGAATTCCAGTTTTACGCGGCCCTTGCCGTCGGGCTGCATATTGGTCAGTTCGCCCTTACGCAGGCCCAGTTCTTCCATAATGGAACCCTGGTGCTGATCTTCAACATCGATAACCACTTGCTCGAAAGGCTCGTGAATTTCGCCGTTTACTTCTTTCTGGATGACTTCTGGGCGGGATACGCCCAGTTCGAAACCTTCTCGGCGCATATTTTCGATAAGAACACTCAGGTGTAACTCGCCGCGACCGGAAACTTTGAACTTGTCTGGAGTGTCGCCCTGAACAACCCGCAGGGCTACGTTGTGAATCAGCTCCTGTTCCAGGCGTTCTTTGATATTGCGCGAGGTAACATACTTACCGTCCTGACCGGCGAAAGGCGAGTCATTTACCTGAAAGGTCATGCTCACGGTAGGTTCGTCTACGCTCAGAGGAGGCATGGGGTCAGGGGCGGTGGGGTCGCACAGGGTATCGGAGATACTGAGCTTATCGACACCCGTGATACAAACGATATCACCTGCTGTCGCTTCGTCGGTATCGACACGCTCAAGGCCGTGGTAGCCCATTACTTGCAATACTTTAGCCTTGCGGGACTTGCCGTCTTTGTCGAGCACCACAACCTGCTGGTTGGGTTTGAGGCTGCCGCGACTAATGCGGCCAATACCAATAACGCCCACGTAGCTGTTGTAGTCCAGCGCAGAAATCTGCATTTGGAAGGGCTTGTCGATCTCCACCTTGGGGGGCGCTACCTGATCCACGATCAATTGTAGCAGCGGTGTCATGTCGTCAGCCATATTGTCCAGATCAAGGCCAGCGTAGCCGTTGAGGGCGGAGGCGTAGATCATGGGGAAGTCCAGCTGCTCTTCGTCGCCGTCGAGTCGGTCGAACAGGTCGAATACCTGATCGTGCACCCAGTCGGGGCGCGCGCCGGGACGGTCAACTTTGTTGATAACAACAATAGGTTTCAGTCCCTTTTCGAAGGCCTTACTGGTCACAAAACGGGTTTGTGGCATAGGGCCGTCAACGGCATCTACCAGTAGTAGTACCGAGTCAACCATCGATAGAACGCGCTCTACCTCACCGCCGAAGTCGGCGTGCCCTGGGGTGTCTACGATATTAATACGGTAGCCGTTCCAGTTGATGGCGGTATTCTTCGCCAGAATGGTAATACCTCGCTCACGCTCCTGGTCATTGGAGTCCATGATGCGCTCAGCGCCTTCGTCTTTGCGGTCCAGGGTGCCGGACTGCTTTAGCAGTTTGTCCACGAGGGTGGTTTTGCCATGGTCTACGTGGGCAATAATGGCGATATTGCGCAGATTATCTATCACAGGGGGGGCCTCTAAAAATCAACGGAAGGCAGCCTCTTTTGGAGGCGACTGGTTAAAAGGCGCGCATTATAGCGGTGAAGAGTAACCTTAGATAGTGCTTTTACTGCCTAATCAGCCATATTGGCTACCGAGTTGCGCCAGGGGCTGGTGACATCATCAGGTCGGATTGGGCTACAATGTTTTATCCGTTTGGAGAATTACCAATATACAGGCCATAAATAACAAATAGATGTACAGCGGTAATGGGCGGGCATTGTGAATAGAGGCTCGTCAACGCCTGCTGACATCGATCCGGTCGTGAATTTTTCTGTTAAGGAGCACATTATGGGTAAGCGCCATGAAAATGTCTTATCGCTTATCGGCAATACGCCGGTTATCCGCATCAACAAGTTAGCGCCAGCTAATGTCAATATCTATGTAAAAGCCGAAAATTTTAACCCTATGAGTTCGGTTAAAGATCGTCTGGCGCTGGGTATTATTGAAGCCGCTGAGAAATCCGGTGATTTGAAACCGGGCCAAACGATTGTGGAAGCGACTAGTGGCAATACGGGTATAGGCCTGGCGATGGTCTGTGCGCAAAAAGGATACCCGCTGGTGATTATCATGGCGGAAACTTTTAGTGTTGAGCGACGCAAGCTAATGCGCTTTCTTGGTGCCAAAGTGATATTGACCCCTGCTGCGGATAAGGGAACAGGCATGGTCAACAAGGCCAAGGAGCTGGCAGAGAAAAATGGCTGGTTCCTGGCGCGACAATTTGAAAACGAAGCCAACCCCAACATGCACTCAAATACAACGGCGCGCGAAATACTGGCGGCGTTTGACGATACGTCCCTGGATTATTGGGTGTCCGGCACCGGAACCGGCGGTACCTTAAAAGGTGTCGCCCGTGTTCTGCGCAAGGAAAGCCCCAGCACAAAAATTGTAGTAACAGAACCGGCCAATGCGGCGCAGATTGCCAGTGGCATTAAGCAGGAACGCCACCCGGACGGTTCGCCCGCAGCATCGCATCCAGGTTTTGCGCCACACCCCATTCAGGGCTGGTCGCCAGATTTTATTCCGAAGTTGGTGGAAGATGCCGTTAGTGAAAACTACTTCGATGTAAACATTCCGGTAACCGGCGAGCAGGCGATGACGTGCTCCAAGCAGCTGGCTCGGCAGGAGGGAATATTTGTCGGGATTTCTGCTGGTGCTACCCTGGCCGCCGCGTTGGAAGTTGCGAAGGATGCGCCAGATGGCAGCAATATCCTCTGTATGTTGCCCGATACTGGCGAGCGCTACTTGTCTACGCCTTTATTTGCCGATATTGATGTGGATATGAATGCAGATGAAGTGGAAATATCCCAGTCGACAGCAGGCTTTCAGTTGAAATAGTCATATGGCCGCACATCGAGTGCGGCCATTTTTTTAGCTCAATATCGGATCTCGATTTTAACGCTAGTGAATGAAAGCTCTTAACATAATAATTATATGCCTGTCGCTTTCGCTTGTTCATTCGGCCATTGCCGCGAGTGTTAATGTTAAAAAATTAGTCGCTCAAGAATGGATCGTTATAGAAAACGATCGCTTTTCTATAATCTCCAATGCTACAGAAAAACAAGCTTCTGCGATGCTGCAAGAGCTGGAAAACTTCCACTACCTTGTATCTAATGTTTTCGGCTTCGGTGAAATTGAACTGGCGGAAAAAATCCCCATCGTTTTAGTCAACAATGAAAGCGTATTTCGCGCACTGGGAATGCCGCGGGATTACGTGGGAATTTTTTTAAGCAGTAAAAGGGGCGGCGCGATTTTTGCGCGTGCCGATAAATTCCGTTCGGCAGATAAGGGTCAGAACTGGGGACGCTTGGTGGTGCTGCACGAACTGGCTCACCTGCTGATGAGCCATTCTCATCGAAAGCTCATTTCGTCGCCCTGGTTTAATGAAGGCATTGCCGAATATCTGGGCTCTTACACGCTAAATAACAATCAAATTATTTTGGGCAACCTGTCAACCTTGCGCAGTGGTTTTTTCAGCCCTGCGGCACGTAGTGGCAGGCGCTATGATAGTGTCGATACCGAATCGCTCTTTAAGGTTACACAGGAAGACCTCAAAGTTGGTCTACGGAGCAGTAGGGAGCACAATATGTTTGTCGATAAATTCTATGCGCGATCGGCAGCTGTTGTGCATTATTTTGATGCGAATGAACAGCGTCGGAATCTTATGTACCAATATCTGGCGTTGATTCAGAAAGGCGCGGAAGTGGACAATGCCTTTGAACAGGTTTTTGATATGGATTTTGACGATCTGGATAGAAAAGTAAATGCGTATGTCCGAGGGCGAGCCATGACCCCAAGAGTATTTTCCCTTGATCGCTCAGATTTGGAATTCGCTCCGGCCGATAATACCTTAGTCGACATCACACCTTTACAGATCATGCAAAAACTATATGGCAAGATCTCTCTATTTTCGGATGAATTTTTGGGCAAGGGAACGCGCGCGAAGATGAACGAAGAATTTGAAACGGTGTTCCCGGAATTTTTCCAGTAAAAAGAAGCTCTGATCAAATCACAAATATGTTCTACGCGATACCAGGACATATTTGGATTTGATCAGAGCTTCTCTAAAGCTGCCGTACGAAAAAATCGATCTTGGGGATTATAGAGGCTTTTATCCGTGGCTTTCTGTTGCTTATTGAGTCGACGTTTTAGTGGTTAACGTCCTATTCCGTTTCAATATTCGTCTTCATCGTCATAGTTATCGGTGTAACTCTCGATCGGTGCTATGTCGTCGTAGTTTTCATCTTCATCTTCATCAAGTTCGTCTTCGCTTACGGCTTCTGGTTCTGGCTCATATTGGTTGTTATCCGCTCCAGATACTTCGGTGTCGAAATAGTGCTCGATAGTAAATTCACACTGTATGTCGCTTACACCCTCTACTGAATAATAGGAATAATTAGCTACCGCTGCAGGGTGCTCCCATACATCCAGTTTAAAAAGTATTTTATTGCTGCACGATGCGCAGGGCGTATTAAAGTGCGAGATATAGCGTATGTATTCATCATCTTCTGATTCTGGGCTCGTATCTTCGTTAAACGAAAAAATATTACCCTCGACGGTATATGATTGACTACAGCTGTTGCAGATATAGTTTACATATCCGTTAATCGTGACATTCATGTACTGATTCTCTATGGTCGTATAGTGTAGTTTGGTTTTCGATAAAACCTAAGGCGCAAGTAGGCGCTCGCGTGCTCTAGGGAAAGCCATCTTAAGCATAGCCAGTACAGCGACCGACGCCCAAAGGTTTACCCTTTTAAGCAGGAAGACTAGCTCAATCTGATTGGCCTGACCGGCAGAGCAATTAGGGGATGGTAAGCGAGGCTATATCGAAAACAATCTTCCTGGCATTCTGGTTTGGCTCGAGATTTCAGCCTGGCAATCTATTAGCTCTCCACCGGTTTTGAAACCCCGTTTTACCGATAGCTTTCAACCGCTTGCAAGGAAACCTCTGATTCATTCCAGGCCGAGCCCAAAACGTTCATGGTAACGCTAGTGGTGTAGCCCTTAGCAATTCCCCTGGCCTTCGGTATCGGCTGAGCAGTGTGTTGCGACCGCGACAGCACCATTTTACACTCAATATGGGTACGAAAGTGGCTTGCCTTCACGATGCGAAGCCTGCCCGCAAAACTAATGCCAGCACAGCTCCCCCAGCTATACGGGTGGGTCAGCACCCTACACGGCTGGGTCAGTAGCTTACACGGGTGAGTCATCTGCCTACAGGAAGGGTCATCCATCGGCCCACGCTGGAGCTAAAATAAAATATAACAGCATGAGGCCAGCATTCGCATCGCAAATGAATGAACGGGGTAGAGCGCTTAAGGGTGCGTGAGCAAAAGCGTCTCTTTGGAGTGCCTGGGTTTTTCTATGCATGACTTTTCGCAAGTTAATTTTTCTTCGCCAGCATTATAGATAGTGTTCACCGCTACATAGGCGCCGGAAATAATCGCGCTTGCCGGGTATAAACGATGTGTTTGGCCGGGTGATTATGGTGTGCTATTGCCCATATAGTTCCAGAGGAAGGCCGTCTGGATCACTGAAGAAAGTATATGTTTTACCGGTATACTCATCGACGCGTATGGGCTCAAAAGAGACTCCATTTGATGTTAAATGTTCCACCGCGTCTTCAACGGAGTTTACGACAAAGGCCAAATGGCGAAGGCCTAGTGCTTCTGGGTAGCTTGGTCTTGATGGGCTGTTTGGAAAAGAAAACAGTTCAATTTGGGTTCCATCGGGTAGTTTCAGGTCTAGTTTATAGGAGTCCCGCTCAGCTCTGTAGTTTTCAGCCACAATTTCCAAGCCCAGAACGGCGGTATAAAAGTTCTTTGAAACTTTGTAGTCAGAGCAAATTATTGCCGCGTGATGAATTCCATTTAACATTCGGTAACCTGATGATAGGTGAGCTTTGTTAGCTAGCTTGAGCGCTAAAAAGATCGATCTAAAAATTGTAGGAAATATTTCCAGTTTGGCCCTGGAGTATGTCCGCCGTTGTGCTGTCGCCAGGCGATATCGCCCTCGAGTAAGCCTTTACCCACTTTCGGATAATCGGTTCCACTCAGTGGCTTTTTCCCCAGTAGCTGGTAGAGGGGGCGGGTTAATTCTGCGGCCAGGTACATGCCTTTTGGATCTACCCACTGATCTCCCTCTGTACCGGAGCTGATAAATACGGGCCTGGGCGCGCACAGGGCGATTAAGTGGTGCGCATCCACGGGTAGGTCAGTTACCGTTAGCGGCCCTGCGTAGCGAATAAAATTTCCCGCTACCCAATGGTATTCACCGCTGCCTGCAATATTGCCGATTTGCTCACCAAAATTGCGTCGCCATAACTTTGCGCCGCCTTCGCCGGAGGAGCTTATAAACGCTGCGGCAAAGCGTTGGTCGTAGGCCATTGTGACCAGGGCTGTTTTACCAAAGCGAGAGTGGCCGGCAATTGCGACTTTGTTTGCATCGATCGATTTTCGCGTCTCGATATAATTCAGCGCTTCGCCAGCCGCCCAGCTCCAGGCCTTAATGGTTCCCCAGTCGCCGCGCTTACGGGCTTGCCCTTTGTTTTTAAGTCCGATAATACCCTGTCTTAAGCCTGCACCGTTGTCGGCCTGCACACTGGTGGAGATAAGCTCTGCGTAAGCCCAACCTTTGCGAATTATTTGCTCTTGCCAAGTGGGGTCGCCGCCGCGAAATTCCTTTAGTTGTTGCTCGCTAAAGTTTTTCGTAAACCTGGCCATTAGCGCTGGGTCGAAGCTGTGTTGCAGGATCAGTGGTACTGCTTGTTTTGTTTGTTTTGGCCGTGTAATGCTGAGCTTGATGGCGACCTCTAAGGCGGGGTAATCACTGTTGTCTACACGGCCGCTAATGTTTTCTGTGATGGTCTTGATACCGGCAATTTCGGATTCCTCGGTATGGGTTATTTGCCATTCAACAGAGGGGAGTTGCTTCGGTGTGAGACCATAGATTTCTTTGTCGAATAATTCGAGCAGCTCGGGACGTCGTTGTTGCCACCATTGCTGTGCGCTTGCAACCGGATCGCCGTTGGCCATGCTCAGTAGCGGCGGCAGCGAGAGCATATTGCCATTGGCTTTGCTCTCGTCGTAATTCGCCGCGTGAGGTGAGCTGGGGTTGCCGTCGGCACCGCGGCGGATGCTGGTTATGCCCAGTTGCTTGAGCATTTGCTGGTGGTCTTGCTCTGCGCTAATAGCGGGTTTTTCCGCTGCCAGTGTTAGCTGGCTGGCGAGCGCGATAAAGGCGGTAATAACAAGCAGTGGGGTTTTCATGGTGCGGCCTTTTTTATGGAGTGGGCAGATCGAAGCCTTATGCCGCGTCGCCGTGATTATTCCTGGTATTCAAATTCCTGTATGACCTCAATAAAGGCCTCGCCAAACTGCTCCAGTTTACGATCACCTATACCGGAAAGACATAGCATTTCGTAATCGTTTAATGGCCGTTTTTCCAGCATTTCTTTTAGTGTGGCATCGTGAAAAATTACGTAGGGAGGCACGCCGTGTTCTTCCGCCAGCTCTTTTCGACATTGGCGTAAGGCATTCCACAGCCCCATATCTTCCTCTGCGATATCCAGTACGCGTTTGCGCGCGGGTGCGGCCTTCTGTGTGGCTTTTTCGCGGCGTAGAAAAATAGTGTCTTGGCCGCGTAGGATCGGGCGGCAGGCTTCGGTTAGTTGCAGGGTGCCATAGCCTTCGCTGTCGACACCCAGCAACCCGAGAGCAATAAGCTGGCGAAAAATAGTGCGCCACTCGCTGATGGATAGCTTGCTGCCGATGCCGTAGGTGCTTAGCTGGTTGTGACGGAACTGTCGGATTTTTTCGGTATCGGCTCCGCGTAAAATATCGATTAGCTGCCCGGCTCCAAAGCGTTGGCCGCTGCGATACACGCAGCTTAGGGCCATTTGTACGGCTTCGCTGGCATTCCAGGTGTCGGGTGCGTCGATACAGTTATCGCAGTTGCCGCAGGGTTCTGCCAGTTCATCACCAAAATAACGCAATAACACCTGGCGGCGGCAGGTTGTGATTTCACACAGGCCGAGCATGGCGTTTAAGCGCTGTTGCTCGTGGCGCTTAAACGTTTCGTTGCCTTCCGAGCCGGCCATCATTTGTCGTAGTTTGACGATATCTTCCAGGCCGTAAAGTAGAAGCGCTGTTGCCGGTTCTCGATCGCGCCCGGCGCGGCCTGTTTCCTGGTAGTAGGCTTCCACGCTTTTCGGTAAATCCAGGTGCACTACGAAGCGTACATCGGGTTTGTCGATGCCCATTCCGAAGGCGATGGTGGCAACGATAATAATGTTGTCTTCGCGTAAAAAACGGGTTTGATTGTGCTGGCGATTGGAACCGCTCATTCCCGCGTGGTAGGGCAGGGCGTTAAAACCCTGTTGTGTCAGCCATTCGGCAGTGTCGTCTACTTTTTTTCGAGACAGGCAATAGACAATGCCGACGTTGCCCTGTTGCTCGCTGCGCAAAAACTGTAGCAGTTGTGTTCGCGGTTTGTTTTTTTGTTGTATGCGATATTGAATATTGGGGCGGTCAAAGCCGCTGATAAATTGTTGTGCTTCACTCAGCTGAAGGCGTTCGATAATGTCGGCGCGTGTGCGTTCGTCGGCGGTTGCCGTTAGGGCGGCGCGGGGAATCTGTGGGAAAAGTTCGTGCAGAATATTCAGTTTTAAATAGTCTGCGCGAAAATCGTGGCCCCATTGGGCGACGCAGTGGGCTTCGTCGATGGCGAACAGTGCGATGGGAGATTGCTGCAATAGCGCTATTGTGCGCTCCTGAATTAAACGCTCTGGGGCGATATAGACCAGGTCGATTTCACCATTGCGAATGGCATTTTCTGTTTCTCGGGTGGTTTCCCAATCCTGCGTGGAATTTAAATAACCCGCGTTTACCCCCAGCTCGCGCAGGGCGCTTACCTGGTCTTCCATCAGTGCAATTAACGGTGAGATAACGACACCGACACCGGGGCGGGCCAACGCGGGAATTTGATAGCAGAGAGATTTACCGCCGCCGGTCGGCATAATGACCAGTGCGTCACCATCGTTGCATAAGCAGTCGATAATGCTTTCCTGTGGCTCGCGAAAACTGTCGTAGCCAAAGGTATGTTGCAGTATTTGCAGCGGAGTCTCTTGCATTGTTAAAGGTAGCCGCCCCTAGGGTACTGCGTGACCTTTGGAGGCTTCCCAAATGCGGTACCACTGCTCGCGGTTGAGCTCAATACTTTGCGCTTGCAGGGCAATTTTATAGCGCTCGATTTTGCTGGTGCCAAGTAACGGGAGTGTGGGGCAGGGTAGCCCAAGTACCCAGGCGTAAATCACCGGTTCCAGCTCGTTCAAGCCGAGTTCGTCTGCCACGATCTGCAAGGCTTGCTGGATACGCTTGCCCTTTTCGTCTTCGGGCTGCATTAGTTGGCCACCGGCCAAGCAGCTCCACAGCATGGGAGTGATCTGATTCAGCGATGCCTGCTCGAAAAACCCTTCATCCAGCGCATCTAGATTGTACGGGGAAAACTCTACTTGATTGGTAACCAAGCCCTCTGGCGTAAAACTTTTAACGTGGGCATTGAGCAGTTCGAATTGGTGGAGGGAAAAATTGGAAACGCCAAAATACTTTACCTTGCCCGCTTGCTTAAGGGTTTGAAAGGCATCGGCGACTTCTTCTGCGTTCATCAGGTAATCGGGGCGGTGGATAAGCAGTACGTCGAGGTAGTCGGTGCCCAGATGCTGCAAGGAGGTCTCTGTGGAGGCAATAATGTGTTTTTTGCTGCTGTCGTAATGGTTGACGGCCTTGGCACCCATAGGGCCGAAGCCCGCAGGACGAATGCCGCATTTACTGACGATTTCCATCGACTGACGCAGTTCTGGCTTGATCTTAAGTGCGCGCCCAAAAGGCTCCTCGCTGCGGTATACCATTGCATGATCAACGGTTGTGATGCCCATCTCCAGATGCTGTTCGATAAAACTGACTAATTCCTGATCGCTAATACCCCAGTATTTTAATCGCCAGTACCCGGCAATAAAGCGGGAAACTTCGGGACCTTGGGTCGACATGCGCGTGCGGGAAAGAGTCATAGTCGTATCTCGTATGAAAATGGGCCGCCATTGTAACAGCTACGGCGTGATGTTCCTGGCCGATCTCGCGCTTGGGGTGTAAGTCGTAGGGGAGGGGGTAATGTGCCGAATGTTCGCATAGCGGCGCTTCAATAGAAGAAATGCCAGCAAGGCGCTGGCATTTCGGGCTGCGTAAAGTATTTGTGGACTATTTTTACGCTTTTCTGCGGCGGCTCAGGCCCAGAGATGCCAGACCAAGGCCAAGCAGAGCGAGTGTAGAAGGCTCTGGAACATCAACGGGAATATCGACATTTTCTAAACTATCGCCCATAACATAGCTATAGGTGAACGTGATGACTTCATTTGCGAGCAGATCGCCGATATCAAACGCGAGGCCGATGGTGTGATCACCATTGCCTTCGTCGGTACCGTTCAAGTAAAACTGAGGGTCAATGCTCCAATCGTCGGATACGCCAGTGTTATGAGCAACCGCGGAATCTGAGTACAGGCCGATGGTTAAACCGGTTCCCGTTCCTTCCGAGTGTACCCAGTCTTCTGCAGCCAGGCCATTGCTTGCGTCACCGGGACCATGAACCATGAGTAATTCGATCGGGATCGGGGTCTAAAACGCGCAGAAAGCTTACAGCGGTCAAATCTGCCAACGCGGTTAGCGTTGTTGTCATCGTGATGCGCTCATCTCCATCGTTGTAGTAAGTGTCTGTTTCCAACGCGAAGAGGGCGTTGAATGCACCCTGCCAATTAACAGATTGGTCGTAAGCGCTAATACCGGAAGTGTCGGTTATTGAGGTCATGCCGATGCTGGAAAGGTCATCGTTGTTGTTACCTAGGATGCCCGTTTCATTTGATGATACATAAAAACCTTCAAATGGGGTTCCTGGCGTTAGGTAATCATCAATAGGCCAGGATCCTGTACCGCTTGCATCGTGCACGATGCCTGGAGAAGTTGTACCACCGTAACCGAGGGTGCCGTTGTCACTCACTGCGGTGTATACATAGTCTCCTTCCATTACGACTGGAGTGGCATGCGCCGTTGCGGTAAAGGTCGCTACGACTAAAGCCGCGGCTATTTTGCATTTCAACATGTTGTATTCCTTATACTGTTTGTTGTAGCTAAAAAAGAGGTGGTGAGTTGAAGGCAAGTAGTAAACCATTTCCCTGAACTGCTTGATACATAAGGCTTGGCGGCCGGTAGTTGTCAATTTTTACGACGTTATGGACCTTGTTTTTGTGCCGTGGGTTTGGGAGAGGTAATTCTAATGTTAAAGCAAAATGAGGAGGTCTTTCATTACCCTAATAAAGCCCAAGCAACGTCGAGTGGTCTCTGACAATATCTCGTGAGTCGCCCTCGCCTTGTCAGCGTGAATGTCTAACGTTCAGAGACGGTTGGCCTCGCTAGTTTGTTGACGTGGCGACAGCGGGTAGCGTTTAACGCAAGCGAATGTATGCTATGGCGAAGAAGAAAAATACACTTTTCAGGTTTTTACCGTTATTTAAGTTGCGAAAAACGTTGGCAAAAATATTGCTCGTAAATGAATGTCGTAAATCGAGACGACATCTTTATTGTTTTGTGGTCCATATTTTTGATTTTTAGCGCATACTGCTCAACACTCAGTAGTGTGATTAATTGGTGCTAGAGTTTAGCCATTCTTTTCGATCAAGGAGCTTTTGGTATGAGTTTGAACAAGCGTTATTTAAAGTCTAAGCCCGTGTGTAAAGTAAAATTTATCGCGCCAGATCCACTTGTCGTAGACGCCAAAAAGGTCTATCTGGCAGGGGAATTTAACGGTTGGGACTATTCAACCACGCCTCTACGTAAACAAAAAGATGGTTCCTATGCGACGACTTTAGATTTGGAGACAGGGCAGGAATACGAGTATCGCTACGTCCTTGATGGCGAGCAATGGGAAAATGATTACGATGCGGATAAATACGTGCCCAACAGCTGTGGTGCGGATAATTCGGTTGTTGTGGTTTAAAGCCTATTGTTTGCATTAACGCCCTGAATTAAGTCGCGCGTTTCAAATTAGCACTCGATAAGTGCAATCAAATTATAAATTGAATTTTCTCAACGCGTGTCATGAGCTGTTGAAGTAACCTGCCTGCTTTGAGGGGGAGGTTACTTAAGAAAACCCTGATTAAGTTTAATGTTATTTTGGCCTCTGGGCCTTCCTTGTCTCCGCACTGTCTCTTTTTGAACAATTGGGCGAGGAAGCCCCGAAGGGCGAGCCCAAAACACCCTTTTTTACGTTGCACGTCTTTGCTAAGGGCTAAGGTGTGCGCCTTGCCAATAAACGTTTTGGTTCAGGCAGAGCAGACCTGGATTTGATTGGGTTTGCCTGATCGCTAGTGATGATGCCCGCCCTCACCATGGGCATGTTTGTGGGTTATTTCTTCGTCTGTTGCCGGGCGGATACTGATAATTTCGACATCGAAAGCTAAGGTTTTACCGGCAAATGGATGGTTTGTATCGATCGTTACCATCTTTAAGCCGGTTTTAATTACGCTCGCATTAATAACACCTTTTTCGGTATTAACCTTCACGATCATACCTGGTAGCAGGCGTTTGTACTTTCCCGCTAAATGCTTAATGGGTACCTTTTGCGAGGCGTTTTCGCGGCGCGGGCCGTAGGCCTGCTCGGGCGGCAGGGTGATGGACTTCTTCTCGCCGACTGCGAGCCCGGCCATGCCTTCTTCCAGCCCTGCGAGTATATTGCCATGCCCGTGGAGATAGGCCATGGGGACAGAATCGCGGTTGTTTTCCAGCTCTTCTCCACCGGCTTCGCTGAGGCTGTAGTGAAAGCTGACAACCGTATTTTCGGTAACGTGCATATGAATAACTCTCGATCAAAAAAGGCGATTATACCGTTAATAAATATTACTGCGGGGCTGAGTTTTCGAATGTTGATATATACAAGCGCTCAACCTTGTCTCTAGCCCATTGCGTTTTACGTAAAAACTTTAGAGACGACTTAATAGAGGGCTCACTCTTGAAACAATTGATATTGATTCGCTCAGCCAGACCTTCCCAGCCATAGCGATCCACCAATAGGGTTAAAACCTTCTCAAGTGTAACGCCGTGCAAGGGATTGTTTTTCTGCTTATCGCTCATAGAATTTAGGTCTCACGCGTACTTTAATTTTTAGCTTGCACAACAACACCCCGATAACTGGAGCGTGTTGGCCTGATGTTTATTGCGGCACAATCTTTAATGTAGTGTCCATAAATTCAATAGTGTCACCGGCAACAATTTTCTTTCGTTTTTGGGTTTCTACAACACCATTCACCAACACTTGCCCATCGTGAATTACGGTTTTTGCCTCGCCGCCGCTGGAAGCAAGCCCCTCAAATTTTAATATTTTGTAGAGTTCAACAAATTCTTTTGAAATTTTGACTTCTTTCATTGGTTGGTCATCTCGTTAACGTTAATAAACGTACAGTGCTGAAGAACTAGGGTTTTTTGCCGTAGGGTGGCTTGGTTACTGTAAAAAAACGCCTATAAAAAATGCGTAATTATGGCTTCGATGCTTTTTGAGTTACTTGCCCTCTGCCCTAGGGGCGGGCATAAAAACACCATTGATAATAGACCATCTAGCGATTGGATAAGTGATCCCGAAGTGGCAGAAAAGAAGCCAGGCGAGATTTTACACCAATGGCCACGGATATTAAGAAATTTAAAAATGCCGAAATTAGGCCTGTGCGTAGGTAGGCGTTTTTTCTGCTAGGGCTGTTTTGCCTCGCTATGTTGGTTTTTAACCCGTTGCTGCCGATACCCGGAGGGGGATATACCTGCTACCTTTTTAAAACGATTTGAAAAATTGAAAACGTCTTGATAGCCAACGGTATTGGCGATTTGTACCAGCGGCCAGTTGGTATCGGTGAGTAGTTGTCGGGCGCGCTCGATGCGCAGGCTGATTAGCCGTTGCATTGGGCTTTGTCCGTAAACCTGCTGGCAGAGCCGGTGCAGGTGCGGCGCAGAGTAGTGTATGCGGCTGGCCATATCGGCAACGGTCCAGTCTACGTGTAGCTGCTGTTGAAGCTCGTTAAACATACCTTCCAGGCGGCGGGTTTGGTCCATTTCGCTGCGGCTTTGACTGGGGCGTTTTCCCAGCGCCTGGTTTAAATACTGCTTTAGTTGTCGGATGGGAGATTTACGCATGCTGCTGCTGGGCTCGTAGTAGAGCTGGCAGAGCAGGTAGTAAATGGGGGCGGCGACAGCGCAATAGCGGATATCGCTCGGCTCGCGATTCAGGTGCTGCCATTGGTCGGCATCGTCCAGGCAAAACCAGGCGGTTGCCCAGCGATCGGAATCGAGAGAAAAGTGAAAGGGTTTGTTTTTGGGGAGAAGGGTAAGGGTGTTGGCTTCTATGGCTTGTTCGCCCGCAGGCGTAAGCAATTTACCTCTGCCTTCGGTGGTAAATAGTAAGGTGTGGTGCTCGGGTGCCTTGCGGGCAACCCAGTAGCGACCTCGCAGCTGGGATACCCCGGCAAATTCTACCGCCAGTGAGCGCAGCTCTGGGACATTATCGGTATTTAGAAAGCGTTCGTGGCACTCGGGGCCCAGTTCTAACAGGTCTTCCCACTCTTGCACGGTAACTCCCTAATGATAGTTTTGAACATGTTGTTGATAGGTTAAAACATAGCCAGGTAGACCATTGTTCATTATAGTGTCCGCCATCTGGCAGGTGCCAGGATAGTTTTACACATTTCACATTATTTCCTACGCCGGTAGTTGTCATGGCCGCAAAATCGTTTAAAAATTCTGTTCTTTCATTGCTGGGCTTCAAAAGCTCATCTGTTTTAAGCCCCAAATTCCTGTGGGGCGCTGTTGGTGCTATGGCGTTGCCCGTTGCCGCACAGATGATGCTGCAGTCCTTTCTGGGGATGGCCGATGTGCTGATGGTCGGCAGCCTCGGCCCCACGGCGTTGGCGGCGGTCGGCTTGGCTGCGAAGTTGCATTTTTTGTTGCTGGTGTTGATGGCGGGTATTGGTGCTGGCTGTAGTATTTTGGTGGCGCAATACACCGGAGCTAAAGATTTCCCCTCATGCCAGCGAACCGTTGCTCTTACCCTGATGGTGGGCACGGGGGTGATGATTCCGTTTACGCTGGCTTTTGGGTTTTTGAGTGAGGTTTGGGTTCCTCTGATTAATCCAGACCCGGAAGTAACCGCCCTAACAGCGCGTTACTTGATGATTACGGCCCCGGTGTTGCTTCTGGCGCAGATGATTGTGATCTATGAGGCGGGGTTGCGAGCATTGGGTAATACCGGTGTGCCGCTGGTGATGGGTGCGCTGGCTGCTGGCTTGAATGTGCTGTTGAACTATCTGTTGATTTTCGGCCACTGGGGCCTTCCTGCCATGGGCGTGGAGGGCGCTGCCTGGGGTACATTAATTTCCCGTACGATTCAGTTGCTGGCAACGCTGGTTTGGCTGTACAGCTCTCGACACGGCTTTGCGCTGAGAAAGCAGCATTTTGTTGCCGCTTTTGATACGAGGGAGCTGAATAAATTCGTCGCTTTTTCTACCCCGCTGGTGATCAATCATATTATCTGGGGCGTGGGCAACGCCACCTATCATGTGCTGACGGGCTATGCGGGTACCGATGCGCTGGCGGTTATGGGTATTATTGTTCCGATCGAAAGCCTGTTTTTTTCGCTATTTGTGGGTTTGTCCAATGCCTCTACGGTGCTGATAGGTCGAGCGCTGGGTGGTTCGAGAAATGATGAAGCCTGGGCCTTGCACCGTTTTTTCGACAAGTTGACGATGGTTCTTGTGGTGACGCTCAGCGCAGTGCTGTGGTTTTCTCGCCCCTGGGTGGTGAGTATTTTTGGCGAGCTGGATGCTCGCACGGCGGCGCTGCTTTTCGATACCCTGGCGATTTTTTGTCTGCTGATTTGGGTGAAAGTATTAAATATGATCCGCATTCTCGGTGTATTGCGTGCGGGGGGGGATAATCGCTTTGTGCTTCTGACCGATTCGATTGTTATGTGGGTAATCGGCGTTCCGATATATTTTCTTGCCATTTTCTGGGTGGGCGTACCGTTTCTAACGATTTATGCACTCACTTATGTGGAAGACATTGCCAAGTTTGTTCCTGTGCGCATACGTGTTGGCCTTCGATACTGGATGAAGAACCTGACGGTGACTTAAGGTTATTTTAGGTTGCTCTTAAAGCGTGTAATCACGGCCTGGTTTTGCTCCCGTGAGATCAAGGGGTTATCTAATATGAATATTCTGGACGATGCTTGATTGAGAGCGTTGTCGCTGTATTTAAAGTGGCGGTCGAACAATGTATTCAAGCTGCCATCGGCCAATATTCGCTCTGAGCCTGCAGTGAGCCGTTTAGCGAGCAGTGGCTGGTTTTTAGATACGCTTGGATAGAGTGGGATAGGATAAAAAATATAGAGGTCTGGAACAATGACCAGGTTTGGGTATTTTCCCAGTTGCTCTTCCATAGCTTTCTCAATTTCCAGCACGCTTAGCGGAAAGCAATCGTAACGATCGTGCTCGAGCATATCGAACAAGCTGCTGTAGTCCACCGATTCAATTACCGTGGTATTGTGGTGGCTGTAAACTTTACTGTCACTCCAGCCGCGCTGTTGTCCTATGCGCAGTTTTTTAAAGTCGTCTATATGGCGTACTTTACCAAAGCGCGGTAAAAACTCCTTTAAGGTTATGCATTTTCTCAGCCCCAGACGCTCTTTCAGGTAGGGGTAGTCCAGAAGAAAAACATTCTCTTGATTTACAAAGCTTCCTACCCACCCGGTAGAGAAATGCGCGTGAATGTTGGTGCCTCGCTCTGTCTCCAGTTTTGATCTTTGTGCACTCATAATGCGGCGATTGAAGTTGATGCTATAAGGTGGGTAATCGCTTAGCGTTTTATCCAAAACAGAAATAATTAAATCCGATTGATACTCTCTCAGCGCCGGGCTCATGCCACCAATCCAGAATTTGATATCGGTTCGATCTGAAAGGTTTGAGCTTTGTGCGAAAAGGCTTGAGCTTAGCGTAATGGTCATGAACACTAGCCATCGTAACGCTAAAGCTGCTCTATAGTGTTGTTTAGCGTGAGTGGGGCTGTTTTTGAGCATGAATGACCTGTGTTGAAAACGGTACCAATGCTGTTTCAGAGCAATGTTATTGTAAGTTTGGCACGTAAATGAATCTAGGCATGTATACATTATGAGTTTAGACGGTCTCCATCAAAAACTTCGAATTCTTGTCGTTTCTTTGCTGTTATTGTTATGTACGTCCAACAGTTATGGCCTGGTCGTTTTGCAGTACCACCACATATCGACGCTTAGCCCAGCGGCTACCAGTATCTCTCCAGCCCTGTTTGAATCGCATCTGCGTTTTCTGGAGGAGCAAGGTTTCACGGTGCTTCCCATCGAGCGACTGTCTAGTATGCAACAAAAGACTGGTAAAGGCTGGTCTAACTTACCGGATAAAAGCATCATCATTACCTTTGATGATGGCTATCGCTCCATCTATCAGCATGCCTGGCCGCTGCTAAAGCGCAGAGGCTGGCCATTTACGGTGTTTATTAACAGCAAGCCTCACGATGAAAGCAATCCGCTTTACATGTCGTGGGAGCAGTTGCGGGAATTGGCTAAGGCGGGGGCAACGGTTGCCAACCACAGTGACAGCCACCCACATTTTATTCGTCAGCGCGAAGGTGAGTCGTCAAAACAGTGGCAGCAGCGGCGCCTGCAGGAAATAACTTTTGCCGAACAGCGTATTAAAAAGGAAATAGGCAAGAGCGTGAAAATGTTTGCCCATCCCTTTGGTGAGTACGATTCTGCCATGTTGGAAATGCTTGCTGCAGAGGGGTATCTGGGCTTTGGCCAGCAGTCCGGGCCGATGGCGGTCTCCAGCCATCCACAGGCTATTCCACGCTTTCCTTTTGGTGGTGCTTATGGCAATGCTGAAGACTTTGCTACAAAGGTTTACAGCTTGCCGTTTCCTCAGGTTAAGGCGCTAGCAAAGGATTCGTTTGGGCGTAGCCTGCCTCAACCGGAGCTGCCCAGTGGTGAGGTGCGTCCAGAGTTAACGCTCAATTCGCCTTTCTTCCGGTTTGCCGGGGTGGTTCAGTGCTTTGCTTCGGGGCAGGGGAGCATTCCTGTGGAGAAGAGGGGCTCCAGCATTATTACGCGGGCCGAACGACCATTAGCGGTTGGACGAAGCCGTTACAACTGTACTGCCCATGCGGGCCAAAGCCGCTACTACTGGTATTCGCAGCTGTTTATTCGCCGTAACACGGATGGCAGCTGGTACGCCGAATAAGGGCCTCAGTCGCCGTTCTTTAACGCTTTTGCTGCGTGTTTGGCAAAGTAGGTCAGTATGCCATCTGCGCCAGCGCGTTTTATGCACAGCAGAGATTCCATAATCACGGCTTCGGACAGCACGCCGGCCTGAATGGCCAGTTTGTGCATGCTGTACTCGCCGCTTACCTGATAAGCAAAGGTGGGTACGTGAAACTCATCTTTTACCCTGCGAACAATATCCAGGTAGGGCATACCCGGCTTTACCATCACCATATCTGCGCCCTCGGCTAAATCGAGGGCGATTTCTTGCAGTGCTTCATCGCTGTTGGCCGGATCCATTTGGTAGGTAAATTTATTGCCTTTGCCCAAGTTTGCTGCCGAGCCGACGGCTTCGCGAAAGGGGCCGTAGTAACCGGAGGCATATTTTGCGGAGTAGGCCATGATCTGAGTGTTGATGAAATTTTGCTTATCGAGGGCTGAGCGAATAGCGCCTACGCGACCATCCATCATATCGGACGGCGCAATGATATCGGCTCCGGCTTGGGCGCAAACCTGGGCTTGCCGCTGCAGTGCAATAATTGTTTCGTCGTTCAGTACGTAGCCTTCTTCGTTAATAATCCCGTCTTGGCCGTGGGTGGTATAGGGATCCAGCGCGCCATCACAGATAATCCCCATTTCGGGAAAGCGGCTTTTTATCTGGCGCACAGTTCGCGCAACCAGCCCGTTTTCATCGAAAGCGGCTTCGCCTTTGGGGGTTTTCAGCGAGCTGTCGATATTGGGGAAGAGGGCAATGGCAGGAACGCCAAGTTCGAGTAGTTCTTCTACCTCTCGTTCCAACTCATCGATGGACAAGCGAAACTGACCTGGCATAGAGGCTATTTCCTGGCGTTGCTTGTTGCCGTCGAGCACAAAAACCGGATAAATCAGATCATTAACACTAAGTTCGTTTTCGCGTACCAGTCGGCGGGAAAATTCGGAGTAGCGGTTTCGGCGCATGCGCGTATGGGGAAACTGTCGAGACATTATCGGTTCTCTATGCAGGGTGGACAGGGCAAGACTATAGATAAAGCCCGTGGCTTGAGCAAGGGATGGTATTTTATGATTTAGCGCAAGCTTATGCAGCAAAAGGTTGAATGGAAGCGCTGCAATAAACATTCATTCTTAGTGTTGAGGTTAATAAGGACTATAATTTAATCAGAAAGGCCGCACAGTTGCTGGTAAAAGTTTTATCACACACGGCGGCAACCGCTGAGGTAAATCAGCTCCAACATATAGCTTGCAGCTATGTGGTATTGCAAATAATCCACTCACAGGATTTAGCAAGTAAAAATGCCCTCGCCTAGTAATAGGTGGGGGTTTTTTATTTTCTAGGGCAATAGAATTTGCTTTGGCAATAAAAGTTTTGTGGAAATGTGGTGTAATGTGCCCATAAAAATTCAATTCCTCTAACGAGCTTTCATCGTGACGATTAATATTATGGCCCGCAAGCTTTTCTATAGACTTATCTCTGCATATCTTCTTATTCAATCGCCCCTGTTGTGGGCCGACTGGTTAGATCAATACCCGGATAGCGCTCAGTTATGGTACCAACCCGCCGCTGATAAGGTGGCCGCAAGGGCGGCAGATCACGAGAACTTGGGCAGGGCTAAAGCTAAAAATATTATTTTATTTGTCGGCGATGGTATGGGCGTTAGTACAATCACCGCCGCACGTATTTTCGCAGGGCAGCAAAAGGGCCTGCAGGGAGAGGAGTACGAGCTATCGTTTGATCGCTTTCCCTATACCGGCCTGTCGAGAACCTACAATACCAATATGCAAACGCCCGACTCTGCGGGCACCATGACAGCGCTGGTGACCGGTGTGAAAAGTAAAGCTGGTGTCTTAAGCGTTAATGACAAAACGCTTCGCCAGAATTGTGCAAGTCAAAAAGGCAATGAGTTGCTGTCGGCGCTGGCGCTTGCCGAGATAGCGGGCAAGTCAACGGGTATTGTTTCCACTGCCCGTGTTACCCACGCAACGCCGGCTGCAACTTATGCCCATTCGGTAGAGCGGAATTGGGAAAATGATAGTGAGATGCCGGCGGAGGCAAGTGCGCAGGGGTGTGAGGATATCGCCAGTCAGCTTATTGGTTTTGATTTAAGGTTAAATCAGTATGTGAGTGCTCACGCGCAAAATCGAAAAATTAAGAAAGGCACCTTAAAATCGATTGATGGGCCCGACGTTGTGCTGGGGGGAGGCTTGAGAAATTTTTTACCGGGCGATAAAACCGTATCGTTTGGGGATGTGCAAGTAAAAGGTAAGCGTAAAGATGGCCGCAATTTAATCGCGGAGTGGCAACAAAAATATCCCAATGGCAAGTTTGTTAGTTCCTCAGCAGGATTAAAACAGGCGGTAGCTGCCAGGCCGGAAAAACTTTTTGGTCTGTTTAGCGAATCACATATGGCTTACGATGCACGGCGCAAGCAAATGAGTGAGGATAGCGCCGTCCAGGCAAAACAGCCCTCTCTTGTCGAAATGACAGAGGCGGCAATAGAGATGCTTGCGCAAAATAATAAAGGGTTTTTTCTGATGGTGGAGGCGGGCCGAATTGATCATGCGCACCACGCCGGTAATGCCTTTAATGCCCTTTCGGATACGGTTGCACTTTCCGACGCCGTCGCTGCCGCAGTGCGTAAGACCAGTAAGCAGGATACGCTCATCATTGTTACCGCTGATCACAGCCATGTGTTTACGATAGCGGGTTACCCACAGCGCGGAAATCCCATTTTGGGAAAAGTGATTAGTCCTGACGATTCTGGTTTACCGCAAACTAAGTTTTCTCTGGATGCTAATGGCAACCCTTACACTACGCTTGGGTATATGAACGGTCGTGGCATGGCCTTTAACCCCGGCAATGCGGATGCCGATAAACGCTACAATCAGCCAATCAATACCGGTCGCCAGAATATTCTCTCCATTGCCACCGAGGATATGGGTTACCACCAGGAAGCGCTGGTGGGTATGGGGTCTGAAACTCACGGAGGAGAAGATGTGGCTATTTACGGTGTGGGGCCTGGCGCCTATTTATTATCGGGAAGCCATGAACAAAATGTCATTTTTCATGTAATGAATTATGCCGGGGCTCTTGTGTCGGGAGCGGAGCAAGCTTTGGAAAAATAAAGCTAATTAATTAGCGCTGCTATCGTTGCTGAAGAGAAGCACGTTGTCGAGTTGTAGTATTTCATCTGTCGGCAGGGGCTTGGAAAAATAAAAACCCTGTAGGTGATCACATTTTTGATCCCTTAAGAATTGCCACTGCTCTTTTGTTTCTACACCTTCAGCAACGACGGTCAGGCCCATATTGTGGGCCATTGAGATAATGGTACAGGCAATTTCGATATCGTTTTTATCTTCAGGGATATCTTTTATAAAAGATCGATCGATTTTTAAGGTGTTAATTGGAAACTGTTTCAAATAAGACAGTGAAGAGTAGCCCGTGCCGAAATCATCGATGGATAGCTTGCAGCCCAACTGGCGAATTGCACGCATAATACCGATGGCCTGATTAACATCATCCATTACCATGGATTCGGTCAGCTCAAATTCGACTGTGGCAGGATCGATATTGTACTGAATAAACATATTGCGAATAGACGAGAGTAACTGAGAGGAGAAGAACTGTCGGGCAGACAGGTTAACAGCAATGCTGTACATGCCGAGCGACTGTAATTTTTCGCGGTTATTACTGATAAAAGCACAGGTTTTTTCCAACACAATGCGGCCGAGATCGTAAATAAGGCCAGACTCTTCTGCCAGCGCCACGAAAATATCCGGGCGCATATAACCATCTTCTTTATCGAACCAGCGTACCAACGCTTCGCCTTTGTACATTTCCCGTGTTTGTGCGTCGTAAATGGGTTGCACGAAGACCTCGAGTTCTCCTGCATCCAGCGCTTTTCGCAACTTCTGCTCCATACGCATTTTGTCTTTTATTTGTTTGTCGAGGTCGCTTGAATAGTAGGAAACTCTATTGCCTCCGCGGGATTTGGCGTTGTAGAGGGCTATATCGGCATAGCGAATCAGTTCTTCGTAGGTAATTGCGTCATTCGGGTAGACAGCAACACCCACCGAACCGCCTACTTCAACCAACTGGCCATTGATCTCAATTTTTTCATTGAGCGCGTTCAGGACACTTTGCGCTTTGTGTTCGAGGTGGGAAGAATTTTCTACATTTTTAATTAACACCATAAATTCATCGCCGCCCATGCGAGAGACTACGTCAATGTTGGTCATCGCGGATTTCAATCGAGAGCCAATTAGCGTAAGCAGGCGATCGCCCGCATCGTGGCCGAAGGTGTCGTTAATTTTTTTGAAATCGTCCAGGTCTGTCATCATCACCGCAAGTTTTTTGTTGGATTTTTTCGCGGAGGCAATGGTCAGCTCGAGGTGTCCGCGGAAAAAACGACGGTTAGGTAAATCCGTAAGCGGATCGTAGAACGCGAGCTTTTCCAGCTCCATTTGTGCGGTTTTTAATTCGGTGACATCCAGCAGTGAGCCAACAAAGCCCCGGAACCCTTCATTGTCGTCCGCCATGGGCGCTATGTGTTCCATCAGGATGCGGCGCGACCCCAGGGGGGTGGTATAGCCGTATTCCACCACTTGCGGGGTCATCTGGCTGCGTGCGCGTTCCTGTACATTTTCGTATAGGTTGGCGTCTTTGGGGTCGATATTATGTAAAAAGGCATCGGCCTGGCTTTTGGTCAAGCCACTGATATCGCACCATCGGTCGTTTATATATTCCAGCTCCATTCGGTGATTCTTTAAGAAGATCCCTATGGGGGCATGTTCGGCAAGCACACGAAAGCGGGATTCGGATGCCATCAGCGCGGCATTGTCATTTTGCAGGTTATCGAGAATGGTATTGACGACCTCCACCAGATCGCCAATCTCATCGTTGCTTTGTTTCGTTGCGCGAATATTGGAATAGGGACTGGCGGCAATTTTCTGTGAGGTATTAAACAATTGGGTGAGCGGACCCAAGCGTCGTGTAACCAGACGGCCACCGATAAAGTAGGCAACAAAAAGTGCGACAGCCAAGGTGAAACCGAGAACAAGTGCAAAGCGTAAAAAGGCCAGATTGGCGGCTTGGTTATTGGCGTAAATTTCGACGATCCCGTAATGCTCTTCGGTGTGTAGGATCGGCACGCGTACGCGGATAATCTTGCCATCGTCGATCACGTTCATGGCGTCGATATAGTTTTGGCTTTGCGCGCAGCGGCTGGTAGATGGACGGTTGGTATAGTAGTGGTAGAGCTCGCCCTGACGGTCAAAAACGCAGATTAGGATGATGTCGGGATGAAAGTTGGCCGATTCAAGGTTCTTCTGAATGGCTTCCTTATCGGAAAACTCGGCAAAAAACATGGCTGTTGATGATCGGTTGGCAATGATTTGTCCGATCACGCTCAAATCGCCAATCATATTTTTCTTCGATTCTTTACTGGCTAGCCAGGATAGAACGGTGGCTACCAAGAAAATTGCCACAATCAGTGTGGAGCCAATGCTGTGCATGAGCCCGCGTTTGATGGTCGAACGTTTTTTTAGGGCAGTGTCGTCAGTGTCCATGGTGCCCCCTAATATTCTTGGCCAGTTCCATAAGGGGGATCTTGAAACGAATATTTTTCTTCTTGGCTTCCGCCAAGTCGAGGTTAAATCCTATGCGGCTTTTTTCTCTGATTAATTCTACCGAAGCGCCAGAACGGTTGTTTTTACAGTTATCGCATATAACGAGCAGCGGCATGTTGGTTAAGGCCGATTCCGATGCTCCTGCCCCTACTATTTGAACGTGGCATTGTTCGTTTCCACCGGAGGTCTCTGTTAAAAAGTGAAGTTTAGCGCCGTGTTGGGTAATTTTCTTGCCCTCAAGTTGACGCAGTCGATCAATAGAGGGGCTGACACCATCGGTACAGAAGTTGATGTTTTTCTCCAATTTTTGTGGCCAGTTAACCTGATGAAGTATTTTTAGGATGATTGCAGCGCGCAGAGTCGCTTCCTCTGCCGCGATGGCTTCTGCCGTTAGGGGGATTGTGGTGAGGCATTTAATTAAAAGGCATACGACGACAGCCAAACGGGTACGTTTGGTTTGCGAGATGCTGAATGAACCAACCTTGTTCTTCATACACGATTATCCGCACGACACTCAATTGCCGTTCGTCGTTTTTTATTTGGCCTGGTGCTTAATTTGAAACAGAGCCATTTCGTCCCTTAAACAGCAGACAACAGCCAAAGTATAACTGCATCCTCTGGTTCTACCACTTAGGTGCCGCCTGAATTCGCCACTTTTGTTGCCAAAGTAATAATTTTCGCGCCCGAATATCGTCTTTTTTTTCTGTTTCAATCAGGGCTATAGCCACCCCGCATCGAGGGTAAGGTTTGGACTGAGAAGTGATATGAAATCGAATACGCGCGTTAAAGAGAACGGCAGCCGGGGGGGAAAGTCGCTTGGACTTTGTTGGATGTTGCTGGCCACGATGCTTCTTCTGGCTCAGATTATTTTACCTTACTATTTTGCCAGGTTATTAGTGTTCGCTTTTTGATGTTGTTTAAAGGCGGCTAACCTGCGGTCCTTGAGGTTGTAGTTGTTCCAGCCAGTTGGTAATAGACTGCTCGATTCCGGTGCTGTCCAAACCAGCCATCGTGAGCAGTTCCGAACGTTTACCGTGATCGTAGTAGAGATCGGGTAGCGCTAGAGGTAGTAGTGGTTTGGTGATACCTGAGGTCGCGAGCAGTTCCATCACGCCAGCACCAGCACCACCGGCCAGGGCATTTTCTTCCAGTGTCACCAGATAATCGTGACGGGCGGCCTGCTCAAAGAGCAATTTGTCATCGAGAGGTTTAACCCAGCGCATATCGCAAACGGTGAGGTTCAGCTTTTCTGCAACGGTCATTGCCTCGGGTAAGAGTACGCCAAAATTAAGGATGCAGATATTCTTACCCTTACGCACCAGACGGCCTTCGCCGACAGGCATTTTCTGGTCTTGCTGCTGTATTTCGACTCCCGTGCCGCTGCCCCTTGGGTAGCGCACCGCTGCCGGTCCGGGGTAGTGATAGGCGCTGAACAGCAGCTGGCGACATTCGTTTTCGTCGCTGGGCGCTGCGAGAACTAATCGGGGGATACAGCGCAGGAAAGAAATATCGAAACTCCCCGCATGGGTTGGGCCGTCTTCGCCGACCAGTCCGGCGCGGTCGATGGCAAACGTAACATCTAGGTTCTGCAGGGCAATATCGTGTACGAGCTGGTCGTAGGCGCGTTGGAGGAATGTGGAGTAGATAGCGACAACGGGTTTGAGTTCCTCGCAGGCCAAGCCCCCTGCCAGAGTAACGGCATGTTGCTCGGCAATTGCGACATCGTGAAATTGATCGGGAAAGCGATTGGCAAACGCGACCATACCCGAGCCCTCGCACATGGCGGGTGTGATGCCGATAAGCGTTGGGTCTTCTGCGGCCATATCGCATAACCATTGACCAAATACATCCTGATATTTGGGTTTAGGTTTGACGCTTACCGAGGGTATGGGTTCGGGTTTGTTGGGTTCGATTTTATTCAGTGCGTGATAGCCGACAGGGTCTTCTTCTGCGGGGGTATAGCCCTTGCCCTTGCAGGTGATGATATGTAGCAGTTTAGGGCCTTTGATCTCGAGCATATTGCGGATATCGTGAACTAGGCGGTCGGTGTCATGACCGTCGATGGGGCCGACGTAATAAAACCCCAGCTCTTCAAATAGGGTGCCGGGGGATAACATGCCTTTCACATGTTCTTCGGTTTTTCGTGCCAGCTCCCAGGCTTGGGGGATTTTAGTAAGTACGCGCTTACTACCTTCGCGAAGTGCGGTATAGGTCTTGCTCGCCCAAACCTTGGAAAAATAATTTGCCAATCCTCCCACGTTTTTGGAGATGGACATGTTGTTGTCATTGAGAATTACCAGCATATCGGAGCCGGTATGGGCCGCATGATTGAGGGCTTCGAAGGCCATGCCCGCGGTCATCGCACCATCGCCGATGACCGCGACGGATTTGCGTTGGGCATCGGTCAGTTCACTGGCTAGCGCCATACCTAAGGCGGCGCCAATAGAGGTGCTGGAGTGACCCACGCCGAAGGTATCGTATTCGCTTTCGCTGCGTTTGGGGAAGCCGGAAAGGCCGTTCAATTGGCGAATGCTATGCAGGGCTTCGCGGCGCCCGGTAAGAATTTTGTGCGGGTAGGTTTGATGCCCAACATCCCATACCAAACGATCTTCGGGAGTGTTCATCACGTAGTGCAGAGCAATGGTCAGTTCGACGACTCCCAGACCCGCGCCGAAGTGACCACCGGTACGTCCAACGCTGTACAACAGAAACGCGCGCAACTCTTCAGCGAGCTGCGGTAATTGCTTCTCGTCCAGTTCGCGCAAGTCTGCCGGTTCGTCAATGGCATCGAGTAGCGGTGTCGCTGGTCGTTCTATGGGTATTTCGTCAAACATCTATTCTTATTGCTGCAGCCGTGAGGGGCATGGGGTCTGCTGTTTAGTAGCCGCTCACCTTTAGGCGAGCGGCACGAAGCAGGCCATTGTATTGCCTATGTTTTGGGTTGGCTAGCCCGTATTACGCATACCCGCTGCAATTCCGGTCATCGTGACTTTAAGTGCTTGCTCCAGTTCGGGGCTGATCTCGCCGGCTTTGCGTTCTCGTTTGATCAGTTCGGCCTGCAGATAGTTGAGCGGATCGAGATAGGGTTTGCGGATATCGATAGATTGTTGCAGCAATGGCGTGGTGTCCAACAGCTCGGTTTGCTGTTTGAGTTTGTTGATCTGTATGGCCAGAGCCTCCAGATCTTCACGCAGCTGCTGACCCAGGCTGTGTAGATCGGGATCTACCAACTGTTCTTCGTAGTGTGCGCAGATGGCGGTGTCTGCTTTGCCCAGCACCATTTCCAGAAGATCGATAAAGCTGGAGAAAAATAGCCAGTTGCTGTGCATGTCCTGCAGTACATCGGGCGATTTCTCCATGGCATATTCCAGTGCCTGGCGGGTGCCAAGCCAGCCAGGGAGGTTGAGACGCACCTGTGTCCAGGCAAAGACCCAAGGAATGGCGCGTAGGCTTTCTACTCCGCCGCCGGGTTTGCGCTTAGCTGGGCGGGAACCCAGGGCGAGCTTGTTTAGCTCTTGCTCGGGGGTCAGACTGCGGAAGTAAGGAACGAATTTTTCGTGGCCGCGTACAATGCCTCGATAGGCTTTGAGACTGGCACCGGCCATACCTTCCAGAAGCTCGCGCCACTCTGGCGTGGGAGCCGGAGCTGGGGTAACGGTGGCTTTTAGGGTTGCCAGAATATAATTGCTTAAGCTGGCAAAGGCGACGCGGGGCATACCGAATTTATAGCGAATCATTTCGCCCTGTTCGGTCACGCGTACACCACCGTTAACGGATCCGGGGGGTTGGGATGCCATCGCTTTTTCTACTGGGCCACCGCCACGACCAACGGTTCCGCCGCGGCCATGGAACAGGTTGAGCTGCACGCCGTGTTGCTCGGCCAGGTTTACAAGCTGCTCCTGGGTTTTGTATTGCGCCCATGTGGCGGCGAACTTTCCGGCGTCTTTGGCTGAGTCGGAGTAGCCGATCATCACGGTTTGCTTGCCATCAATATAGCGCTGGTACCAGTGCATCTGCCACAGGCTGTTCATTACGCCGGGTGCTCGATCCAGGTCGTCCAGAGTTTCGAACAGAGGGTCGATGGGCATTTTCCAGGTTACGCCACACTCTTTCAGAATAAGTGCGACCGCCAGTACATCCGACGGTTGTTTGGCCATGGAGATGACGTAATGGGCGAGAGTTTCTTGCGGTTGTGCTGCAACAACCTTACAGGTGGCAATTACCTCGGCAGAATCGTCACTAACAGGCCATTCGTGGGGTAGCAGCGGGCGTTTGCTGCTGAGTTGTTCCAGCAGAAATTGCTGACGCTTTTGTTCGTCCCATTCGCGGTAGCTGCCTAGCTCCAGATAAACTGTGAGTTCGTCGAGTAATTCCACATGGCGGTCGCCGTCCTGGCGGATGTCCAGCGGGGCGAGATTGATACCGAAGGTGTGAATGCGGCGAATCATATCCACAATACGGCCATCGGCGGTATGCATCAGCCCCTGTTCCACCAATGAGCGGTAGCAGATCATCAGTGGTAGCAGTAGTTCTTCACGGGAGCGAATAATATTGTCTGGCTCTGCGGTATGCGGGTTGCGCATACGCTCTTCGGTCCAGGTCATTGTCGATTGCAGGCGGCTGCGCAGGTTGTGCAGTAAGTCGCGGTAGGGCGTTTTACTCTTAAAGCCCAGCGCGGAATACAGCTCTTTGCTGCCGGTGTGCATACTGAGATCGCCGGCCAGCTGGTTGATATCCTGCAGGTATAGATCGGCCGCTTTCCAGCGGCCGAGCAGAATCACTTCCTCGGTTACTTTGCTGGTGACATTGGGGTTGCCATCGCGGTCGCCCCCCATCCAAGAGTAAAAGCGGAACGGCGAGATATTCATTGGCAGCGGCTGGCCCAGGCGCTTGCGGCTCAGCTCGTCGAGGTGGCGTATACAGTCGGGCACGGCGTGCCACAAGCTGTTTTCGATAACAGCAAATCCCCACTTGGCCTCGTCTACGGCGGTAGGGCGGGCGGTTCGAATTTCATTGGTGTGCCAGATTTCTTCAATCACTCGGTACAAGCGGTCCTTCAGACCGGTCGTTTCATGGTGCAGTAAATCGTTGCGTTTCAGATCGTTGAGCGAGTCAGCAATTTTTTCGTATTTGCGAATCAATGTCCGGCGTGTGACTTCTGTCGGGTGGGCGGTGAGTACCAGCTCGATCTTCAAGTCGCGAACTAAGGTGAAGAGTGCATCTTTGCCCTGATCCTGCGCTAAATCTTCGAGGGTTTGTTCCAGTGCGTGGGCGTTGACGGCCTCTGGCCCGTAAAAATAGTGCTGGTCGGCAATATTGGCGAGGTTCAAAAACTGGTTAAAGGCGCGCACGATAGGCAGGATATCGGCGTCTTCCAATTGACTGAGTGCATCAACCAAGGGTGCAAATTTTTGCGGGTCTGCTGGCGCGTCGGATGTGGCCAGTTTTTTCGACAGCGCGCGAATTTCTTCTACTTTGCGAAACAGTTTGGGGCTTTCGTGTTCGAGCAGGTTTTCACCTAGCAGTTCTCCAAGCAGTCTTACGTTGTCGCGAAGTGTTGCGGGTAGTTGTTGCATAACGTTTAAAAACCTTGTGAAAATTCGAGTTAATGCTGTGGCTGGAAAGCGTTGGCGCGCTATTGTATGGGGCGCTATTTATAAGGTAAACAGCAAAAAGTAATCCATTTAGTGTTGGCTATGGAAGAATTAGTTTTTTCGATCTATTGAAAAATGTGCTGGTCTTCCGGGAATTCTCCCTTGCGTACGTCCGCTACAAATTGTTGTAGCGCCGAGGGAATGTCACCTGCTTCGACCAGAAAGTTCTTCGAAAATTTCGGCGGTATTTCCGTAAGCCCCAGAATATCGTTAATGACCAAAACCTGGGCATCGGTATCGCGACCAGCACCAATACCGATCGTGGGTATGTCGATAATCTGGGTGATTTTGGCGGCGAGTTGGGCGGGCACACACTCCAGGACTAGCAGGTCTGCACCGGCATTGCTCAATATTTTTGCGTCTTCGGCAATTGTATCGGCTTGCTGCTGCCCGCGCCCCTGCACGCGGAAGCCGCCGAATTTATTGACTGACTGCGGGGTTAATCCTAGATGGGCGCACACGGGGATGCCGCGCTCGCTCAGCATGCGAATGGTTTCTTCCAGCCAGCGTCCACCTTCCAATTTTACCATATTGGCTCCGGCCTGCATGATACGGGTGGCGTTGTTCATGGCCTGTTCTGGTGCCGCATAGGTCATGAATGGCAGGTCGCCCAAAATCAGTGATTTTTTGTTGCCCCGCGCTACGGCCTCTACGTGGTAGATCATTTGCTCCATGGTGACAGGAATCGTGCTGTCGTAGCCGAGCACCGTCATGCCGAGGCTGTCTCCCACCAGTACTGCTTGTACACCACAACGCTCCGCCATGGCAGCCATGGGCGCATCGTAAAGCGCGACGGTAACAAATTTCTCGCCCAGTTCCTTCATGGATTGCAGGGTTCTGATCGTGACTGATTTATCGAGTTTGCCGGTGTAAGCCATAGGGTGTGCTTCGTGCTAGTGGAAGTCGAGTAGTTTACCGCAGTATGGTGGGTTGCGGGTTGTAGTAGTGTCGGCCGCGGGTGATGTCGAGCATATAGTTCACAAGTTCGCGATAGTCGTCGGGATTGTTCACCCAGTCGATTTCGGAGGCGTTCACGATTAGCAGTGGCGCTGAGTCGTAGTAATGGAAAAAGTGGGTGTAAGCGTCGTTCAGGCGCTGAAGGTAGTGGTGGTCGATGGTCTGTTCGGAGCGAATACCTCGGGAGTGGATACGATCCAGCAACACGTCGGTGGATGCCTGTAAGTAAATGACCAAATCGGGTGTTGGTGCGTCTATGGCCATATGGTCAAATACCTGCTGGTAGAGTTTCAGTTCGTCTTCGTTGAGCGTGACTTGCGCGAACAGCGGGTCCTTTTCAATTAAAAAATCGGCTACGCGCACCGGCTGGAACATATCGCCCTGGCGCAGTTCGTTGAGCTGTTGTATGCGCTGGAATAAAAAGAATAGCTGAGTTGGTAGTGCAGAGTTTTTTTCGTGGGCGTAGAAGCGATCGAGAAAAGGGTTGTCTTCGGCTCTTTCCAGCAGTGTGTCGTAGTTAAAGGTACTAGCCAGGTTTTTCGTCAGCGTGGTTTTACCTACGCCAATGGGGCCTTCCACGGCAATATAGCGTGGGATGCTTTTGTCGCTCAGATCTAGCTGCCAGAAATGGTCGTTAGCGTTGCTCAATGTCTTCTCCCGGTTGCAGTTTGCTGAGCCCCTTATTGCCTAAGGTTTGCAATAATGACGCAATTGAAGTGCCATTGGGTAGTACTAATTGCGGCGCGATATCCAGCAGGGGCTGTAGCACAAAATTGCGTTTGGTCATCCAAGGGTGGGGGACGGTGAGCCTTTCTGTCGCAATGATATCGCACCCATAGAGAAGAATATCTAGGTCTAGAGTGCGTGGCCCCCAGTGTTGGATACGCTCCCGCTGTTGCTGCTGTTCTATGGCTTGCAGTTCATCCAGCAGGGCTTCGGGTGTTAGTGATGTGTCCAACTCGGCAGCGCCGTTGATATAGTCTGGTTGTGGAGGGCCAACCGCCTGGCTTCGATACCAGTGGGAGCAGCGGCGTAATTGAATATCGCGATGCTGGCGGAGGGTGTTGCAGGCCTGGGTGACCTGCCGCAGGGGGGTTTGCAGATTGCTGCCGAGGCTGATGAAAACTTGCATTCAGTCGGACCCGTTACTCTTGGGGGGCCTTGGTCTTAGGCGCTGTTTTGCGGCGAGGTGGGCGTCTGCGCTTCTGGGGTTGCTCACTTTCGAGGCCGTCCACCAGCGCCGCCTTACCGGCATCATCTGTTTGTTGGTACTGGGTCCACCAATTGCCTAGGCCTTGGGCGTCTTCACCCGCTTGTTCTCGCAGCAATAAAAAATCGTAGGCAGCGCGAAAGCGCGGGTGTTCCATCAGTACTGCCGCCCGCTTGCCGCTGCGACGTGGTAGGCGTAATTGAAGGGCCCAGATTTCGCGCATGGGGACCAGAAATCGCTTGGGGATTGCTGTATAGGAGAGCTGCTGGGTAATAATTCCCTGAGCAGCCTGCTGCATGGCTTCCTGGGTAGACAGCTTCTGATCGTTGACAAGGTGACGCATGCTGGCGCGCAGGGCGGGCCAGAGAAAGGCGGCGTAGATAAACGCTGGGGTTATTTTTTTACCCTGGCGAATGCGCTTGTCGGTGTTGGCTGTGGCGCTGGTGATCATGTTGCTGTCCACTTCGCTGCCTTTTTCCATACAGTAGTCGGTACTGGGAAACAGGTATTGCAGGCAGTGGTATTCGCGCAGCAGATTTAAGGTGGCCGTTGCCGAGCCCGCCATAAAGAGTTTGAGCACTTCTTCAAATAGTCGGGCTGACGGAATATGGCTGAGGTAATCGGCATGCTCGCGAATAGGGGCTTCGGAAGACTGCTCGATGGAGAATCCCAACTTGGCGGCAAAGCGAACGGCTCTTAGCAGGCGAACGGGGTCTTCTTTGTAGCGGGCGCCCGGGTTGCCAATAATACGTAGGGTGCGAGCGTTTAGGTCTTCCAGGCCGGTACTGAATTCAAGCAGTTCGCCATTTTCGGGGTTGTAGTAAAGGGCGTTGATTGTAAAGTCGCGACGTTCGGCGTCGGTGCGCAGATCGCCGTAGACATTGTCTCTCAGTAAAACTCCGTGCTCGGATTGCTGGGCCTCGTGCTTGCCGTCTGCTTCTTCATGGCTGTCACGAAAGGTTGTGACTTCAATAATTTCTCGGCCAAAGCGCACATGAACAATACGGAATCGCTTGCCTATAATTCGAGAGCTGCGAAACACCGCTCGGATCTGTTCGGGGGTAGCGCTGGTGGCGACATCAAAATCTTTGGGTTTAGCTCCCAGTAACAGATCCCGTACTCCGCCGCCCACGAGAAAGGCTTCGTAACCTGCGCGGTGGAGCTGCTCAATCACACGGACGCCGCCTCTACTGATATCGCTGTTGCGGATACCGTGGTGTTTGGCGCGAATAACCCTAGAGCCTAGAGGGCCTTCGGAGGCGTCGAATATTTGTAATAGCCGTTTTAACATGGTGGTGTGATAGTGGTTGGGTTCAGTAGGGCGTCTGGTGTTCAGTCGAGCGCAGTCTATCACAACTATGGAGTGGAGATCGGGATGCTTTCTGGGCGTGTTCGGGAGGTTTTGGCTCTGATGGGTGAGAGGTGAGAGGTTTAGTCATTTTCAAAGTCCGGAAACCAAAACGGGAAAGCCTTGGCTTTCCCGCTTAATCTGGATGTGCTTTTTATAGTTCTTGTTTCAATTGGACACATCCCTGTCCATTATATTTGCTCTTCAGCAACACCTCTCCAAAGGCTCACAAGTCAGTTTATACGCTTTCGTTCTTATTATTTCTTGTTGTTATTATCTGTTTTTACGTTTGTTTTTATTATTTATTGTTGTTATTCGCTATTTATCTTTTTCTTATTATTCTTTATTGTTGTTATTGTGACGCTAGTAAGAGCATTTGTCGTGCCACTTTTAATAATTCGTTATAAAACAATGATTTGTGAGTTTTTGGCGAGTATTTATGATGTTTCGTTATTTGCATTCGTTACTTTCTGTCTCGGGGTTGTTACGAGTCTTCTTCACCTGGTAACACCCGAGGTTTTGGTAACAGTTCTGTTTAGTTTAGTTACTGGCGGCCGTAGTGGGGGGTGACAGTTGAGAATTCGTTCACGCCCGACCGCTGCCGAGCAGCACCGGGTAGGGGGAAAAGCGAAGAGCGCTAAAAAAGTGGTGGAACTGCCTACTTTCCAGAAACGTTCTGCGTGGGTTTGCTGCGCGGTATTCCTAAGCGTTGACGTCTTTCCCACAGGCATTTACGGCTGACCCCTAGTTTGCGGGCCAGTTCAGTTTCGCTCATGGTGTCTTGATGTTCCAGCACGAAGCGCTGGAAATAGTCTTCCAGCGACAGGTCTTCGGTGGGTTCTGGAGCTGTGCGCACACTGCCTCCTTGACGACCTCTGCCTGGTGCATCTCCATGACGATCGTCATCGACTTTAACAAGGTCGAGGTCGATGGCTAGTTGGTTGTGGTCGATCTCGGTTTCGTTGTCGCAGAGGATAACAGCCCTCTGAATGGCATTTTCCAGCTCGCGAATGTTGCCTGGCCAAGTGTAGGTTGTAATGGCCTGAATTGCTTCGGGAGTAAGCGTAAGGGTCGGTTTCATCATTTCGGCGCAAAAGCGCTTAACAAAGGTTTCGGCCAGAGCGAGGATGTCTTTGCCCCGCTCTCGCAGGGGGGGGAGCTTTAGCTGTACCACATTGATACGGAAGTAGAGATCTTCGCGGAATTGGCTTTCGCGTGCGAGCTTGCCGAGATCCCTGTGGGTCGCGGCCACCAGGCGTACATCCACCTTGTGAGACTCTACCGAGCCAATGGGGCGAACTTCGCCTTCCTGAAGTACGCGCAGTAAGCGGGCCTGGGCTTCCAGTGGTAGCTCGCCGATTTCATCGAGAAACAGGGTGCCGCCATCGGCCGCTGCAACGAGACCTTCGCGGTTGGTTGCGGCGCCGGTAAATGCTCCTTTTTCGTGACCGAACAGCTCGGCTTCGATAAGCGTTTCAGGGATGGCGGCGCAGTTTACGGAGATCAGGGGTTTGTTTTTACGGGGGCTTTCGTTGTGGATGGCATTGGCGACAAGCTCTTTACCGGTGCCGGTTTCCCCTTGTACCAGTACAGTAGCAGAGGTGGGGGCAACCTTGTGGATTTTGGCGTAGAGCTCACGCATTACGATGCTGCTGCCAATCATGCCCGAGATGGCCGTGTGGTTTTCGGCGGTGCGGTTGGTCGCTGAGGCTTTTCGGGTATCGGATTTTCCGATAACGCGTTTTACGGCGGCGAGCATTTCATCGTGATCAAAAGGCTTTGCAATATAGTCCACCGCGCCCATACGCATGGAGTCCACCGCTGAGCGCAGGCTGGCGTAGCTGGTCATTATTAATACGGGAACATCGCCAGCCATTTGCACCAGGTCGGTTCCTGGGGCGCCGGGCAGGCGTAAGTCGCTGATAATTAGGTCAAAACTGTCGAGTTTGTGTTTGCCAGTTGCTTCCGAGACCGAGCCCGCTTCTTCCACGTCATACTTGTTGCGAGTGAGTAGCTTCCGCAATGCTGTGCGGATAATATCTTCGTCTTCAACAATCAGTATTTTACTCATAGGAATTCTACGGTACTCAATGATCTAAAACGTTTGCCGGGTAACCCGGGAACAGCCGTTGTTCAGGACTTGCTCAACGGTCGACTAGTGTTACCTGTCGTGGCGTCAGATTCAAGGGCTGTGGGGAGCTTTATCACAAATTTTGTGCCCTTTTGTAACACTTTATCAACGGGACTAATAATATCCAGTAAGCCTTTATGTTCTTCCACGATACTGTAGACCATGGCCAGTCCAAGCCCCGTGCCCTCTCCAGGTTCTTTGGTGGTAAAGAAAGGCTCGAAAACTTGGTCCAATAAGTCTGTTGGTATCCCGGGGCCGTCGTCGGTGACGGTGATTTCCGCCCATTTCTGCAGCTGTGTGCCTGCAACGCGAATATTGCCACCATTTTCACATGCGTCGCGGGCATTGGATAGCAGGTTTACGAAGATCTGTATCAAGCGCTGGCTGTCGCCCCATACCTGCAGAGACTCATCAACCTCGTTGTGGAATATAACCTGGCCTCTCTTTTCTCGCTGCAGGCGAATAAGGTCGATGGCCTCCTGCGCACACACGTACAGATCTACCTGCTGAAAGCCGGATTCTTGCTGTTCACCTGAGTGTGAAAAACTGACCAATGAGTGGACGATGCGGCTGACACGGTCTGTTTGCGAGAGGATGTGAGCGACAGATTCAAGCAGCTCTTCATTGTCGGTTTCGTATTTCATGTTTTGAGCAAGGCAGGCAATGCCGGTAACCGGGTTGCCGATCTCGTGGGCCACTCCGGCGGCCAGTCGCCCGACAGATGCCAGTCGTTCGCTGTGCATCAGTTCTTTTTCGAGGAGCTGCATTTCCGTTACGTCTTCAATCAATATGACTTGTCCTTCAGCTTGGTAACTGACAGAGGAGGGGATCGAGGCCTGATGCAGGCTGATCCAGTGGGTGCGACCCGCCAGATCAACTTCCTGCTTGTAAAAATGGGCTGAGCTGGAGTTTGCGAATCGGTCCAGAAGTTCGCCCCAGGGCTCCAGAATTTCTGCCAGGTGTGAGCCGGTCACCGTTTCACTGGGAATGCCGGTGAGGCGCTCCATGGCGCTGTTCCACATTAGGACTTCCATATCTTTGCCCACCGAGCACACCGCCATTGGCAGCTCTTCCAGGGTGCGGCGATGGTAGAGGCGCAGGTTGTTGAGTTCTCCCGCGAGCCCGGTGAGGTGGTCGCGGTATTCATTGATGCGGCTTTCCATCAGGTTGATGTCGGCCACGCCTTCAATTTCCGGCACTTTGTAGGGGATGCTTCGGTCCATAATTTCCGTGGCCATGCTGATACCCATCAGGCCGGAGAGGTTGGCTTCAACTTCATCTCGAATTCGGCGCAGTGCGTAGGGGCGTCGCTCGCTGGCGCTCAAGCCCAGTTGTTCCAACGCGCGATCAACTTCCACGCGGGCGGTGGATTCGCCGATGCGATCGGTGAGTCGTTCTACTAGCTCCTCGGGCGCACGAATATCCAGTGCCATGCGAATGGGGTGGCTAAGCTCGTCCTCGGCGCACAGCTCGGCGCTATATTTTTCATCGTTGGATTGGTGGGTTGCCAGTGAGACGGTGACAAATATCAGGGTATTCAGGCCCAGTGACCAGAGGGTGAGTTGCCCCCAGTGGTCGATGCCAATGTTGAAGCTAATCTGGGCGAAGGACATAAGGACTTCCCGCTGATCTTGCAACATGGGAATTAGCAATCCGATTATCCAGATCACAATGCCGGTGAGAAGCCCGGCAACCAGACCATTGCGGTTGCCCCTCGACCAGTGGGCGACGGCAATAACGCCTGGTAAAAACTGCAGAGTGGCGATAAACGACGTGAGGGCGAGATCGGTCAGGTTGAAGCGGTTGGCGAGAATTTGGTAGAAACCGTAGCCGCATAGGATAACAACAGCGATAAGAACGCGGCGCATCCAGATCAATTGGCCGTAAATCTCCTGATGCGTGCGCAGAGGGGTAGCGGGCAGTATCCAGTGGTTGAGGATCATGGTGGCTATCGCTAGAGATATGGCGACGATGGCGCCCGTTGCGGCCGAGAGGCCAGCAACAAACGAAATAACAGTGAAGGTCGGGCTGCCGGAGGCGATGGGTATCGCCAGGGGGAAATATTCTGTTGGGAACCCGTCGCCCAGCTTTAATCCTGCCCACAGTATGGGGAAAATAGGTAGTGCCATAATCAGCAGGAATAGAGGGAATGCCCAGCTGAGGGTGTTGGTGACATTTTTGACCGGGTTTTCCACTACAGTCATATGGAAAATGTGCGGCATGGAAACCGCCGTGGCGATAAAAACCAGTAATAGCGTGTGTGCAGACTGGTTGCTGGTAGGGGTGTTTAGGTCTCGTAGGTGCTCGGGGTTGTTCATCAACCATTCGTCTAAACCGTCAAAACCGGAAAATACCTTGTAAATGGCGAACAGGCCTATGGCGCATAGGCCAAATACCTTCACCAGGGATTCAAAGGCCATGGAGGTTATCAGCCCTTTGTGGTGTTCTCGATTCGATCCGAACACCATGGCAAATCCCGCTACAAATACGCAGTAAACCAGCGCCATTAACTGTCGCGAATCAAAGTGCTGGCTGGACATGGCTATACTGCTGCCGTTGTTGTGGGTAAGAATATGGATGGTGTCGGCTACGGCCTGAATTTGAAGGGCAATCAAGGGAGCCATAGCAAGCGCCATACACAGGGTTGCTAGGCCGCCAACTCCGTGGCTGTGGTAGCGGAAGGTCAGTAGGTCGGCGGTGGAGTTGATCTGAAATCGCCTTGCTAGCTCCATAAAGGGTTTAAGGGCAACGGGTGCAAATAGAAAGAGCGCGCCGGTGCCAATGTAATAGACCAGGGCGCCATAACCGAAATTCCGTGCCAGGTCGATCACGCCATAGAATGCCCAGGCGCTGGCAAAGATTCCCAGGGAGAAGATATAAGTTACGGGGTGGCGAACAATACGCTGGCTGATTAACCCCTTTTCGGTGCAATAAGCGATGGCAAAGAGAACGCTAAGGTAGCTTAGGCAAATTAATCCGACTTGAAAAAAACTGAAGGTCATGGAGTGTCAACTTTGTCTTGTTGTGGCTTTCTGTCCTGGATGAAGTAGGCGATAACTATGATTAATAGCCAGATCAGGTAGGGGCGATACCAGCCACCATCCGGGTGAATAACCCAGCTCAATAGGGTGGGTGAAAAAATATAGACCATTAGCAGTAGCAGTAGCAGGGGGCGTTGTCGTTTCATTCTTAATCCTCGCTGGCGGGGAATTGTAACTCAATAATTATCCCCGCTAGGGCGTTATTGTGGGCTCGCCATCACTGGGTGCCTGGAAATCTTGTTCAGTTGCCACTGATTTTGCGCCCAGTGAAGCGTTTCGGTGAGGCTCGCTCGAGCCAACTGTTGTTCGTCCTTATGGTTGGCGAGGCCAAGTAACCGGCAGGCGGTGGCGAGATTCTGCGAGGCCTGTACTGGATCTACAGGGTGGGCGTGATTCTGCTTGCTTAATTTGTTGCCGCTGGTATCGGTAATAATGGGGATATGACCGTATTGGGGCGGCGTTGCGTCGAGAATATAAAATAGCAGTCGTTGTTTTACCGTGGTGTTGAGTAGATCTGCGCCGCGCACAATATGGGTAACCCCTTGAGCTATATCGTCTGCTACGACGGCGAGCTGATAGGCAAACAGGCCGTCTTTTCGGTGAATAACAAAGTCATCATTCTCGTGAAGTGGGTCGTTGTGCTGACCTAGAACATTATCGATAAAGCTATCCAGGGTTTCTCGCTGGTATTCTTTGAGGTGGTGCAGGGCGCGCTGGAGGTTGATACGCATGGCCGCGGGCTGCTCCCGACTAGGTGCATGTTGCAAACAGTGGCCATCGTAGTAGCCGCCAAGTACCTTTAATCGCGCGCGAGTACAGTTGCAGGGGTAGCAGAGTCCGCGTTTAGCGAGTGTGTCCAGGATGTCGTGGTAGGCTTGGCTGCGCTGGCTTTGGTAAAGAACCGGTTTATCCGAGTGCAGGCCGTGTGCTTCAAGGCAGTCGAGAATAAGTTTATCCGCACCCGGTTGTTCGCGCGGGGGGTCGATATCCTCCATACGCACCAGCCATGTGCCGTTGTTGGCGCGAGCGTCGAGATAGCTTGCCAGGGCGCAGACCAGAGACCCTTGGTGTAAAGGGCCGGATGGCGAGGGCGCAAACCGGCCAACATAGTTGTTGGCCTGAGGAGCGTTGGGTGTAAGCAAAGCGGTGTTGCTGAGCCTTGTGTCAAAGGGTTACAGGGTTGTTTGCTTTTCTTTAATTTCGTCGATGGTTTTACAGTCGACACACTGTGTTGCCGTTGGTCGTGCTTCTAGGCGGCGAACGCCAATATCCACACCGCAGGCTTCGCAGTAACCGTAGTCGTCTGTTTCCAGTAGCTCGAGGGTGCTGTCGATTTTCTTGATCAGCTTGCGTTCCCTGTCGCGTGTACGTAGCTCCAGGCTGAACTCTTCTTCCTGGCTGGCTCGGTCTGCGGGATCTGGAAAGTTGGCAGCTTCGTCTTTCATGTGACTAACGGTGCGATCCACTTCTTCCATCAGCTCGTGTTTCCAAGCGAGTAACAATTCGCGGAAATGGGCTTTCTGGTTGTCGTTCATGTACTCTTCGTCTTTCTTCTCCTGGTAAGCAGGGATATCGCGAAAGGCAAAGTTTGTTTTAGCTTGAGATTCCGGCATAGCTTATTTGCGCCTCATTGCTGAATAATCGCAGTCAAATGGGGGTTGGTTCTTTTTTTTCAAGGCCACGTAACAGGGTTTTCCCATATTTGGGCTGCCCAGGATTTCGATCACCAGACTGATAAGCGCCGAAATCAAGCGGAGAAAATTACCAGATTCGGTTTTTAGGCGCTAGCTTTTTCGTCTCGCTGGACGCTAATTGAAGGTGTTGGGGGGGTGAGGGGCTGCTAAACTGCCGCCCCTTTGTCGTTCAAACCTTTGCCTCGCAGGTACTTTCATGCACTTCGAACCGCCTTTAATCAAAGCCAGGCTACTAAAGCGTTACAAGCGATTTCTCGCCGATGTGGTATTGGATAACGGTGAGGAACTGACCGTTCACTGTCCTAACACGGGCAGTATGAAGAATTGTATTGTTGAAAATTCAACCTGTTATCTGTCGGATTCCAATAACCCAAAACGCAAATATCGTTATACCTGGGAGTTGGCGACAACACCCGATGGCAATCTGGCGCGGATCAATAGCGCCACGGCCAATGCTTTGGTGGCAGAGGCAATAGAGGGGGGCGTGATTGCGGAGCTGAGCGGCTACCCAAGCCTTCAGCGCGAGCAAAAATACGGGCAGGAGGGCAGTCGGATAGACCTGTTGTTATTGTCTGAGGCGCAGCGTTGCTATGTGGAAGTGAAAAGTGTCACTCTTGCGGTAGATGATCGTCAGGGGCTTTTTCCCGATGCCGTCAGTAGTCGAGCGAGCAAGCATTTACGTGAGCTGATGGCTATGCGCCGTCAGGGGTATCGAGCGGTGCTGTTTTACTGCGTGCAACATACGGGGATTGACCGGGTTTCGCCAGCCGATGAAATAGACCCTGAATATGGGCGTTTGCTTCGAGATGCCGTGAGCGCGGGAGTGGAGGTGTTGGCCTATCGCGCGGATATCTCTCCCGAAAGTATCCAATTACAGTGTTCGCTGCCAGTGGTTCTTGAGTTGAATACTTAATCTGCCGAATAGACGCTGGTCTGGTCGCAGTGTATTGCTATGGGTTTTAGGGCGTCCCCGCTGCAGGGGCCGGATATGCACTCGCCGGTTTCAATCAGAAACAGTGCGCCATGAGTTGAGCATTCAATCAGTTCGCCTTCGGTATCCAGGAACTGGTTTGGTTGCCAGTCAAGGGGAATGCCTAAGTGTGGGCATGAATTTCTATAGGCGTAAATTTCACCGTCTTTACGAATGGCGAACCCCGATGTCTCACCGGCCCCGAATACCATGGCTTCTCCTTCGTGCAGCTCTGCCAAGTCAAACAGCTTAGTTGCCACAAAGAATACCTGTTGGCTCAGGTGCTGGTAGCACTTTCGGATTGACGCGCCTCTTCGACCAGCTGTGCTTTAAGGTCGGGAGACAAATCATTCCAATGGACATCCATTAGTGCGCCCTGCAATGCATAAAGCATGACTTTAGATACATGGATACCGCGTGCTTTAATACGGCAGTAAGCCTCGACGGCACCCATTTGGGATAAGTCATCGTAGTTGTTAATGCCAATAGCTTGAAGGATATTTACCGAGGCCATTCCCAGGTTTTTAAGCCCGAGTAACTCTCCTTGCATGCCTTGGTTACCGTTGATGGAAGTCATCAGGTCCGATCTCCCAGAGTATTATTATTAGAATGTGTGGGGTTTTGGCGAAAAAAAAGATCCGTATATAAGCGGCAGGTACATTTACTTATTATTGTGCTAGCGGTACCTTCTGCCACCGTAAGTGCCTCCTTCTAGCAGTAAAAACTTGCTTGAATACCGGTAAAACATAGGGCCGGTTGGTAAGAGGTTTAGTTGCCAATTGCGACCAATAATACAGACTTATGACATTATGGCAATTGGTTTGAGGGGAAATAATGAGCAAAATGAAAGGATTTTGCATGGTTTCGGCCAGTTTTGAGCAGGTGATTGGGCGTGATAGCAGCTATATCGATTTTGAATCTCTAGAGCGGCCGGTTCACCGCGAGCTGGTTCCCGAGTTTCTGTCGCTAAAATCAGCCGCGCGAGGAGCGGGCTTTGATCTGCGTATCGCAAGCGGCTTTCGTGATTTTGAGCGGCAGCTAACAATCTGGAATCAAAAGGCAGAAGGGAAGCGACCCTTGCTGGATGCGCAGGGGAGGGAGCTTGAATATACTGCTCTGCCGCCGGATCAGGTGTTAAGTAGCATATTGCGTTGGTCGGCATTGCCGGGAGCGTCGCGTCACCATTGGGGCAGTGATATTGATATTTACGACGCAGCAGCAGTTGATGACGGTTACGTTGTGCAGCTAACAGGCGCAGAATGTGAAAGCGGCGGTCCTTTCGCGCCCTTCCACTGTTGGTTAACCGAGTATTTGGCTGGACAATCAGCATTTTTCCGTCCATATGATAGTGACATGGGCGGTGTTTCACCTGAACCATGGCATTTAAGCTATCGCCCGTTGGCGCAAAAATACGGTTTGGCTATGGATGCACGTGCGCTATACGCCGTGCTGGAAAGTGTGAATTTGGGTTTGCGCGACCTTGTGCTAGCCCGGTTTGATGAAATATTTCAACGCTATGTTCTGAATTTGGGGAGCCTTAAGAGATAAGCTATGTTAGTGATTTTTGATTGTGATGGTGTGTTAGTTGATAGTGAGAGCTTGGCTTCAGTTGTGTTTTCTGAGATGTTGGCAACGAAGGGTATAGTGTTCTCACCGACAGATTGTTACCGCCAGTTCCATGGCCACTCCATGGCCTACTGTTATGCTTGGCTGGAAGAAAACTTTAATGTCCTTTTGCCTGAGGATTTTGGCGAACAGCTGGCGTTAGCAACACAGAAGCGTTTTGCTATGGATCTTAAATCTGTGCAGGGGGTAGGCGATGTGCTGGTATGGCTGCAGGAGCGTAATATTGCTTTCTGCGTTGCCTCCAACGGAGCGCATAAGAAAATAAACCACTCGCTGTCTGTTACCGGGCTCGACCATTTTTTTAGCGACTTTCCGGCGAACACCGTTCGCCGCTTTAGCGTTGAGGATGTCGAACACGGTAAGCCTGCGCCCGATTTGTTTCTGCACGCGGCCGATGCTGTCGGCGTACCACCGTCTTTTTGCGTGGTTGTTGAAGATTCTGCCTCTGGCTTTGCGGCGGCGGAGGCTGCAGGCATGAGGTTGATAAAGTATCTCCCGGATGCGTCTCCTCAGGCGCAAGAAGAGGATTCACGGATTTGTCTGTCGATGCTGGAAGTGTTGGATACGTTACAGAAGGGAATCTAGAGGCGGTTAACAGACTCTAATTTGAGCGGGACTTACCCCGTTGCTTGGTGGTGGTCATATTGTGCTCTTTTAACCACTTGAGCACCGATTGTCGGCTCGCGAGCATGGCACGATAGGTGTTGAGTACTGTTTCGTTGGGGGCTTTCATGGCCTCCATGCGTTGTATGCGATCCCTGAGAAATGCAATGTCATCGCTGATTTTGGTTGTTACCGCATTAACATGAATACGTTGCTGTCCAACGGCAAGTAGTTTGTCAGGAGTATTGGAATCTACCGCGTCGGATGCGGTATTGTTTTGGGGGGCGTTGGTTTTCATAGTGCTCACATCTCTACAAGCGAGGGAAATAACGCTTCCTCGATGTTCATCCTTGAATTCGATTGCTAAGATTAAGAGTATGGATAGATTTACGAGATTCGCTAGCGGCCATCCACGCCAATATGTGTGAGATATTACCCATAGTGTAGGGAAATGAAGTTTTTGGTGGTGGCAGTAGCGACTATTTATATTTTATTGCTCTTATAGAGTAATCTTTCGGCTAGAGAGTGTTCTATGTCCTCTGAAGTAGAAAAGTACGATCTGGTTTTTCGTGGAGACTTGGCAAAGGGTGTTGAGCAGGCTGTTGCCAAGCGAAACCTTGCTCAGCTTTTTAAGATTGATGCGGTTAAAGTAGATGCCCTGTTCAGTGGCAAAGCGGTTGTGCTTAAGCGAAATTTGTCGCTGGACGCGGCAAGCAAGTATCGGGTCGCGATTAAAAAGGCCGGTGCTCTGGTTGAGCTAAGCCAGCAGCAGGCGAGAAAAGTTAAGCCGCAAGGGCGAGCGACTTTTGCTGTGCCGGAATCTCCGGCCGGCTCGGCTGAGATGGGTGCTATTCCCGGAACGGAGTCTGTGGCGGCCGATGCTGATGCAGTGGCGGCCAAAGCAGACGCTCAGGGTTTTGAGTTGGCTCCCCCAGGTGTCTATCTACTGGCGGTGGGCGAGCAAAAAATCGTTGAAGCGGTTGATATTGATATTTCAGGGCTTTCGCTGAGAGAAAACGACGGTAACCTGCTGAGCGACGACGAGTACGTTCGTGATGTTGCTGCGGATTTCGATTTGCCGGAAATCGATTTGGCTGAGGCGGGTGCAGACGTTTTGAGACCGGAAGAAAGGAAAATTGTTGAGGCAGTTGCGGTCGATCTCAGCGGGATGTCGCTTGCCAGCCCTGGCGAAAAACTTGCTCCCGAAAAACCAGCCCCACCGCCGCCGCCGGATATCAGCGGAATCACACTTAAAGAATAAATGCTTCCGCCGGCTGGTGATTCATAGCAATTAGAATCGTGGCGCTTTTGGAAGCTTTTTGTAGCTTTCGATAGATGTAAGAATTTCTTGCTTGGCGGCATCTGCGTCGGCCCATCCATCCAGCTTCACCCACTTGCCGTCTTCCAGGTCTTTGTAATGTTCAAAGAAGTGTGCGATACGGTCCACCTTGATTTTCGGTAATTGCTCGATACTGGAAATATCATCGTAATATCGGGTAACCGAACTTATGGGTACCGCGAGGATTTTGGCATCTTCACCGGATTCATCGGTCATTTTCAGCATACCCAGCGGGCGGCAGGTAACCACGGAGCCGGGTAACAAGGGGCGGTTCATAAAGACCAGCACGTCGCAAGGATCTCCGTCATCACTTAAGGTGTGAGGGATATAGCCGTAGTTCACGGGGTAATGCATAGCTGTCCCCAGAATTCGATCCACAAACATAGCGCCGGATGCTTTGTCTACTTCGTATTTAACAGGGTCTCCGCCCATGGGTATTTCGATTACAACGTTGACTTCTTCCGGTGCTCTATCGCCTGTTGGGACTAAGTGAAGGCTCATACTGACTCTTCCTATATGTAATTCGTGTGTATTCTTTAGCAGTTGTACTGCCGTTTTTAGCCATTATTCGTTTCGGTTGGAAACATAGCTTTTCAGTTGGGGCGCGATTGTAACACAAGGATCTGGCCGAACAATCCTTGATCAGGCGCAAATAATAGGGATAAAGTTGCTGAGCTGTGTCTTGGGTTTACGCCCTCGGTTGGCTGCTGTGGATGAAAGATCAATTCGGTCGTTGTTGCCCATCGAACACGCGCGATTTTGGGTCTATATTTAAGAGTGCTGAACCCTTTGCTCTGGTGCGGCAGGTTTGCTTTGAATCACGATGATTCTGGTACTGTTGGTCCGGACTATACTGCCGTAGGGTGCGTTGGAGCTAAGCCTGTAGTGAATTCTTTGTTGAATAGTGTGACGGGAACGGCGGCTAAGGCTTCTTTATAGTTAATGTCTGGGTAGTATATCCAGATCAGTTAACACTGAAGATTAAAGCAAAAAAATAAGGATTATTTTGAACAAAGGAAAAGAACTTCCGGCTCCCCTTTATTTGCTGCCCAGCATTCCAGCATCCGTCGTAGCCGTTGTCGTTGGGCTAAGTCTTTTGCCGTTTGCCCTCATTCTCCTCGGCTTTGATTTTGGGGTAAATACTCCGGTGCATGTCGTTGAGCAGTTGGCATTGCTGCCGGAGGAAGATCTGCTCAATAATTTGAAATTAATGATGGTTGGCCCGCAGTTGCATACGCTACTGGAATGGAGTGCCATCATGACGGCGGTGCTTACCGCACTATTGGCGTTCAGTCATTTTTCTATGACAGCGAACATTACAACGCCTGTGATAGGTATTTCATTGCTGTGCGCCGGGGCAATGGATGCCTTTCACTCGCTGGTAGCGTCAAGAATGTTGGATACTGTTGCCGATACAGCGGCATTAATTCCCTTCAGTTGGGTCGTGGCTCGCAGCTTTAACGCGTTGCTTGTATTGTTGGGCGTTGGGACCTTACTTCTGCTTAGTAGCAAAACGCGCAATACGAATCCAATACGTTTTTTATTGGCGGTAACAGCTGTATTTGTCTTGCTGGGTTACTTGATTACTCAGTGGTGTATTAGTGCCAGTAATATTCCCGTCACTATTTTCCCACACGATTTAATCAAGCGTCCGTTCGATGTTATTCCGCTGGTGGCGTATATCTTTGCCGGTGCATTTGTTTTTCCAGCGTTTAAGGAAAAATACCCCAGTGTGTTCAGCGATTCTCTTGTGATCAGCACCATTCCAGCTATCGCTGTGGAATTGCACATGGTATTCGGCTCTGCAGCGCTGTATGACAGCCATTACTATGCGGCCCACGGATTAAAAGTACTGGCTTATTTGGTCCCATTTTTCGGGCTGCTATTTGATTATTACGCCACTTACCAAAAGGATAAGTTGAAAACAGCGCAATTACACCAAACGTATCGCGAACTAGAAGAGCGTACTCTGCAGCTGTCGAGTAGCAATAAACGGCTAGAGAAAGCCAATCACTACAAATCGGAATTTATGGCGAGCATGTCCCATGAGTTGCGCACACCGCTTAATTCCGTTATCGGATTTACCCGTATTTTATTAAAAGATGTTGGAGAGGGGGAGCTTCGCCGAGAGAATCTGGCACTGGAATCAATCTATCGTAACAGTACGCACTTACTGGGGCTGATAAACGATATTCTCGACCTGTCTAAAATTGATGCCGGGCGAATGGTTCTGAGCGAAGAAAGTATTGTTGTTGGCGAACTCGTCAACGATATTAAAATGGAGCTTACGCCACTGGCAGAAAGGAAAAAACTTGCGTTCACTGTCGAAAATTACGCACGTAATATTTCTGTTGTGAGTGATAAAGCTAAGCTTCGGCAAATGCTTCTGAATCTAGGGTCCAACGCGCTTAAATATACCACCCAGGGCTCGGTTGTGATTCGTATCGAGACGGAAAAATACGGCCCACTGGGAGACTCGTTAACCATAGCATTTAAGGATACGGGGATCGGAATTGCTGACGAGGACAAAAAAAAGTTGTTCACAGAGTTCGGTCGGGCAGAGGAGGTACGCCTGCGTTCAATTGAAGGGTCTGGCCTTGGCTTGATGATAACAGCTAGGTTGGCGTCCTTGCTTGGAGGTTATGTCGACTTCGATAGTGTGTATGGAGTGGGTAGTGAGTTTCGCTTACATTTGGCGTTGCCTCAGTCGGTTGATACGGCTGGAGGACGCGATACTAAATGGGGACAAAAAGGCCTCGCTATTGTATTGCTCGGGGTCGATGCCGAATTAACTGAGGCGATTGAGGTCGCGTTTAAGCGTGAGTTGGTTTCTGTCTTCTTGGAAGAGAATCCCGATGCATTTATAGGTCTTTGTGAAAAGGTTTTGCCTGATGTCATTTGCTTTAATGCTGATATCGTTATGACTTTCGGTCACGATGTGTTGCCGCAGCTTTGTGAGCACAGCGTGTTGCTCGGTATCCCCAAAATTGCACTGAGCATTAACGAAGACAATAAGAATCGTCTGCTAGGATCCGGAGCGGATCTACTGATGTTGAATTCTGATAATCCTAAGAAGATGGTGTCGGAGTTTGTGAAGTTAAGTAGTCTGGATATTTCCAACGTATTGTTGGTGGGGGTCGAGGGCGAGCAGGGTAAAACACTAGAGAAAAATTTTCAGGATTATGGAATACATGTGTGCGTTTCTCATCACGCGGATGATGCGATCGCACAGGCCAGAGAACTTAAGCCGGATTTCCTTTTGGTTAACTTGGGTGATGAAAAGTTGGATTCAACACGGTTGATGGTCCTACTTAATAGCGATGAACAGTGCAGAAAAATCTACCAGATTATTTATAACGGCATTGGCCGGCATAGACCGGTTGTGTTTAGTAATGAGGTGCAGGAAGAGTTAGCTCTTGGGGCGCCTACTTTTACCGATATTCTTTCTGCAGCGGCAACTTTGCGGCGCCGAAGTCGCGCCAGCTTAATGCGTATCGAGGCGCTACACCGGAGTTTAATGAAGAGTAAAGAGTATAGTGGTTCAGCACAGGTGCGGGGTGTTCCGCTGACGCAGCAGCGAGAGGGGAATATCCCGCTCATACTGGTTGTTGAGGACTCCAAAGATAACTCAGAGTTAATGGATTGGATACTGGTTGATGCTAAGTTGAGTCATGATACTGCGCGGAATGGCCGTGAAGCTCTAAACTTAGTGCTCGAAAAAACCTACGGTTTGTTGCTGCTCGATATCAATCTGCCGGATATTAATGGCCGCGAAGTGGCCCGCAGGTTGCGGGCCACCAGTAGCTATAGCGAAACGCCGATCATTGCTGTCACGGTGTTATCCTCTAAGTCGGATATTGATGAGTTGAAATCCTGCGGGATAAACGAAGTTGTTTCTAAGCCTCTGGATCAGGAAGCGCTGCTTGAGGTTATTCATCGCTACATTGCTTAATCCTAAGGCTGTTTTGAATGATGTTGTTTCTAGTGCCATAAGGTTGTTGCCCACAGGCCTTGCTTTGCGATTTTGCTGGCGTACTGTTCCCCTTGTCCCGGGTTGGCTTGCATGTAGTGGATGTATAATTGCAATCCGTTACTCGCGTTTAATCGCGACGTATAGGGGCCAATATCAGTCCCTTCGCGAGTAGAAAAAAACCACTTCCCGTCAACACAAAAATAGCGCTCTGATCGATACCAAACCTTTTCTTCAAATTCACCGTCTCTAACTAGCATGCTTATCCCTTCACAGTTTTGGTGTTTTATTTCTGTTAAGGGTTAGTATATAAATCGTACAGCAAAGGGTTAGATTTTTTAGTGCTGGAAAGTGCTCAAAAAACGTTCAGTCGGCATGAAAAAGGCGTTTATTGGTCGTTTAATAATCTTTGGTTCAAAGGGTACACCCTTTTTATAATCATTCGTTTTTTTCGAGGGTAGGGAGAAGGAAAGGAGCGGGGTCGCGGCAGGTGGCGACAGCCGTGGTTCAGAAACCGTATTGCATGTTAAGCTCGGCGATTGTTTATAAAGAGAAATAACGCATCTATGCATATTCATATTCTTGGTATTTGCGGTACGTTTATGGGGTCGCTGGCACAGTTGGCTCGGGCTGTAGGTCACACGGTTACGGGGGCGGATGTGCGCGTCTACCCGCCGATGAGTACTCAGCTGGAGTTGGCGGGAATTGAGCTCATAGAGGGCTTTTCGGCCGATCAGGTTAAAATACAGCCCGATATGTTTGTCATTGGCAATGTGGTCAGTCGCGGTAATCCGTTGATGGAGGCCATATTAAATGCGGGCCTTCCTTATACGTCTGGGCCACAGTGGTTGAGCGAGCATATCTTACAGGGGCGATGGGTTCTGGCTGTCGCCGGTACCCACGGTAAAACCACCACAGCCTCCATGTTGGCCTGGATTCTTGAGTATGCGGGGATGCAACCGGGATACTTGATTGGTGGTGTACCCGGTAACTTTCCCTCCTCTGCACGCCTCGGCGAAAGCGATTTTTTTGTGATTGAGGCAGATGAATACGATACGGCTTTCTTCGATAAGCGTTCGAAGTTCGTTCACTACCGGCCCAGCACCTTGGTATTGAATAATCTGGAGTTTGATCACGCCGATATTTTTCCCGATCTAAAAGCAATTCAACGGCAGTTTCATCATCTTGTGCGCACGGTTCCTGAAAACGGCTTGATTATCTACCCGCAGGCATCGCAGGCCCTTAAAGAAGTGCTCGACATGGGCTGTTGGTCGGACAGGCAAACGACAGCCGTGGAGTCTGGTTCTGCCGATTGGAGCGCGTTGAAGGGAAGTGCTGATGGGGCACGGTTTGAGGTGAGCTTCGCTGAATATTCCGATGCTGTGGGCAATGTATCCTGGCAGCAGAGTGGTGAGCACAACCTGTGTAATGCGATAAGTGCTATTGCCGCTGCGAGGCATGTGGGGGTGTTGCCTCAGATATCTTGTGAGGCACTAAGCCAGTTTAGCGGAGTAAAACGCCGTATGGAGCTATTGGATATTGTTCGCGCTGTTCATGTCTATGACGATTTTGCCCATCACCCTACAGCTATCAAAACCACCCTGGAGGGCTTGCGCGCTCGTGTGGGTGAGGAAAAAATCCTCGCGATTGTCGAGCCCCGCTCCAACACCATGAGGGAGGGCGTGCATCGCCAGCAGTTGGCCGCTTCCGCTGCTGCGGCCACTCAGTGTTTTTGGTATCAGCCCAGTAACCTGAGCTGGTCTTTACAGGAGACTTTGGGTGATATTCCCGGTGCTCTGGTGCTTTACTCCGTCAACGATATTGTTGGAGCCGCTATTGATTACATCGGTCAGCTTGCTGAGGGGGAAGCTTTGCATATGGTCATTATGAGTAATGGCAGTTTCGACGGTATTCACCAGCAATTACTACAGGCACTAAAAGCCTGTTGTCAGGAGCGCATTAATTGAGCCACCAAAAAACGATTACATTGGCCATTACGGGCGCTTCCGGGGCCCAATATGGCCTGCGCCTGTTACAAACATTGCTGGTTTTGGATTGCCGTGTTTATTTGCTGATATCTCAGGCGGCAGAGGTGGTTATTGCAACCGAAACCGATCTTGTGTTGCCACAACAGAGTGGTCGAGAGCAGGAGCAGTTTTTGTGTGACCACTTTTCGGCCAGGCCAGGCCAGCTCAAGGTGTTTTCCGAAAAAGACTGGATGGCTCCGGTTGCTTCGGGTTCGAGTTCTCCCCACAGCATGGTGATATGCCCGGCCTCTGGGGGAACGCTTTCGGCCATTGCCACCGGTGCGAGTAACAACTTGATTGAGCGTGCAGCAGATGTTGCTTTAAAAGAACGGCGACAGTTGATCTTGGTCCCCAGGGAAACGCCCTATTCGGAAATTCATTTACAGAACATGCTAAATTTAACGCGCATGGGGGCAGTGATTCTTCCGGCAAGCCCGGGCTTCTACCACCGTCCCCAATCGATTGATGAACTTGTCGACTTTGTTGTTGCCAGAATCCTCGACCAGTTACATCTGCCTCAAACTGCCGTTCCTCGCTGGGGAGAAACGGAAGAATAAAATATATATCGCTACGTGGGTTTGATTTTGAGTCAATAATGGCGCCTATTTACGGTTTTTTACCTTTTGTCCATTAACGGTTCAGGCTAGTGCGCCGTATAATGCGCGCCTATTTATGAACACTGTGTCAGTACATGTACCGGTCAGCTGGTATATTGAGATCCCTACGACAGGCGCCACGAAACACCTGAAAAACATTTCATTATGTTTCATTATGTTTCACAGAGTCTGTTTTTCTGCCTAGCTTTCTGAAGCTATACTGCTTTTTTTAATCAGGATGTAGTCATACCGCATGTTCGGCCGTCTTTTTGACCGTTATATATCTGTAATAACACGCTTTCCCAAGTCGACTCTAGTGATGCTCGGCTGTGTGGTGCTTTGCGCTGTAGTAGGGCTGCCAAACTTTAAGCTCGACGCATCGTCAGACTCCCTCACACTGGAGAATGATACCGACCTTGATTTTTATCGCGATGTGATAAAAGCCTACGGTTCCGGCGACTTTCTGGTCGTTACTTTTCGCCCGAAAACCCCACTGTTTACTCAGGAATCATTGAGCACCTTACAATCGCTGCGCGATGATTTGGCGGCTATTGAAGGGTTTATCAGCATTAACACCATCCTCGATGTTCCTCTGCTGTATAGCCCTATGCAGGGCTTGTCGGAGATGGTCTCCAGTCCACGCAATTTGTTAACGCCGGGGATGGACTTTGCGCAAGCCAAAGAGGAATTTTTAACCAGCCCGGCCTATCGCGATTTAATTTTGGGGCCGGATGGCGAAACAACGGCTCTGCAGCTCAATTTAAAAGTCGATGAACGCTATATCGAACTTGTTAAGCGTCGTGATGCGCTGAACCTGAAAAAGAAAACGTCTGGCGATTTCGGTGTTGAAGAACGCCAGAATCTTGCGCGCGTTCAGGCCGAGCTTTTAGAGTACAGAACACAGGCGTCTACCCGAGACCACTTGCGCGTGGAAAATGTGCGTGAGGTGGTGGAGGGGTATCGCGATCGGGCGCAGATTTATGTCGGTGGCTTGACCATGATTACCGCCGATATGATCAGTTTTATTAAAAGTGATTTGGTGATCTTTGGTTCGGCTGTACTGCTCTTTATGGTCGTTGTGCTGGCCGTAATTTTTCGTTCCTGGCGCTTCGTCATAATTCCGATGGCCAGCTGTCTGGCTGCCGTATTGATTATGTTGGGCTATGTCAGTTGGGTGGATTGGCGGCTTACGGTCATCTCTTCCAATTTTGTGGCTTTACTGCTGATTATTTCGCTGGCCATTATTATTCATCTTATTGTGCGCTATCGAGAATTTGCTCAACAAAATGCCGACTGGGGGCAGCGGGAGCTGGTCACTGCGACGGTGAAGTTTATGATCTTGCCGTGTCTGTACACGGTGATGACCTCCGTTGTGGCATTTGCTTCACTGGTGGTCAGTAATATTCGACCTGTGATCGATTTTGGTTGGCTGATGACCATGGGTTTACTGCTGGCGTTTTTTCTCGCTTTTACCTTGTTGCCAGCGGCAATGATGTTGTTGCCAGCAAAGGGGGGGGGCAGTGGAGGCTCTTCTACTCAGAGCAGTGACAAGCCTATCACCCTGTTATTTTCCCGGTTTGTAGAAAAACGGGGCGCATGGGTATTAATCATCAGTCTTTTGTTGGCGATTGCCAGTGCTTGGGGCGTTACTCGGCTGGAAGTCGAAAACCGCTTTATCGATTATTTCCACAAGAGCACTGAAATTTATCAAGGCTTGTCGGTTATTGATAGCGACCTGGGTGGAACCACCTCCCTGGATATTATTATTAACCACCGTGAACAGACCGTTGACATTCAACCGCAGCAATTTGCCGATGAGAACGACCCTTTTGCCGAGGCCGACCCTTTTGATGAGGGGGATCCCTTTGAAGATCTGGAGCCCCTGGCGGAGCAGGACCCGTTTACGGAAGTGGACCCTTTTTCCGAGCACGGGGCCGACGATCCCAGCTATTGGATGACGATTAGCGGCTTGCGACAGGTCAATGCCATCCACAAGTATTTGGAAGATTTGCCCGAAGTAGGTAAGGTTCAATCATTGGCAATACTTTATAACATTGGCCTGGATATTAATGGTTCACTCAATGATTTTGAGCTGGCGATTATCCGTAAAAAACTGCCGCAGTCGATCAAAAGTTCGATGGTATCCCCTTTCCTCGACGCCGAGAACAATCAAACGCGCATAAGCCTGCGCGTTCACGATGGCTATCCGGGCTTGAACCGTGCCGAATTGGTGAAGCGTATTCACTACCATTTAACAGAGAGTAAACTGGTCAAGGAAGAAAGCCTTCGGTTTAGTGGTCTGTTGGTGCTCTATAATAATATGTTGCAAAGTTTATTCAGCTCGCAAATATCAACCCTGGGAACAGTCCTGCTGGCTATTTTAGTTATGTTTATGGTGCTGTTTCGTTCCATAAAAGTCGCTTTTGTGGCGATTATTCCAACCATTCTCGCGGCCGTTGGTATTTTAGGTTTTATGGGGCTTTTCGGTCTGCCGCTGGATATGATGACCATTACCGTAGCGGCCATAACCGTTGGTATTGGTGTGGATAATACCATCCACTATGTTCACCGTTTTCGGCGTGAGCTGGAACACGATGGCGACTATATTGCCAGTATGCACCGCGCCCATGCCTCTATCGGGCAGGCGATGTTTTATACGTCAGTGATTATTATTTTCGGCTTTGCCATTATGGTGTTGTCGGCGTTTATCCCCACCATCTATTTCGGGTTGTTAACGGGCCTGGCCATGTTCCTGGCGCTGCTTGGCGCCTTGCTGTTGTTGCCAAAGCTGATCCTGTTAACTCGCCCTTTAAACTAACTTTTCTTGGGGGCGGTCTTTAATTTATTTAAATACCGCTCCATCAATAAGCAAAAACCAAAACCCACCAAGATCCCGCTTAGGTTGGTCAGTGCGTCGAAAAAGTCTGGCTGCCGCATTTCGCTAAAACTCTGTAAGGCCTCGATCGTCATCGAATAAATAATGGCGAATACTATTGCCTTGCGGCGGTTTATGGCGCCAAAAAAAGCTACCCAGGTTGAGCCGATAAGAAGCAGGTTCCCGATAAAGTGCAGAATTTTATCGGAGGTTATGTGTGCCCACTGGGTGGGGGAGGCGCTTAAGGCCATATAGGCAAATATGAGGATAGCCGCAAAAAACTGAAGCCTGCGCAGCAGTTTACATTCGGGAGAAAAAAACAGGTAGGAGAGGAAGCGGTTAAGTGTAGAGACAACTGACATACTAGATTGGGAATAAGAGAGTAAATTTTGCGCCGCCGAGCTCGCTGTCGCTAACTTCCAGCTGCCCCTGGTAGCTGCTGAGTATATCAACAACAATTGATAGCCCGATACCCTGGCCTTGAATGGATGTGTCGGCGCGGGCGCCGCGGGTCAGCAAGCGCTGCTTGAGTTCATCAGCAATGCCGGGGCCATTGTCCTCAATACTGACGGTCAGTACGTCGTTGTTGGTTTGCGCGCCGATCTGAATTTTGTTTTGGCCATATTTAAAGGCGTTTTCCAGAATATTTCCGAACACCTCCAGCGCGTCACTTTCGTCACCGGGAAACTGTAAATTCTCGGGGATATTGATATCGACAGAGAATTGCTTCTCTCGAAAGACTTTGCGCAGTGCCGTTGACAAGCGGTTGATGGTGGCCGCAAGTGGTGTTTTTGCGCGAATACTGCTGGTGGCGGTCAGAGTGGCACGCTGTAGCTGGTGCTGAATGATGTCCGCCATTCTACTTACTTGCTCGTTTATGGCGTTTTGCTGCGTTGGTGAGTTGGATTCCAGCTCTGCACGAATAATGGCCAGGGGCGTTTTTAGGCTGTGTGCCAGATCTGAAAGTGTATTTTTATAGCGTTGCCGCTGCCCTTGCTCCGTTTCAAGAAGCTCGTTTAAATTGTGAATAACCGGTGCAATTTCGGTGGGGTATTCACCTTCCAGCTGACTGTTGTGGCCCTGCTGAAACTTTTTTAAGGCTTGCGCCAGTCGGTCCAGGGGCTTTAAGCCCCAGCGGGTAATAAGAAACTGGGCAATGATAAAAAGTATGGCAATACCGCCCAGCCAAAGCCAGAGCGCATCGCGATAGCCTTTCAATTCTTCCTGCAGCTGGTGTTGGTCGTGAATGATTGAAAATCGAAACAGCGTATCCTGTTGATTAATTTCCCATACGGAGTCAAAACTAAGGACAAAGTGCGGCTCCTCCCGTAAAAGCTGCTCGTTAAAAAGCTCCTGTCCGGGTGCCAATTGAGCCCTGCGGGGGAGGGAGAGTGAATCATCGGCAGGGAAGGAATCGCTCTTCCAGACAATTTCGCCCTTTGTATTGGTGACCAAACCGTAAAGCCCAGATTGGGGGCGGTTAAAGCGGGGTTCCGCCATGGTCTCGGGAAGGTACAGTTGGTGGTCTTCAGGTTCCGCCGCTCCCAAGAGAGAATAGAGGTGTGCCTGTAGGGCCTGCTGCTCAGCGTTTATTAAGCTGTTGCGAAAGGCGCGGTCGAGAGAATAGGCGCTAAAACCGAGAATAACCGGAAGAACCAGAACCGAGGACAGAGTGAGGCGCGCAGCAAGGGAGGGGAGTTTAAAGTCCATGCAATAATGTTTTATCCTGCTTCCAGCGCAAAACGGTAGCCCTGTCCGCGAACCGTTGTAATGGGTTTTAAGTTGTTCTCGGGATCCAATTTTTTACGCAGGCGACCAACAAACACTTCGATCACATTGCTGTCGCGCTCAAAATCCTGGTGGTAGAGATGTTCCGTTAACTCTGTTTTGGATATCGGTTGGCCGGGGTGCAGTGCTAAGTATTCGAGCGTGTTGTACTCGTAGCTGGTCAGTTCAATAAAGCTTCCGCCAACGGTGACTTGTTTGGTGGAGGTGTCGATAACGATTGATCCAAAGGTCAGCTGAGGTGTGGCGCTACCGCCAGAACGGCGAATCAAGGCGTTGGCACGAGCGCGCAATTCTTCGGAATGGAATGGTTTAACCAAGTAATCGTCGGCACCCGCCTCCAGGCCCTTTACCTTGTCTTGCCAGTGACCACGGGCGGTGAGAATAAGTACGGGGTATTTCTTTCCTGCTGCGCGTAAGCGGCGAATGATTTCTATGCCGTCTACCTTGGGTAGTCCGATATCGATAACTGCGAAATCGTAGTCGTATTCTGTGGCGTAGTAGCTGCCGTCTTCGCCGTCGGCTGCCGTTTCAATCACAAAATTCAGCGCGCTAAAATAGTCTGCCAGTTGCTGGCGAATAGCGGCTTCATCTTCAACGATCAACATCTTCATGCGAAGGTTCCTTTTGCTTGCACCGTTCGTGGGGTTTATTTTCCGAGCACTTTCCCGCTGCGGGCGTCTACGGTCACAATCACAACCTTACCGGTTTTCTGCAGGATTTTGACGCGATAGCGATCGCCGCTGCGGCTGACCTTTAGTACTTTGCCGCCGTATTGTCTCTGCGCAGCACTGGCGGCTCGGCTTTTGCTGATGCCTTTGTCGGCTTGGGCCAATTGCCAGTGCGGCTTTGCTGTTGTAACTGTCAGCTCAAATTCCGTTGCCTGGGGTTGGGCATGGCTGGCAGGTACCGCAAAGGAGATCAGGCTGGCCAATACCAGCTTATAGCGGGTCTTCGGGCGGAATAGTCGAGTGAACATAGCTTTTATAGCGAAGTGAGTGAGTGCGTATTGTATGACAAACACAGGTACCAGTTCACTCGTTACTGCTTAGTGTTCTAACGGCTGAATATTGATGGCAATTTTCAGCTTGTTGCCAGGGTCGCGGCGAGTGCGTGTTGTGTAGGTTTCGCCGTTGTAGCGGTAGGTTACGCTATAGCCGGCGGGCACTTCTTCCATTTCCACCCTTTCTTTAACCTCGCAGCGTTGTACATCGCGATAGCTGACTTCGGTGTGAGAATACTGCCGGTTACTGCCGTTACGGCTAATGTCACGGCCTACAGAAGCTCCAAGAATGGCACCCACAACGGTACCTACCTTTTTATTCTCATCGCCTGCACCTACGGCATTACCGATGGCGCCGCCGATTACGCTACCGAGAATGGTACCAGTGGCAGATTTTGGCTTGCCGCTAGAGGCGCGATAATAAACGGGCTGCTGTTCGCGAACTTGCTCGACCCAGCAGTTTTCTACCGGGATGCGTCGTTCGACGGTTTGATAAATGGGCCGAGCATCTACAACCTCGGCGTAAGCCACCATGCGGCTGGAGCCCTGCTCGCTTGCCAGCGTAGGCATTGCCAGACCAGTGCATAAGGCGGATATAGTCAGGGCAAGATTCAGGCGTTTCATTTTCAGTCTCCTTGTTTTTGGCGGCCCTCATCGGGGCATGCTTAAAAGGTACTCCTGTGGGGCTGAATAGAGCCTGAATAAGATTCGTATTGCCTGAGCGAGTCTGGCGCCCTTTTCTCTATAGCCCCAAAGCGATTTCCACAGCCTGTTTCAAATTGTCTACCCTGTAGTCCGCCAGCGATAAATCCTGATGTTTTGAAAAGGCGTAGGTCACGGCAATACAGGTCATTCCCGCGGCTTGGGCTGCTCGAATACCGGTTAGGCTATCCTCAATCGCCATACACTCCCTCGGCTCTACGCCCAGTTCTAACGCGGCCTTTAGATAAGTATCCGGTGCCGGCTTGCTGTTATCGACATCATCTTTACTGACTATCGTTTGAAAAAAGTCTTCCAGTTTGTGGCTGCTTATAGAAGAAGTAACTTCACTGTGATTAGCGCCAGTAGCAACACCCATTTTGACTCCGGCCTGTTTACCGAGATCCAGAGCTTCCAGGGCAAATGGCATTAAGGGGAAGGGATTACGGTTTAATACGACCTGTAATGCCTGTTGTTTGAGGTCGCACAAGTCTTGTGGATTTAGGTTGAGGCCATGTTGTTGTACGATAAGTTCTGCGTTCCGAAGCGTTGGCGTACCGCAGTGGTGGTTGAGATATTCCTGCTTGTTGAACTTAATCCCGAAGTTGTCCGATAATAATTGTTGCCAGATAGTGAAATGGACGCCTTCTGAATCCACCAGTGTGCCGTCGTGATCAAAAATAATAGCTGCAATGCCCAAATTTAGTCCCCTTTGTTGAATTGCTTGCGTGTTTATTCGCATTCGCAAAGTGAAACACTGCTAAGATAAGTTCCCGCAAAATGGGTCATTGTAGCAAACGAGAGTTGTTATATTTCTATGAGTCGAGTTGTGCGTTTTTTTATCCTGTTGGCGCTTATTCCGCTTTTGGTGAACTGTACCTTTATTCGTCAGAAAGAGGATCGGCAGTTGGCGTTACAGCAAACTTTGGACCAGCAGCGGCAATGTATGGAAGAGCAGGCCGAGCAGCTGGAGGAAATGACGCTCACGCAAAAACAAATAACGGAAGAAATGCAGTTACTGCGACGCCAGGTGCGGGAGGTGCATGCCGCTGTGACCCGTAACGATGAGCGGGGTGGGCCGGTTGTTCAAACCCAGAAGCCTACTCCAGCTGCGGGGGTTTCTGTGGGCGCCCAGGCCCAGCGGAGTAGTAAAATTGTTATTGGTCGTATTGAGTGGGCTTGGCTGGAATTGGCCGAGCAACGCTATAAAGCCCGGGTTGATACTGGTGTGGAGGGGTCGTCGTTAATGGTCAAGGATGTTCAGCCCTTTGAACGGAACGGCAGTAAGTGGATTCGCTTTCGCATTCCTACCACCGACGAAGCCCCCTTTCTTGAAACCCCACTGCTTCGCTATAAGAAAAATCGTAATGGTTCTGCAGAATCAGAACGGCGCCCGGTTGTGAACCTGCTTGTACGGGTGGGCGAAATAAACGAAGAAGTGGAATTTAACTTAATTGCACGCGACAGTATGGTGTATCCGGTTCTTTTAGGGCGAAATTTTTTGCGGGACATTGCTATTGTTGATGTCGCCCAAAAATTTATTCAGCCCAAAGTAGAATTCGCGCAGCCCTGAATTTTTCAAAAAGAAAAAGCCTGTGAATCGATCCCGTCTTTCAGTTATAACCCTTGTCGGCCTCTTGTTGTTGGCTGGCAGCCTGTTAACCTGGTATAGGCACCAGGCATTTGACGTCCCCTGGTTGCCGGGGGAAAAGCGTCAGGTATGGTCGATTGAAGCGAAGTTGGAGTTTATCGCCCGCGGCGATCCGGTAAAAGTTTCTCTGGCCATCCCCGGGACACAAACGCGCTTTGAACGCATTGCCGAGCATACGGCCAGCCCCGGTTATGGTTTGGCGTTTGTTGAACAGGGCAGTGAACGCCGTGCCGAATGGTCTATCCGGTCTGCCGAGGGAAGGCAAACGCTTTATTACCGGGTGGATATGCAGGTGAACGATGATTTGACTGTTCCCGGTTTCGCGCCGCAGTCAGACAAAAATAAACGCCTGATGGAGACGGGTCCGCAGGAAACCTCAGCCTTGCAACTGTTGAATAACGCCCTAGAACGTTCAGCCGATAACTTTACCCTCACGCGCGAATTAATTAACGAATTTAACAGTCAGGTGCAGAGCGCTCAGTTTCTTGCGCAGAAGCAAAGCCGTAGTCGCTGGCTGGCGCAGTTGCTTCAGCATGCGGGCGTTCCTGTGCGAGAGGTGCTTAGCCTAACACTGGAAGATGGTCGCAGGCGTCAGCCGTTAAACACCTTGCTGCAGGTGTTTGATGGTAAAGAATATCGCTTATTTAACCCGCAAACGGGTCGCCAGGGTCAGTTTAAGAACCAGCTGCTGTGGGAGTATCAATCGGGCTCTCTGCTGGATATTGTCGGTGGCTCCCAATCTCGTGTACTGTTTTCTATTATTGAACAGGAAGTCCCGGTAGCGCGGGTCATGGAAACCGAGCGGGCACAAAATGTTGGCTTGCTGGATTTTTCTATTCACAGCTTGCCAGTGGAAGAGCAGGCGCTGTTTAAAGGTATTTTTCTGATTCCTGTCGGTGTGCTGGTGGTAGTGTTTATGCGCATTCTGATTGGTCTACGTACTTCCGGCACCTTTATGCCGGTGCTAATCGCCATTTCATTTATTCAAACCAGTTTGTTGACGGGAATTATCGGCTTTGTGCTGATTGTTGGGGTTGGTCTGGTTATTCGCAGCTATTTCTCACGGCTTAATTTACTTTTGGTCGCCCGTATTTCGGCGGTGATTATTTCCGTTATCTCCATTATCGCCGTGTTTGCCGTGCTGGCCTTCCAGCTCGGTTTAAGTGAAGGTTTAAAGATAACCTTCTTCCCCATGATTATCTTGAGCTGGACCATTGAGCGCATGTCCATTCTCTGGGAGGAGGAGGGCTCGAAAGAAGTACTGATTCAAACGGGAGGCTCCCTGCTTGTGGCGCTGTGCGCCTATGTGGTGATGATTAACGATGTGGTGCGGCACCTCACCTTTAATTTTATTGGTTTGCAGTTAGTTATTATGGCGTTGGTGATACTGCTCGGTAGTTACACGGGCTACCGCTTACTGGAGTTTCGCCGCTTTAAAGCATTGGCAGGGAAGTGTTAATCATGAGTATCTGGCCATTCTCACGCTTGGCTGATATGCAGCGCCAGGGTGTTTTGGGTATGAATCGGCGTAATATCGGCTATATCTCTCGCTACAACAGTCGCAACCTTTTTCCACTGGTAGACAATAAGCTCAAAACCAAACAGTTGGCTTTGGAGTGCGACGTTGTCGTACCGGAGCTTGTGGGTGTTGTTGATAGCCAGCACGACGTTGCCTTGGTGGAGGCGCTGATTAATGGTCGGGAATCATTCTGTATCAAACCGGCCAAAGGCTCTGGCGGTAAAGGTATTCTGGTGATCCAAAAGAGCGCGGGTGAACGCTACCTGCGCACCAGCGGACAGTCGCTTTCTTTGGCCGATATTCAACGGCATATTTCCAATATTCTGGCCGGGTTGTTTTCTCTCGGTGGTGCTGTTGATGTGGCGGTTATAGAAGCGCTGATCGAGGTAGATGAAGATTTGGGCCGCTACTCATATGAAGGTGTGCCCGATTTACGGATGATTGTTTTTCGTGGTGTTCCGGTAATGGCCATGATGCGTTTGGCTTGTGCCTCCTCACAGGGAAAGGCGAATTTACACCAGGGCGCGGTTGGCGTGGGCATTGATATAGCGACAGGAGCCGCGATTCACGCGGTGCAAAAAGACCGACGCGTAGACATCCACCCCGATACCCAGCTGGATCTCACCCAGCTGCAGATTTCCCATTGGCCTGAACTGTTGGAGCTGGCTTGCGCCTGTGCGGATATGACGGGTCTTGGTTATTTGGGCGTGGATCTGGTGGTAGACAAAAATATAGGTCCGGCGCTGTTGGAGCTAAATGCTCGTCCGGGTTTATCCATCCAAATTGCGAATGGTGCAGGTTTACTGCCGCGCTTGAAAAAAGTGGAGCAGCTCGCTCGCCCCGAGCGCATGTCAATTGATAAGCGGGTGGGTTTCGCCTGTGAGCATTTTGCCGCTAGGTAAGTCTAGTGAATCTCTGATCAAACCAAGACATGCTCGGCGCGGTTCATCTTCTGCGTTGTTTTTTGTGCTAGGCCGACGTATTCCTACAAAGAGACTCTTTGATCTTGGAAAAGCCAGGAGGTCAGAACATATTTGGACGTTAATCTACGTTCCCTTGAGCGTTTTAGGCTTCGCGAAAAAGACAAATGGAATGGCTAAAGGACCAATCAACGCGCCCAGGACAACCCACGGAGCGATATTAGCTCGACGATTTTTAGCTACGCGATAGCATGTATAACAAGAAATAAGCGTAACTAAGGTTATAGTGAAAGCCATTGGCATTGTGAGTTCCTTTCTTTTTGGTGGACAACTTTTTCTACACTCTCCAATATGACACCAACCTAGGTATAATACCCCGTTTAATTCGTAACCAAAGTGTATGAAATGAGTGTAATAGACTATATGGCAGGGCTTGGTGTTCAGGCGCGTGAAGCATCGCGTTTGATGATGGCTGCCAGCACCGCAGCCAAAAACAATGCCTTGCTGGCGATTGCCGATGCGATCGAAGCCTCGCGTGAAACCATTGCTGTTGAAAATGCCCGCGATCTGGACAATGGTCGAAAGAGTGGCTTGGACGCAGCACTACTGGATCGTCTGGAGCTAACGCCGGCGCGTATCGACGGTATGATCGAAGGTCTGCAGCAGGTTGCAGCTCTGCCAGATCCCTGTGGTGAGATTACAGGTCTAAAACGCCGCCCTTCCGGTATCCAGGTCGGCAAAATGCGTGTGCCTCTGGGAGTTGTGGGTATTATTTACGAATCCCGCCCAAACGTTACTGTTGATGCGGCCAGTCTGTGTTTGAAGTCTGGCAATGCCACCATTTTGCGTGGTGGCAGCGAAGCTATTCACTCCAATCAGGCCATTGCAAAATGTATTTGTGCCGGCTTACTGCGGGCTGGCCTGCCCGAAAACGCTGTGCAGGTCGTTGAAACCACTGACCGTGCTGCAGTTGGCGAATTGATTACTATGCCGCAGTATGTCGATGTGATCGTGCCCCGCGGAGGACGCAGCCTGATTGAGCGCATCAGCAATGATGCCAAAGTGAGTGTGATCAAGCACCTGGACGGTATTTGTCATGTGTATATTGACGATGATGCCGATCTGGAGAAAGCCTTTAATATCGCACTGAATAGTAAAACACACCGCTATGGTGTGTGTAATGCCATGGAGACGCTGCTGGTGTCCTCAGTTGTGGCGGCGAGCATTTTACCAAAGCTGGCTGACGCTTACGGAGAGAAGGGTGTTGAACTGCGTGGCTGTGCTAAAACCCGCGAGTTCCTGCCCTCCGTTATTGAGGCCACAGATGCCGATTGGGACACTGAATATCTGGCTCCAGTGTTGTCCATACGCGTTGTAGCGGGTATGGATGAAGCCATCGATCATATTGCTGCGCACAGCTCGGGCCATACGGAAAGCATTGTGACCGAGAGCTACACCAAAGCGCGTGCCTTTTTGACGCGCGTGGACTCCAGCTCGGTAATGGTCAATGCGTCAACCCGATTTGCAGATGGTTTCCAATATGGATTGGGTGCGGAAATTGGTATTTCTACGGACAAAATCCACGCTCGTGGCCCGGTTGGGCTCGACGGACTGACCTCTGAAAAATGGATTGTGTTGGGTGACGGAGAAATCCTTGCCTGACACCGTTGTCCTCTTCGGTGGTAGCTTCGACCCGGTTCATCGGGGGCATTTACAGGCTGCCGATGAGGCCGCCCAGCAGTTGGGGGTTGATAAAGTATGCTTGTTGCCCTGTCATATCCCGCCGCACAAAGCCACGCTGAAGGCCAAACCCCGTCAGCGAGCGGAAATGCTCGAGCTGGCGGTGGCTGAATACCCCCGTTTGGCAATTGATACCTGGGAACTGCAACAGCACAAACCCTCCTATACTTTGGAAACACTAAAGCGTTATCGCCGCGAGCTTGGCGACAGCGCCTGTGTGATTTTTTTAATGGGTTGGGATTCCCTGCAATCGCTGCCGAGCTGGTACCATTGGCGGGAGTTGGAGAATCTAACGCATTTTGCGGTATGGCGGCGGCCGGGTTACTGTGAGTTGTCACCGCAGGTGCTTGAATGGCTGTCTAGCCGAGAAATGGCTATCGATCAAATAAAGCAGCGCAGCAGTGGCGGTGTGTGTTTTTTACAAACAACGCCAAATGACGTGTCTTCCACCCATCTTCGGCAGGTGGTTGATCTTGACGACCCCGCGGCGCTACTGATTCCCCCGGCGGTGCGCCGCTATATTTATGAACATAAGCTTTACACTCAGTAGAGCCAAATAACTGGAATTTTGAATGCAATCTGAATTATCAACAATCGTAACGAATGCCCTGGACGACTTGAAAGGGAAGGAAATCCAAAGCCTGGATGTCACCACGCTTAGTGATATTATGGATACTCTCGTTATCGCTACCGGCACTTCCAACCGCCATGTGAAATCACTGGCGAATAATGTAGTCGTGGACGCAAAAGCCAAGGGTTTTCGCCCTATTGGTGTAGAGGGTATGGAATCCGGCGAATGGGTACTGGTCGATTTTGGGGATATGGTGGTGCATGTGATGCTGGAGCAAACCCGCTCTTTCTATGAGTTGGAAAAACTTTGGTCCACTGAGCCCGCCTCCCGTCATCACCAACCTGAATAAATCACCAAATGAAAGTTTATCTGCTAACCGTTGGCAGCAAGATGCCGGGCTGGGTGCAGCAGGGATATCAGGAATACGCCAAGCGCATGCCGCGTGAGATGGAAACCCATCTTGTGGAACTTCCGCTGGCAAATCGTTCTAAAAATACGAACACCCAGGCAGTAAAAGACGCCGAAGCCGAGCAGATTCTCAGTGCGATTGATAGCCTGCCTGGCCATAAACACATTATTGCCCTGGATGTTCTGGGTAAAAATTTAACGACAGAAAAGCTGGCCGACAAAATGGCCGGATGGCAAATGGAAGGTGTCTGCCCTTGCCTGATCATTGGCGGGCCCGACGGTCTAGCGCAAAAAGTCTTGCAAATGGCGGCAGAGAAATGGTCGCTTTCTGGTCTGACCCTACCGCACCCTCTGGTGCGAGTATTGATCATGGAGCAGTTATATCGCGCCTGGACGATTCTTCAAAATCATCCTTATCACAAATAGAATGTAATGCGTAAAGTAGCCGTTCCATGATTTGGGCAGGAAAAGAACTGCATCAATTTAAAGATCACCACCACGAAGCCCGGGTGTTTGGGGTGCGGCTGGCCGTCAGTTTTTTTCTGGTTCTTATTCTCTTTGGAGTACTGATTGCTCGCTACTACAAATTGCAGGTAATCGATTATCAGGATTACGTCACCCGTTCCGATCGCAATCGCATTCATGTTCGCCCTATTCCACCTAACCGAGGGCTGATCTTTGATGCTCAGGGTGAGTTGCTGGCGGATAACCGCCCGACTTTTTCGCTTTCTATCGTAAAAGAACATACCAAAGATTTAGCAAAAACGATCGATGAGTTAAGTGCTCTGGTAGCTATCGACGAGGGGCATAAGGAAAACTTTTACAAGTTGTTACGTCAGCGCCGCCGCCCCTTCGAGGCTGTGCCTTTGCGCTACCGTCTCACCGAAGATGAAATATCTATTATTGCCGTTAATGAGTTTCGTTTAACCGGTGTCGAAATCGAGGCGCAGTTAACCCGCGCATACCCCAAAGGGGATTTGTATGCCCATACGGTGGGTTACGTCGGTCGAATCAATGAGCGGGAGTTAAGTGGTTTCGACGAAGAAACCTACCAGAGCTATATCGGTACTCACAGTATAGGTAAGGTCGGTCTGGAGAAATTTTACGAAAAAACATTACTGGGTAATGTGGGCAGTGAGAATATCGAAACTAATGCCCATGGCCGAGTATTGCGCAAGCTGGACTCCATCGACCCCTCCCCGGGAAAGGATCTTCACCTGTTTATTAACTCGCATTTGCAACAGGTTGCGACCACGGAATTACGCGAGCGTCGCGGTGCCCTAGTGGCAATAGATGTTAATAATGGCGGGGTATTGGCAATGGTGAGCGCACCAGGTTACAACCCCAACTTATTTGTGAATGGCATTAGTTATGCTGAATATCGCGAACTGAATGAGTCGCAGGATTTGCCGCTGTTTAATCGCACCATTCAAGGTCAGTATCCGCCAGGGTCGACACTTAAACCCATGCTCGGCATGGGGGCGTTGCACCACCAAATCGTAAATTTTTCCACCAGAATTGTCGACCCGGGTTATTATCAATTGGAAAATGATGAGCGTTTTTATCGCGACTGGAAAAAAGGTGGTCATGGTCGGCAGGTAAATTTGCGGCAGGCTATTATCGAATCCTGTGATACCTTTTTTTACGATATGGCGTTTCGCATGGGCGTGGACCGAATGCATTCTTTTGGCAGTCAGTTTGGTTTGGGGGTGCGCACCCGTATTGATCTTCCCAGCGAGCGCCCCGGTTTATGGCCCTCGCGACAATGGAAAAAAGAAAACCGCGGTATGCACTGGTTTCCTGGCGATAGCTTAAACGTGAGTATCGGCCAGGGCGATGTGTTGACAACACCCTTGCAGATGGCGGTTATGACGGCCACATTGGCTTCGCGAGGCAAACACATTCAGCCGCGATTGGTGAAAAAAATCGGTGGTGACGAAACCGAAATGGTGGTGGAACATCTTGTGCAAGTGGACGATCTCTATTGGGATTTTGTGCTCTCTGCAATGGAAGGAGTAGTACACAATCCAAGGGGGACGGCAAACCGTATTGGCCGCGGAGCAAAATACCGAATGGCGGGTAAGACCGGTACTGCGCAGGTAGTGGGTATTGCGCAGGATGAAGAATACGATGCGGAAAAGCTGAACGAGCGCAATTGGGATCACGCGCTTTATATTGGTTTTGCACCGATCGAAAACCCTCAAATCGCTGCGGCTATTATTGTCGAAAATGGCGAGCATGGTTCCAGTGCGGCGGCCCCAATTGCGAGAAAATTATTTGATGCCTACTTCGAGCAATTTCCTTTGGACAAAATTCTGGGGCAGGTTGCGCAATGAAGGGAGGTAGTAATGATTTTGTCCGGCAGTTACCGGATTCTAAGCAACAATTTTCTCGCGCCAAAGGGATGTGGCAGCGTGTTCATCTGGACCCATTTCTACTCCTTCTGTTGTTATTGCTAACCTGTTATGGACTTATCGTACTGTATAGCGCGAGCGGGCAGCAGGAGTGGATGATTCGCCGCCAGATAGCCTTTTTCTCCGTAGCCTACGTCGCTATGTTTATCACCGCCCAGCTGGACATGCAGATGTTGCGTCGCTGGTCGCCCTGGTTTTACATCGGGGGTGTGGTGCTACTATTGTTGGTTTTTGTTGTTGGCGTGGGCGCAAAGGGTGCTCAGCGCTGGTTAAGTTTGGGCTTTATGCGGTTTCAGCCATCAGAGGTGATGAAAATTGCCGTACCTATAGCCGCTGCAGCGTATTTTTCCTCGCGCAGTTTGCCGCCGCGGTTTAAAGATATTGTTGCCTGCCTCATTATTATTACGCTTCCTGCAATTCTGATTTTTCGTCAGCCAGACCTCGGCACGGCAATATTGATCTTTGCTTCGGGAATTATCGTGTTGTTCTTAGCGGGTTTGCCCTGGCGTTATATCATCGGCAGTGTACTGATCTTAGCCGCCAGCATTTACCCGATGTGGACCTGGGTGATGGAGTCTTACCAGAAACAGCGGGTGCTGACTTTGCTAGACCCGGAGGCCGACAAGCTGGGCGCGGGCTGGAATATTATTCAATCTAAGACGGCGATTGGTTCGGGTGGTCTGCAGGGTAAAGGCCTGTTTAATGGCACCCAGTCGCAGCTGGATTTTCTCCCTGAAAGTCATACGGATTTTATTATCGCGGTGATGGCCGAAGAGTTTGGATTAATTGGGGTTTTGCTTTTAATCAGTCTATATTTATTGGTGATTGGCCGGGGCTTATTTATTGCGGTAAGCGCACAAAATATGTTTAGCCGCCTTTTGGCTGGGAGTATTACGCTGACATTTTTTGTCTATGTGTTTGTAAATATTGGAATGGTGGCTGGTATGCTGCCGGTTGTGGGTGTACCGTTGCCGCTCGTGAGTTTGGGTGGAACCTCGATTGTAACTCTGATGACGGGCTTTGGTATTTTGATGGCCATAGCGACTGAGAAGAAACGACCGAGTTAACGTTTTTGATTCCGTTGAAGAAAATTTTCTAGTGATGCTCGAAAGCGCTTGAGCAGAACAGAGTGTAAGAAGTTGGGCATTCAGGGAAAGGTTTGACGTGCATAGGTGTACCGAGCTGATGCCGTTAATTCGTACCTGAGCTAATCGTATTGTGACCCTTCCGCGGGTATTAAAAACACAAAGTGCCATTGTGAATTTTAGATTCCCATCACGATGGGAATGACTCCTAATTATTAAAGAAGTTTTTGATTTGTCTATGTCTGTAAAGTTATTTCGTTCTCTTGTTGTTGTGATTTCACTGGTGTCAGCTGTTAGCCTTCCTGTCTCCGCCGACTATTCCACCCACCCAAAAGCCGAGAGCTTTATTCATCGCATGGTGAATGAACATGGTTTTGATGCGGTGGAAGTTAAAGCCTGGCTAGCCGCCGCAGAAAAGAAACAATCCATTCTTGATGCTATTTCACGTCCGGCAGAGAAAACCAAGCCCTGGAAGGATTACCGTAAGATATTTCTCGGTCAGGACCGAATTGATCAAGGTGTACAGTTCTGGAATGATAACCGTGAAACATTGCGGCGTGCGTCTGAGCAGCTGGGTGTGGATGAACAGGTGATTGTCGCCATTATTGGTGTTGAGACCCGATACGGTCGGCACACCGGGAAATTTCGAGTGATCGACGCCTTGGCAACACTGGGTTTTGATTACGAGCCGAGAGCAAAGTTTTTCGGTAAAGAGCTGGAACATTTTCTGCTCTTGGCTCGCGAGCAAAAGCAAGACCCTCTAAGCTTAAAAGGTTCCTATGCCGGTGCTATGGGTTATGGCCAGTTTATCCCCAGTAGCTATCGCAGCTACGCCATCGACTTTGATGGCGATAAAGTAGCGGATATTTGGAACAATCCGGTGGACGCCATTGGTAGTGTGGCCAATTACTTTAAAGTCCACCGCTGGGAAAAAGGTGAGATTGTCTTTAGTCGCGCGCGTATAAAAAGTGAATACGATAAGAGCGTACTTAACGAAAGAGTACGCCCCCACTATAGCTTGAATGATGTAGCTGATCTGGGTTTTACACCGATTAATACTCAGTTAAGCGGCGCAGAAAAGGTTGTGCCGCTGGTATACGAAGGCAGCCACGGCAAGGAATTTTGGTTGGGTTTCGATAACTATTACGTTATTACACGCTATAACCGCAGCCAGCTTTACGCTATGGCGGTGTGGCAGTTGAGTGAGGAATTGCGCTACGCCTACGAGCGCCAGTTGCACTGATAGCCGTCGGCTGTTATTTTGCGGTAAATAGCTTAGATCTTCCCCATGATTATTCGTGTAGTTTTCCAGTGTTTGCTTCCTGTTCTTCTCGCCTGTCTGTGTGCCTGTGAGGCGCCCAGCGTTTATACGATGAAAGAGGATGCAGGGCCATCCCAGTCCATGGGGGTGGATCATATTCCCGATGCCGTTCCGCGTTACGAGCCCCGTACTATTGCTGGCAACAAAAGCCCATACAAAGTGCTGGGTAAAACCTATCATGTACTGGCCTCGCCGGAGAAATATAAAGCGGAGGGAATGGCGTCTTGGTACGGCAAAAAATTTCACGGGCACAAAACCTCCAACGGCGAAATTTACAATATGTACGGTATGACAGCCGCACATAAAACGTTACCCATTCCCAGTTATGTCCGTGTGACCAATCGCAATAATGGCCACTCGGTGATTGTGCGAGTCAATGACCGTGGGCCGTTTCACGGTCATCGCGTTATCGATTTAACCTACACGGCGGCGAAAAAGCTGGGCTTTGTGGAGAAGGGAACGGCACCGGTGGTCGTGGAGTATATTGATCCTGCGAGCTACCAAAAAGTGGCTTCCGCCAACGCTCCGGCCAGAACCGCCCCGAGCTCACAGGGCGAGACGCCAGCCCCTACACCGGCCCATTCGGGTGGCTACGGTATTCCAGGCAACACCTTTTTACAGGTGGGAGCTTTTGGTCAGAGAGAAACAGCGGAAAGGCTGCAGCAAAAATTACAGGCGCTTACCGCATACCCGGTACACATATATTTTCCGGATAACGCCCGTTTGTATCGCGTACGTATTGGGCCACTAAAAGATAGTCTTGATCTATTGGCGCTTCGCGAAAAACTGGTGAACAATCAGTTGCACGATGCCCATGTGGTTTATCAGTAAAGGTGTCTGAGCTTTACAGGTCGACTGAGGAAATAGCGTAGTTATCGCCACCCTTATTTTTAACCTGCTCAACGGCCTTATCAGCGAGGGCTATTAAATCTTGTGGCCGGACGGAATGCTCGGGGAAAAGTGATATGCCGATACTCGCGTGAGTTTCGATACTCTTGTCGTTAAAGCTGATTGGGTTGTTTATGGTGGCTAGCAATTTTCTAGCGATCAGGTGAATCTGCTCGTGCTTAACCTGGTCGGCGAAAATGGCCACAAAGGTATCTCCACCAACCCGGCTGAGGGTATCGACGGCCCGAACCACACTGGCAACGCGTGCCGCCAGCGTGCGCAATAGCATATCGCCAGCTTCACTTCCGTAACGCTCGTTAACGCTGTTGAAATCGTCCACATCTATCACCATTACCGCACCCAGTTTGCCATCTCGCTTGCTGCGATCCAGTTCGTGGTGAAGCCGGTCCAGCGTTATTTGCAGGACTGGTAGGCCGGTTAAAGGATCGTACTGGATATTGCGGGGTAGGGCGTGTTCCTGTTTGATATTGGATAAAAACGTGTCGACATGATTTTTACTTTTGGCCAGAAAAAAGATAATAGGTGGGAGCAGAGCCACTGAGGACAGGGTAATGGTTACGCCGAAAAGATAGCGTCCTACGCCTTCGTTCCATTGCTGAAAGCTGGTTGGCAGATACAGGTAGCTGCCGGGAATCAGTATTGCCATGGCGAGCAGTGCAAGGCCTAAGCCCGTGAAATGGTTAAAGATTATGGTGCTAATAATAAGGGCGGCAACAAGTACCGGCAGTGCCGCACTGATCAGGCCTAACTGAAATAGGGTGATAATGACAAAACAAAAAAGTAACGCCAGCAGGCCGATGGCCAAGACTTGCAGGGATAGTTTGTCCCGACAGAACCAGCCCGTTATGGCAGCCAAGCTCAGGCTCAGTTGACCGTAGTCTAGAATCGACCAGCTTGTCACCAGAAGCCGACTGAAACTTAGCGCAATAGCCACGACCAAGGCTAAAAAGGCATATGATACTAACTGTTTTTTATGCTGGAGCAGGGAACGGTTGAATGCCGTGAGCCGCTTATTTTCGATTGTTATCATTGTGGCGGATCTGTCTGTTCGATAGTGTCAGTATAGTTGGCGCGAGCGGCGATGAAAGCGCGCGAGGTCTTTTCGGTTGAGTTAAGCGACGCATGGCAAGTGCAGGTTCTGTAAGTGAGGGCCAGGTAAATATAATTTACGCCTAACGCGGTAGAATGGCGCATAAATCAAAATATTAGTCTAGATACGAGGTTCGCTATGGCAGCACTAAGGCAATTTAACCTTCTGGTTTTGGCCACTTTTTCACTAACGTTAGTTGCTTGTGGCTCAGGCGGGGACGGCAACAGTTCTGTTAGCAGTAGTTCCAGCTCATCAAGCTCTTCGGTATCGACAACCGAGCGGATTAAACTGAATCAGATAGGTTATTTACCTGCCGCTCAAAAAGTAGCGATTGTGCCAGATGTGGCGGCCACTGCCTTTACTCTCGTAAATCAAGCCGGTGAAGTTGTGTATAACGGTAATTTACCGGCGGCCCAAACCTGGGCTCCGGCCGAAGAGTCGGTCAAAATCGCAGATTTTTCCGACTTTTCAACTCCGGGCGCTTACTACATAACCGTAGAGGGGGTGCAGAACTCTGATGGTTTTAGCATTTCCGATACGGTGTACAGTGATGTTCATGATGCGGCGATAAAGGCTTACTACTTTAACCGCTCCAGTTCAGAGTTACAGGCTCAGCATGCGGGCGATTGGGCTCGGGCTGCGGGTCACCCCGACACGAATGTATTGGTTCACGGTTCTGCCGTTTCTGCGGAGCGCCCCGAAGGTACCTCCATTTCTAGCTCAAAGGGTTGGTACGACGCGGGCGATTACAATAAGTATATTGTGAACTCCGGTATTTCCACCTACACCTTACTTGCTGCCTACGAGCATTTCCCTGCTTTTTATGCCGACCGGGAGTGGAATATTCCTGAGTCTGGCGGCGATCTGCCCGATTTGTTAGACGAAGTGCTTTGGAATCTGGACTGGATGGAAACCATGCAGGACCCCAACGATGGCGGCGTATATCATAAACTGACGACGCTTAGCTTTTCTGGTGGTGTTATGCCCGCTGCGGCAACCGCTCAGCGCTATGTGGTCGCAAAAGGCACCTCCGCAACCTTAAATTTTGCGGCGGTAATGGCTACTGCCAGCCGGGTATTTAAGCCGATCGATTCAAGCAAAGCCGCGGCCTATCTCGCCGCAGCGGAAAGAGCCTGGGATTGGGCGATAGCAAATCCCGAAAAGGCTTTCACCAACCCCAGTGATGTTAAAACCGGTGAATATGGTGATGGTGAGTTGAACGATGAGTTCGCATGGGCGGCGGCGGAGCTGTTTATTTCGACGCAAGAGGCTAGTTATCTAGCCGAATTCCAGAAACGAAACGCGGCCTCCGGTGTACCAAGTTGGGGTTACGTTTCACCCCTTGCGTATATCTCTCTGGTTCAGCACGCAGAAACCATGGTTGGTTCAGATGATTACAGCAGCTTCCAGAGCAGCTTGGTTAGCACTGCGGACGAACTTGAGAGTTTGTACCGTTCTTCCGCATACCGGGTTTCTATGCAGGTTTCTAACTTCGGCTGGGGAAGCAATAGCGACGCATTGAATCAGGCGATGATGCTGGTACAGGCATGGCGCATAACGGGTGAGCAGAAGTACCGTGATGCAGCGCTTGGCCTGGTGGACTACGCCCTGGGTAAAAACCCGACTGACTATTCCTACGTAACAGGCTACGGTGCTCGTCCGCCAATGGGTATTCATCATCGTCAATCCCATGCGGACTCTGTCGATGCACCGGTTCCCGGATTCCTTTCAGGTGGCCCAAACCCTGGTCAGCAGGATGGCTGTAACTACACTTCGAATGTGCCCGCGAAATCCTTTGTTGACGATTGGTGTAGCTATGCCTCTAACGAGGTTACCATCAACTGGAACGCGCCTTTGGTCTATGTGTTAGCCGCTGTGCAGGCAATGTAAGTTTTACAAAGTCTTACCCCTGACGCCAGTTCTCCGCTGGCGTCTGACCTTATCTTGGGCAGTTCGTCTAAATACTGTTACAATAGCTCCTCTTTCTGGGCACTAAATCGTGCCTATCCTGTCTTTAACAGAAATCACCTCCTATCTGTAAATAAAGGTAATTGTTGAAACGATGCGATCTATACTCCCGCGTGCTGCCTCCTGTTTGTTAAAACTGGCCATTATTCTCGTGGCCTTCCCTGTGTTTGCGGCTCAGGTGATTATTCCCGCGCCGCCACAGTTGGCTGCGAGCGCCTACCTGCTGGTAGATGCCGATACCGGGAAAGTCATTGTCGAGCACAATGCTGACGAGCAGCTTCCTCCGGCCAGCCTGACAAAAATGATGACCAGCTATATTGTGTCGGAAGAAATTGCCACGGGTCGATTAAAAGATACCGATCTGGTGCATGTCAGCGATGATGCCTGGCGACGGGGCGGCACCAAAAGTGGCAGTTCAACCATGTTTTTGAAAGCGCGTAGCGAAGTGCCGGTTATTGACCTGCTACGCGGTGTAATTATTCAGTCTGGCAATGATGCGTCCATAGCTCTGGCCCAGCATGTGGCTGGCAGTGAGCAGGCCTTTGCCGATGTAATGAACCAGCAGGCGCAATTGCTGGGTATGACGAGCAGTAATTTCCGTAATGCAACCGGTTGGCCTGCAGAAGGCCATATGACCACCGCGCGGGATCTCGCTGTTCTAGCACGCGCACTGATTAACGACCACCCGGAACACTATGCCCTGTATTCGGAAAGATTCTTTAAGCATAACGGCATCAGCCAGCCCAATCGCAACAAGCTGCTGTTTACCAACAAGTTTGTTGATGGTTTGAAAACCGGACATACACAAGAAGCGGGTTACTGCCTGGTGGCGTCGTCGGTACGCGACAATATGCGTTTGGTTTCGGTCGTAATGGGCGCTCGTTCAGAAAGCTCGCGCGCGACGGAATCGCAAAAACTGCTGGCTTACGGCTTTCGCTACTATCAAACCCACAAACTCTACAGTGCTGGCGATGTGTTGGGCACCGCTCGGGTATGGGGCGGCGATCCGCAACAGCTAACCCTCACGATCGCAGACGATATTGAGGCTACTATTCCCCGCGGCGCGCAGGACAAAGTAAAAGCTGAAATTCAGATCGATGCGGCCATCGAGGCTCCCGTCGCCAAGGGACAGGTTCTGGGCAAATTGTTAGTGGCCTTGGATGATGATGCTCTGGTGGAAGCTGATTTGGTTGCGGCTACCGATATTGCCGAAGCGGGATTGTTCGATAGTCTGTGGGATTCCGTTGTGCGACTGTTTGAGGAGTAATAAGCCGTGAGCGATACCCCTCTCGAGCCGCCAAAGATTGAATTCCCCTGTCCTGATTATCCTATCAAATGTATGGGCGAAGCCTCCGCAGGTTACCGTGAAGCTGTATTGAATGTGATGGAAATTCACGCGGCTGGTTTTAATATCGACAAGGTGTCTGTGCGTGATAGCCGTAAGGGCACCTTTCAGTCGGTAACCGTTTTTATCACCGCAACGGGTGAGGAGCAGTTGCAGGCCATTTTCGACGATTTAAAAAAATTGCCCGAAACCAAAATGGTGTTATAGCGCCAGACTGCTACAATCCAGAGCCCTTACCGCCTATTTGCCACTCCTATGATTCCTGAAACTTTACCGTCTCCCTTCGTTATTCGCCACCTGGGGGTGCAGGAATATGAGACTGTCTGGCGGGAAATGCGCGAGTTTACCGATGCTCGCAACAGTGAAACAGCCGATGAAATTTGGTTGGTACAGCATCCGCCGGTGTACACTCAAGGGCAGGCGGGCAAGCCGGAGCACTTGCTGAACCCCCAGTCGGTACCGGTAGTAGCCTCCGACCGAGGGGGGCAGGTAACCTACCATGGCCCCGGCCAACTGGTGGTCTACCCCTTGCTCAATCTCAAGCGTTTAACATTTGGCGTGAGGGATTTGGTTACGTTGCTGGAGGAGGCAGTGATTCAGTTTTTAGCCGGTTATGGCATAGAAGCTGCTGCCAAACCGGATGCCCCAGGTGTTTATGTTCAGGGTAAAAAAATTGCATCGCTGGGCTTGCGGGTGCGTAGGGGTTGCAGCTATCACGGATTGGCAATCAATATCGCCATGGATTTAAAGCCTTTTTTGAATATTAATCCCTGCGGCTACCAAGGGCTGGAGATGACCCAGCTTAGCGAGTGGGTAAGTGAAGATTTGCAGGTGGGGGATATTGCAGAGGAATTTTTGCAGATCCTCGTCCACACTTTAACGACGCAGAAACAACAGCTGCTTCCCAAAGAGAAAAAGTGAATGACCGATAGTTCAGATTTAAAGCCGGATACAACACCCGTAAAGCGTACCCGTCGTATTAAGCAGGGCGAGAAGCTGCGCGACGCCGATAAGGTAGAGCGCATTCCGGTGAAAGTGATTGCCAGCGACCAAATGCTGCGTAAGCCGGATTGGATTCGCATAAAAGTGAGCAGCTCGCCGGAAGTGGATCGTATTAAACAGCTGCTGCGAAAGAATGCACTCTCTACCGTATGCGAAGAAGCCAACTGCCCTAACCTCAGTGAGTGCTTTAGCGGTGGTACAGCAACCTTTATGGTTATGGGCGATATCTGCACCCGTCGCTGCCCTTTCTGCGATGTAGGCCATGGCAAGCCCAACCCTCTGGATGTCGAAGAGCCCAAAAATCTGGCCGCCGCTATTGCCAATATGCAATTGAAATACGTGGTGATTACCTCGGTAGACCGCGACGATCTACGCGATGGTGGTGCCCAGCATTTTGCCGATTGTATCCGCGAAGCGAGAGTCCTGTCTCCCAATCTGCAGGTGGAAATCTTAACGCCCGATTTCCGCGGCCGCATGGATGTTGCGCTGGATATTCTCGTGCAGATACCACCCGATGTATTCAACCACAACCTCGAAACAGTGCCGCGCCTTTATCGTCAATCGCGTCCCGGTGCGAACTATCAGTGGTCACTGGAGCTGTTGAAAAAATACAAAGCGCGCAAGCCGGAAGTGCTAACGAAATCCGGTTTAATGGTTGGTTTGGGTGAAACCAAAGAAGAAATTATTGAGGTGCTTAAAGATATGCGCGAGCACAATATTGATATGTTAACTATTGGCCAATACCTGCAGCCTTCCCGCGATCATTTGCCCGTGGCTCGCTATGTAGAGCCTTCCGAGTTCGATGAATACAGTGTGGTTGCCAAAGAACTAGGCTTTGTACACGCCGCCTGCGGGCCTTTGGTGCGCTCTTCTTACCATGCCGATAAGCAGGCACACGGCGAAGTTGTTAAGTAAGTTTATGATAGTGAGTTGTTCTGTTATTGAGATAGCGAACCTAAGGGATTATCCCGAGTTGGTTTCCACTGTGGCAACCTGGCATCACAATGAATGGTTGCACAGTTATCGTGTGTCAGGAAAAGAGTCGCTGCTGATTCACCGGGATATTGCCGAGGATATTCGTGAGCGCGAGCACAACCTGCGTACACATTTCAGTGAAGCAGCCGTGCCCAGTACATTTATCGCCCTAGCGGTGGACGAGAATACCGGGGGAAAAACCGTCATTGGTTCTGTTAGTGTTGTGTACTACCAGTTTTCCAAACAGCGTAAGCCCAACGAGTGGATTACCAATCTATTTGTGGTAGAAGCCTATCGCAATAAAGGTATCGGTCAGCAGTTGTTGGAATTTATTCATCAATTCGCCGCAGAAAGTGGTATTGCACACTTAAAACTGTACACGCGCGATAAAGAAGAGTTTTATCGCAAGCGCGACTGGCAGTTTAGCCATAAAGGGCTGGTGCAGGGCAACAGTGTTTCAGTGTTGGAAAAGCGGGTAATTTAAGCACCTGCTTGAGTCGGGCGCTGCGCGGCCATGTCACATTACGTATATCTTATATCTCTAGCGCGCTGGGTTTCGCCAGGGCTTAATCCACGCGATTTAATTTTGAGCAAAAAAGTATGAGTCAATCAAAAGTAGGATTTGTCAGCTTGGGGTGCCCTAAGGCCCTGGTCGATTCCGAACGCATCCTTACACAGTTAAAAATTGACGGTTACGAGGTTGTCCCCAGTTACGAAGATGCCGATCTTGTTGTGGTGAATACCTGTGGCTTTATCGATTCCGCTAAGCAGGAATCGCTGGAAGCTATTGGCGAAGCCATAAAAGAAAACGGTAAAGTTATTGTGACCGGCTGCATGGGCAAGGGAAATGATGCGAAAGTGATCAAAGAATCCTTTCCGCAGGTATTAAGCGTAACTGGCCCCGCAGCCTACGAAGAAGTGATGGGGGCGGTACACAATTATATCCCCAAACCCGCCAAGCATAATCCTCACGTGGATTTGGTACCACCGCAGGGCGTGAAGCTGACGCCGCGCCACTACGCTTACCTGAAAATCTCTGAAGGTTGTAATCATCGCTGCTCATTCTGTATTATCCCCTCCATGCGTGGGGATTTGGTTAGCCGACCCGTTGGCGATGTGCTGGATGAAGCAGAGCGGTTGGTCGCTGCCGGTACAAAAGAACTGCTTGTCATCTCCCAGGACACCAGCGCCTACGGTGTAGATTTAAAATACCGTACCGGCTTCTGGCAAGGGCGACCCGTTAAAACACGTATGTTGGAGCTGTGTGAGGCACTGTCTGAGCTGGGTGTGTGGACGCGTCTTCACTATGTCTACCCTTACCCTCACGTAGATGAAGTGATTCCGCTGATGGCAGAAGGTAAAATACTGCCCTACCTGGATATTCCTTTTCAGCACGCGAGCCCGCGTATACTCAAGGCAATGAAGCGTCCTGCACACCAGGAAAAAACGCTAGATCGCATCCACAACTGGCGCAGGCAGTGTCCGGAACTAGTGCTGCGTTCGACATTTATCGTAGGCTTTCCCGGCGAAACCGAAGCGGAGTTCGAACAGCTATTGCAGTGGCTGCAGGAAGCACAACTCGACCGGGTGGGCTGCTTCCAGTATTCCCCGGTTGAGGGCGCATCGGCTAACGCTCTACCTAATCAGGTACCCGATGAGGTGAAGCAAGCGCGCTGGGAGCGTTTTATGGAAACCCAGCAGGCGATCTCTGCAGCGAAACTGCAGGCGCGCGTGGGTACGACGGTGGACGTACTGATCGATTCCACCGAAGGTGAAAATGCCGTAGGCCGCAGTTATGCGGATGCCCCGGAAATTGATGGCGTAGTGATTGTTGAAGGCGGTGCTCACCTAGAGCCCGGTTCGATGGTCAAAGCGACTATCGTGGCGGCGGATGAATACGATGTATGGGCAGAGCTGCAGGCGCAGAATTAGTCTATGCTTAATGTTGGCTCGACCCGCACGGGTCAGAGATGTTTTATGAGCTGTAGAATATGGTCGAAAACGACAATCTGGATATAACCTCCCAAGAGTCACTCCTACAGTGGGTGCATGCGCACGAGCAGGCTCATATCTTTCTGGGGATACAACTGGAATATACACCCGCACTTTCGTCTTTGGTGACAGAGGGAGGGGAAGTACTGTTTGCTAGTCGCCGCCATATCTTACTTGAAGGGGTGGCCGAAAGCCCCGCTGCCATTCAATACGAATCGGATTTGTACCCCGCTTCAATACTGGAGCAAATCGAAACGATTGATGCTGCAGAAGAAATGGGTAGTGAGCGCACGTGGAGCGCTAGCGTAAAACATAAAGACGGTAGTCTGCACCACTACCAGATGCAGCGGTATTACATAAACCGAGAGGGTTTAGATAAAGACGCTTTTGCCAATATCGACACAGGGTCTTGCCTTATTTACACCATTGGTGTTGATGTTACCAAACGCAAATCTGCAGAATCGGCACTACAAAATCAAAAATCCCATCTCAATTTCGTTACCCTTCACGATCCGTTAACAGGATTAGCTAATCGCTCGTTATTTTACGATCGAATGAGTAAAAGTATTTCCCGAGCCAAGCGCAGTAAAAGCAGCATGGCAATTATCCTGTTGGATTTGGATCGTTTTAAAAATATTAATGACAGCCTGGGGCATGATGCGGGTGATGCCTACTTAATTCACGTTGCCCGGAATTTAGTTGATGAACTGCGCGATACCGATACCGTTGCTCGTCTAGGTGGTGATGAATTTGTTGTTGCTCTAGAAAATATTCACGATGCCGAGACAATCGAAAGAATAGCGCAAAAATTACTGGATTGTCTGGCACTACCGGCAGCTATAGAGGGGCAAGAAATTGCTACTACCGCCAGTATGGGCATAAGTGTTTTTCCAAACGATGGAGACACGGTTGATCAACTATTGAAGCATGCCGATACCGCCATGTATCGAGCCAAAGCCGCAGGTAAAAACCGATACCAGTTTTATCTGAGCGCTATGTCTGACACTGCTGTGAATTATTTACTGCTGGAAAATGATTTGCGCCGTGCGTTGGAACAGGACGAGCTCTGTTTGTATTACCAGCCGCAAATCGATTTACATAGTGGGCGTATCATTGGCCTAGAAGCATTGGTGCGCTGGCAGCACCGGGACAGAGGCTTGGTCTCGCCCATTCATTTTATTCCCCTGGCAGAGGAAACCGGCTTAATTGAGCCGCTCGGCGCCTGGGTTTTGGAACGAGCCTGCACACGTTTTCAAAGCTGGCTGGCGGGCGGCCTTAACCTAGGGAAGATCGCCGTCAATTTATCCACTCGTCAATTTCGTGTTAGACACTTTGAAAAAACCGTTGCAGACATTCTGAATCGTTCCGGCTTACCGCCTGAATTTTTAGAGCTGGAGATTACCGAAACCTCGGCTATGGAAAACGCAGCTGAGACGATTGAAATGCTCAAAGCGTTGAGCGAGATGGGTTTGTCATTGGCAATTGATGATTTCGGTACGGGATATTCTTCCCTGGCCTATTTGCAGCGCTTCCCCATTCAAAAGCTAAAAATCGATCGCAGCTTTATCAACGATATTGATACCAATCACCAGGATTCTGCCATAGCAAAATCCATCATCGACCTTGCACACAACATGTCCCTGCAAGTAATCGCCGAAGGGGTAGAGCGCCCCTCTCAATCACGCTGGCTTATTGATCGCGGCTGCGATCAGGTGCAAGGCTTCTACTACAGTCGCCCCCTTAGTGAAGAAAAGCTACTGGAGCTGATAAACGATAGTAGCAAAGCTGTTCGTGATGAGAGTGGGGTGCGACTGATTCTGTAGAAACAATACCGGCCAGCTATAGTCCCTCCTATCAGGCCGAAGCCCGTTCGGCCATCAGTTTGTTCAATGGGGGATGATCGCGCTAGGGGAAGTCTCTACGGATAACACTATCAAACAACAGCAAGTGCAGACGCCTTATTCTCAGTGATCAAATGCGGAGGGGGCGATGTTGATGATCAATCTTAGCCAAGCGGCGAAAAAATTGTTGTTGTATTCCTTGTTAGTTACTACGGTAATTTTATATGTTTGCGGTTTTTTTATAAAAACAGGAATTGATTTTTTTAGCAGCTATTTATGTCGTCTGTGGTTTGTTATATCCGCTACTTGTTTTTTATTGGCTTATTTTTAATAAAACTATGACTTTGGTTGGGCTTGATGTCGGAAGGGATTCCAGCGTGCTGCGACTTTTTTTGGGATAGCAGCCGTACTGTTTTGGACCATTATGTTTGTTTATTGGGTGAAGGGATAATAGAGTTAAAAGGACATCCACCTTTAGAAAAGAGATTTCGAGAGCGTGATTAACCAGTGATCTGATTAGTGATTAAGATAGATCCCAATCAAAATAGAAGGTAAATAGGGCAGGGAAGGAGGGAATAGCAAAAAGTACGCATTCAAGACGGGGGCTCTGTGGCCATGGCTTTGCCATTTTTGCAGTGGTGTAAATTCCAGCAGGGTTAATTGAATAGCAGCTTATCGGCGCTAAAGCTTGGTATTCGAGTATAGCCCAGCCGACTAGTGACATAGGCAGCCCCTACCAGTTATTTTAAACGGCTATTCAACAAAACAGATAGGAGACCCATCTTAAGAGTGAACGGGCATGCTTTGCTTTTGTCCTGTTTGAACATAATTTACTGTTTCCAAAGGTTAATGAGGTAAATAGACTTCAGGGTAAGACCTCTGCGTTTAGAGTTTGCCTGTGCGCTCTATCACGTTACTTCGCGCGACAATCTGCGAGAAGATATTTATTTAACGGATGAAGCCGGGCGTTGTGTTTATCTGTTTTAGGCGAGCTCTGCGAACGGTACAACGGGATTTACCATGCTTATTATTTTTAACCCCTTGCGTGCAAATATAGTGCACCATGTTAAGGGTTGGTTCTGGATTCGCTATCATTCTACCTTCGGTGCGCAGGTCGAAGCTGCACGGAAAAACACGAGCCATAGCCGCTTACAAAGCCGTTCGTGATGAGGCTGGGATGCGGCTGGTTCTGTAGAGAGGCCTATTTATCGTACACCACAAAAAATATGCTATGGGTGAAAACTGTAAAAAACAGCTTAAGCCTCTGAAGCGAATGTTGCTTTCGTGCTCTTTTGGCTGTTATCAAAAGCGCAGCCCGTTCCGAGATTGATCCAAAAGCTTTCGTTTATCAAAATATCAACATTAATTCAAAATCATGGAAGAAGAATAAAATGCTGAAATATTTCCCTACTATTGCAGCTTTAGCTGTACTGATTTGTGCGTTGGACTGGTGGTTAAAAGCTATCTACAAAGTTTCGTTGCACGAGGTTGTAACAACACTTCACAAAACTGATGTTCGATGGGTTATTAGGGGGTTTACTGGCGTAGGCTTTACCCTGTCATTTATGTTTTGCTGGTTCGTACTGGAAGGGATAATCAATATCCCTCTTTTGGAACTCGCAGGTAAAAAAACTGAATTGGTCTACGCCGGTAATCCAGCGGCAGGTGTTTCACAGTACTACGCTTTACCGCTGCATTCCGTGGAGCATGGCCAAACCCATCCTGTTGCCCTCGAGAAAATAAATTTATCCTTCGATCCTATCTTTAAAGCCATTACCTTTACGGGCGTACAGCCAGGCCCGGGGTTCTACGGTTCGCCGTATGGGGCTTTAATGTTTTTACCATTCTATCACCATTATCGGCACTAATATTTTGCGCAACGATTGTTATTGGCTGCTTTCATATTCACGCATTCGAGGCTGCGCGTATACATATCAATAGCGGTTTTTAGCAAATTCCGGACGCCTTCGAGGGTTTTGATTATGCGTTATCAAAGATTGGTATTAACAAGGGAAACTATGCGGGTATCTTGCTCGGCGCTGTTATGGCGGGAATTCCACTAGCCATGTTTCTACCACAAGCTGAGCTGAGGGAACCCATCGTTGAGCTGGCAAGCATCGTACAGCCAGGGAAAACAGTTTATGGTGTTCCTCAGGATGTTCACCATCACCTAGTTTGGAAAAAGCGCTACAACGATTCCGAAAGAAATGAGATGCACGATACAGGAATGCGAACTACGATTTTTAAATTCGACAATCTATTTAGGCTGCCAGTGTATGTAGGGCTGAAATTCGATGGCTTTGGAAATCCTGAAATCGAAAAATCACTTAAAAAACATATTGAAGATAAGCAGTGGGTAGAATTGAGCGTTACCGATGCTCTGAAATTAGAATTTATGACCGAGTGGCCATCGTCGTAGTAGTGTAACGACGCAGCGGGTTTTCGCTGCAAGAATTACCATGATCAATATTGAAACCAGTGTAATATTGCGCCATCCATGGATAAGAATCATTCATCGCTATTGTCGTCGCTAAAAAATAATTTCCAGGTAGGCGGTATTACCCAACACTAAAAAATTAGTTTTATAGGTCCTTGAATCGTCATGAATTCGTGGGGTTTATGGTTGGTCACGCCTCTGTAGGCTTCGTGCTGAATATGTGTTGATTAAGCGCTCCGGACAGAATGTCTCTAAAAGAGAGGGCGTAAGCTCAAATTTAACTGCAGTAGAGCATGTAAACCTTTTGTTTGCGGCAACAGCAGCGATCTCAATGATACATTCACATATGGTGAAGCTGCACGGTGGCTAAATGTCACTCCCGTTTTCGTAAACGCACTTCAACAACAGGAAATTCAGCGCTTGCGTTTCCTACGCGAACATTACGTAGGATGGATCAAATAAACGGGGGGTTGTTAAGGAGGCCTGAAAGGATGCTTCGTACTAGCAGGTCACTAATAATCAATACGGTTCATTTGAAACCTGTATAATAAAAGTCATGAAAAATGACGCAAGAAAACTTAGTACAGAAGAGCAGCATTTAATTCGTAAGATAGCAGTGCAGCGATTGCATGATGGTGAAAGTGCGGTCGAAGTGACACGCAGCTTCGGTCTTGGAAGCCGAACAATTTTCACTTGGTTGCGTTTAGCGCGTGAAAAAGGAATTGAAGCTCTGGCACCCAAAGCACGAACTGGACGCAATCGAACACTATCCAATCTTGAGGAGCAAGAAATAAAAAGGTGGCTAATTGGCGGAGACCCTCGACAGCATGGCTTTGATTTTGGTTTGCGGACACGCCAAATTGTTGCTGATTTAATTCTTGAAAGATTTGGTGTTGCCTTGAGCCCTTCCGGTGTTGGTAAAATTCTGCATCGGTTAGGTTTGACGCCACAAAAACCGTTACGTAGAGCGGATGAGCGAGACGAGAAAGCGGTGCAAGAATGGGTTGATGATGTTTACCCTAAAGTTAAGAAATACGATAGAAAGAAAGGGGCTGAGATATTTTGGTTGGATGAAGCCACTATTCGTTCAGATGATCCTTTACAGCGTACCTGGAGTGGAAAAGGGAATACACCTGTCGTCACAACAAGCGGTCAAAGACAGGCAATTAATGCGATCTCAGCGTTATCGAATAAAAGTGGCTTTTGGTATCACGTTTTTGACGTGAAAATTTAATGCGGATAAATGTATTGAATGCTTAAAAAGTTTCCAAAAAGGCCGTAACTCTCCCGTCATACTCATCGTTGATGGGCATCCTGTACATAAATCAAAGAAGGTCACGGACTATATTGAGTCACTTGAAGGAAAAGTTGAAATGGTATTTCTACCACCGTATGCGCCTGACTTAAATCCAGATGAGCTTGTGTGGAATCAGATGAGAAATATCGGCACATCAAAAAAGCCACTCAAGAAAGGAGAATCACTAAAGAATCGTGCCATTTTAGACCTGGAAAGTATCAAACGGGATAAGGCTCTGATTAAATAATTTTTCCAAGAGGCAACTGTATTGTTTGCTGCTGCCTAGGTAGTAAGTCTGTCGTTTAATATGTTTTTTTAGGTAACTCCCGCCGAATCGTTGCGGAAATCCGTCAAACAATTTCAATTTATTTCATATATTGCGATGCCCGCGTTTGTAACCGGTTACACCTGATGGCATTATCAAACCTGTTTGCGTAGTAAATCTAACGATAAAAGCAAACAAATTCCATATAGGTATAACAATCCTCTCTCCCCGAACGGAGCACAAAAAATGAAATATAAAGTTCCTTTTAAATTCAGTTTGTCCAAGCTGATCCTACCTCTGATAATTGTAAGTCTATTTATTGCTAGCAGCGCCAGTGCGGTGAAAATCATGCCTCTAGGTGATTCCATCACTGGGTCGCCGGGCTGTTGGCGAGCCATTTTATGGAACAATTTACAAAACAATGGTTATTCCGATATTGATTTTGTTGGCACGCTATACGCGCAAAGCTGTAGTCAAAACCATGATGCCAATAACGAAGGTCACGGTGGCTTTTTGGCAACAGATATCGCCAATAACAACCAGCTACCTGGATGGCTCTCTTCCACTAACCCGGATGTTGTGATCATGCATCTGGGAACCAATGATGTTTGGAACGGCGTTTCGACGTCGAACATCCTTAGTGCCTATAGTAAATTGGTCGATCAAATGCGTTCGAATAATTCAAATGTAAAAATCTTGGTTGCTCGGTTGATTCCAATGGATCCTTCCCGCTCTTGTTCGCAGTGTGCAAGCCGGATTACGGATCTGAATAACAATATTCCTAGTTGGGCGAGCGGAAAATCAACATCACAATCTCCCATCACTGTTGTTGATCAGTGGAACGGGTTTAGCGCGTACTCCGATACTGGCGACGGTGTTCATCCGAACGATTCTGGTGATCAAAAAATTGCGGATAGATGGTTTTCAGCCTTGACCTCGGTACTGTCAACCAGCAGTTCCGATAGCGGTTGCGGAACCTGCGGAAGTTACCCTTACTGCTGTAACAGCACAAGTGACGATTGGGGATGGGAAAATAATCAGAGCTGTATAACGCCAAACTCCAGCGCTGCCCAGAGTGTGTGCGGGGGAGGTGGTAACTCCAGTAGCAGCAGTAGTAGTAGCTCTTCAGGGTCAACTTACCCAACTTGTAGTAGTGCATCGGCTGATCCAGATGGAGACGGATGGGGCTGGGAAAACAACCAAAGCTGTGTTGTAAGTTCCGGAAGTGACAGTGGAAGTTCAGGCGGTGTGTGTGATTGGTATGGAACCAGTTATCCACTCTGCGCAAGTACAAGTAGTGGCTGGGGTTGGGAAGACAACCAAAGCTGCATTTCACCGAGTACTTGCAGCTCCCAATAAGCGAGTTAATTAGGGTGGCCCTAACAGGCCACCCACTCAGAGCTACTTAAACGTAATTGGCTAATCAATTGCAGCCTAGGTTCAAGCTTGCAAGAGAAGAAAAAACAGTTTCTCTCTTGCCCCGCCTAGTACACCTTCGCAATATTGAATAAGCCTTATAGCGACAAAGTAAATCCCGAACACCTATTAAATTTAAAAAATAGTGTTCGTAGCGTAACCATGTAGTTTCAGAAAAATCCGCGCGGATATTGTTCAATACTTCTTTACGTGCGTAACTCATACATTGGCACAAACACATTCAGATACTCCCAACGCCAGTTTAGCGGGCCAAAATTTTAATAAATATCGTTATGGGCACATTAAATTAATGGGAGCCTTCCGCCTTCCTACGCCCGCTAATTAGATAACGAAATATAGATAACGAGTTAATATTTCGAATTACAGGTTGTAACCGGTTACATAAGCTGTAAATATACTTCCGTTTTTACCGGTAAAGATAACAATAATATACCCGCACACATTTGTCGGCCGTTCAACGGTCGGCCCTGCCGTAGTGTATGCATAATTACATTTGGAGAAAAACGATGAAACAACGTAAAAAAATTGGTTTAGCTGGGGCACTTATCGCTAGCCTCTGCCTGCTAGCGGTTCATTCATTTGCGCAAGATTACCCTACCTGCAGTAGTGCATCATCCGATCCCGATGGTGATGGTTGGGGCTGGGAAAACAATCAAAGCTGTATTGTTTCCTCCAGCAGCGATTCAGGCGGAAGTGCAGATAGCGGTTACCCGACGTGTAGCAGTGCCTCTTCTGATCCCGACGGTGACGGATGGGGATGGGAGAATAACCAGAGCTGCGTTGTCTCGAGTGATGGTGGCTCTGGTGGTAGTTGTGGAACGGGTAGTTGCCCTAGCTCGCTCGCCTGTCCCAGCGGAATGAACTGCGGTTGTTACACCGTTTCTGGGTTGGGAGCGAACAAGCAAGCTTATCAGGACTCCGGTGCAGACCGTAGTTTCCTGGCCTCGGCCATGATGGAAACAGAAGTAATGGATACAAATTATGCCTACGGGGACAACAAAACCGGCGACTCATTCAACGCCGGTGCAGCCAAGCAAAACTGGGGAATGATGAGACAGTGTCATTCATCCTGGACAGGCTATAGTTCCGGCGACTATTCAGTTTCGGATCAAATGAACAGTAGTCGAGGCTTAGACGTACAAGTCTATTACGAGTGCCGCAATTACTTTGGCGACTCTTGGTTTGCAGGCCACCGTAATGGGTCGTCAGGTCTTAGTAACCCGAACACGACAGATATAAACAATTTTAGATCTGGTTATAACTGGACCTACAATCAACTTTCTGGCCATGAGTGTGATGACGTCCGCTTTTGGGTAGATATTCCAGCGATATAATTCGCATTATCCGTACGGGAAGACGTTTACTTCCTGTACGGATTATTTCGATGCAAGAAAGCCCCTTCCAATTAAGCAATATTACACCGCTTTTTTATAATTTTTTTCAAAATTAAATGAAGATCTAACAATTGGTTTTCGCCGTATGCTGGATTGAAAAAAAAGGTGATTTTATGGAAATATTTCTTATGCCTATCCTGGCGTATTACTGTGTCTGTTTACAGGCAGAACGTATTCAAAAAGTGGCGGTACTTGTAGTGCCAAAAGGGTAAAATTAATCGTGTTAAATAAGAAAATGAGCCCGCTACCGAATTTATTCCTGTATCGGTACGCAAATCGCCGGCCAGGTTAAAAGCATTTCTACCCACTGATATCCGCAAGTCCATTGAAGGAATTACAGCCAGCCATCACCACAAGCGAGTAACATCAGCCCGGGTTTGTCGAGCAGGGCTCTGATCCACGCGAACCAAGGGACGACTCGTCCGTGGTGAAATTCTGACATCTTTCCTCACCTAATCGTACCCAGCTGTATGGCAAGGCCATTCGCCAGCCATTGCCCCGGGTTTGTAAAGCTGGTCGGAATAAAAAACTCGGCCGCAAGCGACCGAGTTTTTTATCATCGCCGATTTTTGATAGTGTTAAATCTGGGTTATTGTATGTATTTAAAATAGCTTTTCTTAGATCAATTTCTGTGGTGCCTGGTTTTTCGTAAAAGGCCAAGTCTGTTTCTCTATTCCGCTCTTCAAATAGCTGCATGACAGAATCTATATCGCCGGTCTCTAGTGCACTTTCCAACAGCCTAAGAATTGGCAGCAATTCAGCTATCGTCTGGTAGTAGTTTTCGTCTGTCATACCATGTACGTCGGGTACTGGGTCGCTTTCAAAAAAACGCCAGAGGGGTAAAGACGAAGGAATGTATAATTTATTGGTGTATTGCCTGGCACCATCATATTCCCCCAAATTTGAATGCTGCGTCTCAAATATTTCGAGATCTCCATTTTCATCTCGTTGCAAATTTTTGTCTGCGCAATATTTTCCCGGCCTAGGCGATGTTTCAGTCGCAGCTAATCCTTCGTTGCGCCCAGAGAATTTAATACTGAAGATATCTATTGGTTTTTCTTTCGTATCGTTATCACGAACGACTATTTTTACATTTAAGTGAGAGCTTGGATTAATTCTCCAACCTTGTTCGTCAGGCATAACTTTTATTGGCAAAGTGTTCTCTCCAGATTTCATTCAAAGATTTATTGGGGATCTGGTTGACATTTGTACGCCCGAATTCATTTCGTCATGTATTACGATATCATTTGCTAGCACGTAATATGCAACACCAAAAACATCAATCTGTAATTCAAATAAAGGCTTATTCATCAATAATGTATGCACAGGTTTCCCCTCTTTACCACTCGCATTACAACCGCTAGCTACTATTAAGCATAGTGTTAACAAAACTCGATCAATTTTAAAAAAGTTAATCATGTCGTTATCCTACAGCTCTGCCTCTTCTAGACGCTTCGACGCGCCGTTACTATCAAACCACGTTTTACTCCCTACAAAAATCCATTTCCCTTCGATGGCCTTAGCCTTTCTTTCCATTTTGTGTGTAATATCACTATTCCCTCGACTATCTCGTTGACTAGCCTTGTCTTCTGTTGTGCTCTTTCGCAAAGAAGCCTCTGCACAATAAGCGTAATACATGGCAAGCCCAGTAACTTTAACCGTGCCATCTATAGCAGGCTTATCTTCGGCGCTAGCTCCCTTCAGGCTTGCTATAAACCCGGCACCTTCACCTGACTTTTCCGCGCCTTTTATTTGAACTTCCATTTCAGCCTTGCAGCTAACACTCCAAACCGTTTTTTTAGCGGAGACATCGGCTTCCAGCCCAATCAGCAAGGTGGCCGACGCTTCAGACTCTCCATCTCCGTCACCCCATTTTTTTCGGCTTCTATTTTATACTCTATTTTGGTCGCTATTTCTCTCGTTGCAACAAAGTCGACTTTAACGACTACTCCTTTGTCTGCTGCCCATGCTTTTACTCTAACAAGAAAGTCGCCGAATTTTTTCCCTCCGGGTCCTGCGACCATGGTCGAGCCGGCAATAATAGGCCAGTCAAAGATGTCCGTTCCTAATTTCATTTTACTTAGCGGGCTAAGCGCAAGATTGATGCTGCCCTCTAGGTCTACGATATTATTCCCGGAAACTTCTTTTAATTCTATCGCACCACCGAGCGAAATTTTAGGAGGAGAGAACGAAAATCGTACCAACTCATGATTCGAAGAGTTAAAGCCTTTCGCTTTAGCCTGGGCGTATATTTTTTTTCGATGGCTTGCCTGTGATATCTGATATTAGTTTTAAAAAATCATCCAAAGCACCCTGAACTTTTGGGAATAAGTTTTTTAATGTGATATCGGTTCCCGCTTCATATTTCCAGTCGGACCGGCCTAAGCTGCCATCGATTTTTCCCTTAATGCTCCACGACGCATCGTCCGCCGACTGGTTTCTGTTGGTTAGATCTGAGCACCCCAGCGATAGACTCCCAGACCATTTGAAATTGGGGAACACGTGTATTTTCGCGTTTTTCTCGTCAATGCCGTCGCAGCCGCAGGTCTTTAGTTCACAGGTTTGATAGGCAAAGGCGCTTCCTAGATCCGCGAGCAGATATTTTCTGTAAAACTCGAAAAAAGATTCTTTCTCGTAGTCCCTTGCTTTTGGATACACTTCCAGTTCATGGCTGCCAGTAGAGAAGTGCTCGTCTGGAAAATCTTCGCTTGTAACCGTTATAGAAGGGAAATCGTTGTGACCGTTAACGCAAGACCCTACGTGAGAAATGCTGAGTCTGTCTGGTGTAGTCGATTTAGAAATTACCTGCAGCCGTCCGTCGCCTGGCTGTATCTTTTAGATAGACAAAGATATCTCAATAGTTCCAAGCTATATCTGTTCGGTCGCATCTTTAGTTTTATGCGATTAATATGTGTGTCCGTTTTAGGGTTAATCGCTAGGCTAAATTCAAAGCTTGTTGAAAATGTAGATGCCGCCAACGACAAACGCCACGACAAAGAGGAAGGCAAGTACAAGAATAACGGCCTGTTTTATACTTAATAACTTACTTGTTATCAAACACGATATTCCTGGATTATCAGGGTTGTAAAACACGGTTAGGGTCAGCCCTTTTGGGTAGTTCGAAACAGATTCCTTTGCTACCCTTTCATCTGAGAATGTATTTTCTATTCTAGGGTATATATTTCTACCAATATATTGTTCTTCGCCTACCGTGTAGTGATATTCGATATCTGCCCTATAATCAAAAACACCACCTACAGAATTTTTAGCCCGCGCTGAGTTCGGGCCAACCGATATTTGTTTTAACTCTGAGTGAACGATTTTGCCTCTGACCGCCTCCCAGTTGGCGCTTCTAAGAAAGAGGTAGAGGGTAGATCCGGTAACCAATACGGCTAAACATACCAACAAGGTATTCATTTTCATCGCATTCTCTAATAGATTAACGAACTAGTTTCCACTCTCCATTAATTTTTGCCATATAAATGGGAATTTCAAAGAAAAGGTCATCTGATTCTAGCTGGAGTACATTGTCACCGTTAGCTTTGCTCACATACACTACTTTATTATCAGCTAGTAGTTTAAGCCTTATATCCTCAAGTGACACCGTGTTGCTCGTGAGGCCTTTTTGTTGAGAAAGCCATTGATAAGTACTGTTCGTAACGCTTATTATTTTTTTAAAATCCTTATTCTCTGCTAGTGCGTCTTCCTGTATTTTGTATATCTGGAGGTTTGTAGCTTCACTAGTATCCTTTGATAAAAGGGAATTTCTCAAGTTTTCTACAATATCGAAAATTATTTTTTTATCTCCATCACTGATGCCAGTCAAAGTCTTCGCATCTCTCCACAAATTCGTTATCACTTCGTCAGTAAAATTGAATTCGACTTTTTTACTAAATGCAGCTGAGTTCTCGTCGACATCTCCAGTGGGATACAGTACGTCCGCATATACTTTTGATGGGGTGGGGGAGTCTGATGATGGATCATGTAGAAAAATACTGACTTTAATAGAGCCTCGAATACGGGGTTCATTTGGCAGCGGGTTTAGGTTAACCTCTAGCTTGTTTTTCCCAGGCATTAGCCATGTTGTTACAGGCTTGTCGACAGTTAAACCGGTACCATCTTTGTGAACCACTAATGGAGCGCCATTCAACGTTACAGTTGCATGAATATTTACTGCCTCCACAGATAAAAAATAATAATCGGGCAAAATATGTTCCTCCGCCGCCATTGGGTTGAGTATTGGCCAGCCGATAAAAATAGCTAACACTAGCATTAATCGATACTTGAACTTCATTAGTTCATCCATCTACTTAGGTAAGACTTTAATTTTGTCGCTCTTATAGAGTTCAATTTTTCCCCATGGAACCCACTTTTTTTCTTCCGACTTAGTAAATATTACCAAGTACTTAATTTCAACTTTCGCAACCCCGATTAGAGGGTCAAGGGTAAACGTCGTTTGCGCAAAAACCCCCTCTCTATTAATATCTAGGACATCCTCTCCCGTAACTTTGGTCTCACCAGAAACGATCAAAGATGCTGAGACAATGTAGTCGCTACCGATTCGCCCTTTAATTGCCAACTTAACTCCACCTTCAACTGTAAATTTTGCTTGTCCATCTATTTTCTGTGTTCCTTCAGGATAAAATTTCGCATGAGGGGAGCCCTGCAGCATTCCTTTACAGCCAGCTCCTACCGAAACCAAAATATCGGCTAAATGATCAGCCGTTAACTTTGAAAGACTAGGAGGTATACCTGACGCAGTCATTGCTAGCGTCATCATGCTAACTGAAAGTGTTAATTCAATACCTAATATGGGGTTTAACCCAAAAGACGTAGATATATCATAAAACGCATTCCAGTCTGAATCCTCTTTCCAGCCCCAGCTTGCAGAAAATGAGCCTGTAGGGCCTGTAATAACTGGTTTTAGTGTGACGGGGCTGGCATTGAAATATTTTTCCCCCCACTTTTCCCAGGACTTTTGTACTTTATCTACCCAGTCAGCAAATATATCGAGGTTTCCTTCCACTGTATAATATTGGCTTGGGTATGTTTCTATTTCGACGCTTTTAATTTCGCCATCACACCCTTTACCTGAAATATTGGTGATCATAGGTTTAGCGTTAATGGGCCATTTATCTGCATCTTTATCTTGCAGGTCAGCAATTTCTACGTCTGATTCTCTTTCGTTTTTCCAAACACTATCGCCAATTTTTAATTGGTGACACTTGTCTGATTTGTTGTTTTTTAGTGTCGACGATACGGTAACGACATCCGTCCCTCCAATTTCCTTCTTAATAGAGATTTTGACCCCCATTAAGGCATATTCGCTTGACTGTGTTATGTCTGGAGTTGGAACAACTCTAATAATTTTGCTTGGTCCAACAGATCTCCCATGCGCGCATCTGACATTCAGGTTAACGATAGAGCAACACGTACATTGTTCACCTTCGTTACAACCGTCAACATGTGGCCCAAGGCTTACTGCTCGGCTTCCGGGCAAATGAGAGAACGCTTCTGGGTAACTACTTTCAGATTCGGCCTTTGGCGATGAGCTACTTTCGGCTTTTTCTACAACAACGATTTTCCCGGCTGCTACCTCCTCTGCTACGCAGTCTAGGGCCGAGATGTCTGGCCTGCGTATATATGGGGTTGTTGCGCCCATGTCGCTGAGTATTTTGTTTAGTTGCGTTTCTGTGAGCTGGAAGCCGGAGATGTAGTCGCTAGCGGCTTTCGGTGAGCCAAACTGCCGGTAATTTCCATTATGGGTGTCTTGCAGCAATGAGGCCGCTGGCAACAGTTGCATAAAGGTGTTGCTGCTACCTTTAAATGTTCGGTGTTCCATTCCGCGCTTGGCTACTTCGGCTTCGGTGATATTAAAGATTCTAATTCTGCCGTTGGTGACAAGTGTGGCAAAGCGGCTTTCCATGGACTGGTTTGAATCCGACGAAATGCTTTGCAAGCATTCCAGCGATACAATTTGCCGCCAATAGCTTTCTGGTGCGCGCAGGTTGCGAATAAATTGTATTGCCGAGACGGGATCTGTGAGCTCTACGGGTGCTAACCCTGGAGGTGCAATACCATCCCGAGAGGTGTGTATTCGGTAGTAGCGGCCGTGATTGTCTTGTATTGCCTGACCAAGCATTGCGGTATTTTCACACTCCCTGTTTTTACAATGGTAAAAATGCAAATGAGTAAGGTAGCCGTTGCGGGTTTTACGTTAATTGAATATGTTTATATTCGATTAAGTCACTTGCGTCCGAGTGATGGGGCTTTCAATTCACCGGAGACAACGCGAAGGCTGGTTACTTTACCCGTTGGCGATGTGGTTAACTTGCGTACAACTTTACCCGTTTACACGGGCTTTTTGCAGTGTGCGCGATTACGTATAGAACTAAGCACGCTCTCTCATTATGATTGATGCTAGCGGCAATATCTTCGGCTGAGCGCACAAAACGCACACATAAGGGGGTAATTATTGCCTTGATTTTTCATCGTAAGCGTGAGCGTGTTGGGCCGCCTTATTCGTGCGGGGAAACGGGGGCTTCACACTATAAAAACACCTAACTGCTGGACGCGGGCCGTTAAGCCAGATTATTTCCTGGAAAAGCACGCATAGTGTGCCCAGCCAGAGAATGATTTTTCTACCATTATCGCGCGGTTGGAACATGGCTACTTCGGTGTGTAGGCTCGTAACTCCTGCGCTCCGGTATAAACGCGGCTATTCTGAGTATTATAAATATAACTGTTCATCCCCTCGCCCTATATCAGGGCATGGCTCGAGTTAATACTTGTGAATAGGTGTTAATCTTAGGCGTTTGTCATTGTGGTTGGCCTTTTAACGGCTATTTTGCTGTGGGTGTTAAAGACCTAAGTTTCGTCGCAACTCTGGAGTGTTTTACATGATTCGTGTTACAGATCCGCTAAAATTTACTTGTTTCGAAAACGTATTGAGTTATGTGCGGGGGCTTCCCAGATATCTATATCCCTCTGTTTTCTTCTGCCTCCTTTCTTGCGGCGGTGGCGGGACTGGCGGTGAGACAGCGATACCGACGATTTCTCCCACGGCGATACCTACTTCGATGCCGACACTGGCCCCGACTCCCGCACCAACCGCAGCGCCGGAGCCTACCCCGGTACCGGTAGCCTGTACGGTGGATTGCGATGTGGATATTCGGATCAACGAGGCGGTGTCTTCAAACTCGATTTTTGAAGACGATGACGGCGATGAAGAGGATTGGTTTGAGCTTTATAATAATGGTACTTCCAATACTGATCTGGCGGGGTGGACGCTTACGGACGATGCCGACGAGCCGGATCAATGGACATTGCCTAGCTACATTTTTCAGCCGGGGGAGTACCTTGTTATTTGGGCGTCCAAAAAAGATCGTGCCAATGCTGATGCAGCCATTTTCCATACTAATTTCAAAATTTCTTCTAAGGGTGAAACCCTTTTCTTGTTTGATGCTACAGCAGCACAAATGGATTCGCTTGCGGTAGAGAACGTAGCGCCAGAAAAATCTGTTGGTATTTCAGCGGACGGCAATACCGTTGTTTATTATGATCAGCCTACGCCTGGCTCGCAAAATGCCACCAGCGAGTATGCGGGTATTACGACCTCGGAGATCGTTTTTTCGGATGATGGCGGTCTGTTTGAGGGTGGCGAAATAATCCTTAGTGGTAATGCGGAGGACGAAGTGATTCGCTATACGCTGGATGCAACTATCCCAACGAAGAGTTCGTCGCTTTACCGTGATCCTCTGGCCGTAAGCGAAAATACAGTTGTTCGCGCGCGAATTTTTCAAGAGGGTTACATTCCTTCTCGAACCGACAGCCGTACATATATTTTAAGTGATGCCCACGATATTCCTGTTATTACGCTGGCAACCGAGCCCGACAATTTTTTTGATAGCGATACCGGGATTTACATCTATGGCGACTCGTATGAGTCTGCTGATCCTCACTATGGGGCGAATTTTTGGGAGGATTGGGAGCGTGATGTTCACTTTGCGTTTTATGAGGAAAATGGTGATTTGGGTGTTGCCATTGATGGCGGAGTAAAAATATTTGGCGGTTGGAGCCGGGCGCACGATCAACGCTCTCTGTCGATTTTTGCGCGTGGTCGCTATGGCTTTAGTGAGCTTGAATACCCCTTGTTTCCGGATCTTGACTACGATGAGTTTCAGGCGTTGGTGTTGCGGAATTCGGGTAACGACTGGATGCGTACCATGTTGCGTGATGCAACGCTTACCAGCTTGATGGATGGTAGTGTTTTGGATCATCAGGCCTTTCGTTCCGTAGCGGTTTACCTGAATAAAGAATACTGGGGTATGTACAATTTACGCGAAAAAGTGAATGAGCATTTTCTGGCTTCGAAGCACGATATTGATGCAGACGATATTGATTTGCTGGAGCGCGATGGGGAGATAATCGAAGGCGATAACAGCGATTACCTCGCGCTTATCGATTACGTTACTACCCGCAATTTAGCCGTAACGGAGTACTACCAACATGTTGCGAGTGAAATCGATATCGAGAACTTTATAAGCTATGTTGTGGCTGAAATATATTTTAATAACCAGGACTGGCCGGGTAACAACATAAAGTTTTGGAAATCCCCCGAGACCAAGTGGCGCTGGATTTTGTACGACACGGAATTTGGTACCGGTATTTATAATAGCGTGGATTATTCTGATAACGCGTTGGTAAGAGCTTTGGCGAGCAACGGCCCCGACTGGCCAAACCCTCCCTGGTCAACGCTGCTGCTTAGGCGCTTGGTCGAAAACAGCAGCTTCAAAAACCAGCTGATTAGTCAATTTGCCGATGAGTTGAATTCCCGCTTTCTGCCAGCGAACGTGCGCTCGCGTATTTCTGCTGTGGCGGCAAAAATGGAAAATGAGATCCCTCTGCATTTTGCTCGCTGGGGCGAGTCCCCCGGGCGTTGGACGGATGAAGTCGAAAACTTTAAAAATTCGATTACAAATAGGCCGGGTTATCTGGTGAGCCATATCGAGAGTCAATTTGGTCTAGCGGGAACACATCGCTTAACGGTCACGAGTGAAAGTGCGGCCTTTGGCTCCGTAATGGTTAATTCGCTTAATATTGCTTCAACCTCTTGGAGCGGCAATTACTTTGAGGGGGTGCCGGTGGAGGTGACGGCGATACCGGCAGAGGGATACGAGTTTTCTCGCTGGACCGGTGCGAGCACCGCAACAACTGCTAGTATTCAGTTGAGTCTTACGGGGAGTGCCAGTATCTCTCCGGTGTTTGTTCTAGTATCAGAATAACCCCTTTGGCTTACAGCTTGCCACTGCAAATGATGGCGTGGCAGGCTGTGAAATAACAAGGGGTTCATTTATTTACAATAAGTCTAACTCAAGCCGCATTACCAGCCCGTTACGAAGAGGGTAGGCTTTGCGGCGTTTATGACTGGTTGGGGGGCGGAGAGTGAACACTGGAAATGGCCTTAGGGCTTATATGTTCGTTACCAGAATGAACTTTGTTTAATGCCAATAGAAGCTTATATTGGGGACAAAATTGTTGACCAGATAAGGCCAATAGCGTAGGTTATAGTCCTTCTGACAAAAAGGTGGGTGTTCTAAATATCCGCCTTGCGAGTGTAGCCGTTGTCAAGGTTTGTGATTGTCAGTTTTAGATCGATTTAAAAAGTATAATTCCTTGAAAATAGGCCAAATCTTCACTTTTAGAATAAGAGATATAGTATGAAAGCGATACATTCCATAGCTTTTGGCTTGGGGCTTGCCCTGGCCTCGGCTGTTCAGGCACAGTCCGACGTGGCTCCTGTCGTTATCGAAGCGGAAGATGGTACTTTGGGTGCCAACTTCGATACTGGTGTAGGCACCGATGACCCGTCCGAATATATTTATCCAAATAATGATCATGGTGATGTAGGGACAACGGATGAGCCAGGTTCTGACGGCCGCGTAGCGACCTACAGCGTTACCCTCCCGCAGGCGGGTGATTACGATATTTATTTCCGTTTTGCTGTGGGGCCAGATGTGGGAAGCGATGACAGTTTCTTTGTTGGCCTTGGCGCTTTAAACCCTTTAGCTGTAGATGGCTGGACTATGTGTAACGGCCTCTGGGAGTTTGGTTACACCGAGGCCAATATTGTCGTGGATGGTGCGGGCAGTAGTGGTGCTGGAGAGTCATTTAGGTGGGTGAGCATGACGGCATGGGATGGCTGTCAGCTAGGTGTAACTGCGACTGCCGATACACTTACCCAAACCTTTAGTTACGGTGCTCGTGAAAACGGCTTGTTTATTGATAAGTTCGTATTTGGATTGAAAGGTGACGAATTTACAGTTGCCGACCTCACCGAAGGTCGTGCCGCTACTGGAGCAGTACCTGTTGTAACACTCCCTCCAATTGCCAATGGAATTGAAGGTAAGTACCTTGGTAGTGCTTATAGCTCCTCCCAAAGTGTTCAGTTTACTGGTTACTTTAATCAACTTGTGCCAGAAAATGCCGGTAAGTGGGGTTCTGTTGAAGCAACTCGCGATACCATGAATTGGGGCACCTTAGACGAAGCGTATGATTTCGCTCAGAGCAACGATATTCCTTTCCGTATGCACGTATTGGTGTGGGGAAATCAACAGCCAGCTTGGATTGAAGGCCTTACGCAAGAAGAGCAATTGGAAGAAATTACCGAGTGGTTCGATGCCGTTGCTGCAAGGTACCCCAATATCGACTACCTTGAAGTTGCCAACGAAGTTATCAATGACCCTCCCTCTGGTGAAGGAAACGGTAATTACATCGATGCTCTGGGTGGTGCCGCTGATAACGCATGGCTGAAAACCGCGTTTAGCATGGCCCGCGATCGCTTTCCCAATGCCACGTTATTGATCAATGAATATAACGTTCTTTCTGGCGGTGTGCTGGATGACTACAAAGCAATAATTGAAGATTTACAGACAGATTCACTGGTTGATGGTATCGGTATTCAGGCTCACGCGTTCTCGACTCGTGGTCCAGCTTCGGGTATTCAGGCAGCACTGGATTCTCTCGCTGAAACTGGCTTACCTATTTACATTACTGAAATGGATATAGATGGTAACCCTACTGCGGCTGAAGACGAAGTCTTTAGCTCGGAAGAGTCCGATATGATTCAGCTTGCTGAATATAAGCGCCTTTTCCCGGTAATTTGGGATCATGATGCTGTTGCCGGTGTAACCCTATGGGGTTACCGTCCGGGTCTTTGGAGAGATGATCAAGAAGCTTTCCTTGTTAATGAGGATGGTGATGATCGCCCGGCTGCGAAGTGGTTGCGCAGCTACGTTCAAGGCTCCAATGCTGTTCCTGTGATAGATAGCAACAGTCTGCAACTTAGCGTTGACGAAGAAGTACTTGATGGTACTACCGTTGCGAATCTGATAGCGGATGACCCCGATGGGGAAAATGCGAACCTGACTAATTGGACGATTGTTGGTGGTACCGGTTTGGGTCGCTTTACTCTTGAAACAGATGCTGATGGCACAGGCCTGCTCTTCGTTTCTGCTGGATCCGTGCTCGATTACGAAACAGCCGCAAGTTATACGCTGGACGTGATTGTATCGGACGAAAACTATGCGGATTCGGCGGTTACAACAGTGACTATCAATCTAAACGATATTGAAAATGACGGTGTTGTCGGTGAGCAAACCATCTGGCCAGCCATTGGCGAGAACGATGGTAATGGCGAAGGTGGCGGTGGTGCTGCTAATGCTGCGTTCCTGCTGATGTTGGCCCTGTTTGGCTTCGGCGCGTATCGTCCACGACGTAAGCACTAGTTTTAATTAAAGACCCTCTCATAAGCCCGGCAATTGCCGGGCTTATTTCGTTCTGATGCATGAGGTGGTTGTTGTACTTGTTTTAATGTTTAGCAAAATGAAAGTGAGGCTGGTATGAATGGGGAAACGAAGGTAAATAGAGCCAGGAATAACATAATTGGAACGATGTTGATTGTTGTTGTGTTAGCGATTTTGGGGTGTGATAACACCGAAAAAGAGAGCGTAAACACTTCGGACAATTTGGCAGTGGGTGCGGTGGCAACGGGCCACTATGCCAATTTATTTGTTGCGGCGGGTTATTCTGCTGCCGACGTAAAAAATAGGATTGACTCTGCTTTCCAATTGTTATTTTTTGGTGACCCTGATACCCAGGCGATTTACTACCCCAGTGGCGGTAATGACAACGGTCCCCTAGCCTATATCTATGATGTTAACAGCAAGGATGTGCGGTCGGAAGGTATGTCTTACGGCATGATGATCGCGGTACAGCTGAATAAAAAAGAGGTATTTGATTCAATCTGGAATTGGTCGCTCACTTATATGTACAACAGAGGTGAAACGCATCCGGCAAAAGGTTTCTTCGCGTGGTCGGTGAAAACGAGCGGTGAGATTATAGATGAAATGCCAGCGCCAGACGGTGAAGAGTATTTCGCCACAGCATTGTATTTTGCTGCAGAGCGCTGGGGTAATGGGGAAGGCATTTATAACTACAGTCATTACGCAGATACCATTCTGCATGATATTCGTCACCGGGAAGTTATCACCGGTATGACCATGCGTGGCGAAATGACAGGCGGTAATCTTTTCGACGAAGATGCGAAAATGGTTCGCTTTACACCTGATATTGCCAATGCTGACCACACCGATGCCTCCTATCACTTGCCATCGTTTTATGAGGTTTGGTCAAGGGTAGGGCCAAAAGAAGATCGTGATTTTTGGAAGAAAGCAGCGCAAGTCAGCCGTGACTATTTTGTAAAAGCAGCTCACTCGGAGACGGGGTTAACTCCTGACTATGGTAATTTCGATGGCACGCCCTGGGCAGCGCCCTGGCGAGCTGAATCTGAGGATTTTCGCTACGATGCTTGGCGTACGGCAATGAACTGGTCGATGGATTGGTCGTGGTGGGCTGCAGACCCTCGTCAGCAGGAGTTGAGTAATCGTCTGCAGCGGTTTTTTGAGTCTCAGGGCTTGGAAGACTATCAAAGCCTCTATTCGCTTGAGGGAAAGATGTTGGGTGGTGGTCAAACAACCGGTATTGTTGCGATGAATGCGACGGCCGGCATGGCTGCAAATGAGGCCAGAAAACATGACTTTATTCGTGCCTTGTGGGAGCTATCTGTTCCCACGGGCCCTTACCGTTACTATGATGGAATGCTCTATATGATGGCGTTTTTACATTGTGGTGGGGAGTACAAGGCCTGGCTGCCGACACCTTAATAGAGGGGGGGCCGAAACCCCATCTGTTTTTTTTACCCGTCATAGGGTGCTAAGATATGGCCGTGTGCTCTGCTAGCTTACGGCCTGTTTTAATGGTTTGTGCTGAATAGCCCGGGGGGTGCGACTAAGCTGATTGTGTATGTCGTCGTTACACATTCAACCTGATCCCCGCTGTTGGGGTGTTTCTGCCTATGGATGCAACCCCATTCACATGATACCTATTCGGTTACTTCCCCTTGAAAGAGTTGTACTGAGTTCTCTTTTTGGTTTAGCCATTTTCCTGTTTATTTTACTGCTAAGTCTTCGGGCATTTTCTCAAGTTGATCTAATTAACTCCTCCGTTAAGCATATTCATATTCGCCATCCTCTGCATGAACAAGAAGAGCTATTGTATGCGAGAAGTACGCAATATTTTGTGAATTTGTTGAAGCTGGCTGCGAAAAATTCGGGGTATACCTTATCACGAGAGCCTGTTGTTCTTCCTTCTATTACGGGGAGCCGTAACGCGCGCAATCTGCAGTCTAAGCTGTACGATATCAACTGGATGCATACAAATAGTGAGCGAGAACAAGAGCTTCTCCCTATTCGGATTCCGTTGTTCCGTGGCTTAATTGGTTGGCGAATTTTTCTTGTGCGTCGAGAAGACAGCGAAAAATTTGCAGGAATAAAAGTTGTCGATGATATCCGTTCATTGACTGCAGGAATTGGACATGACTGGCCGGATATTGCAATTTATCGCCATAATAAATACAAAATATTTTCTTCTTCGGGACGACAAAGCTTGGTTTCCATGCTGAAAGGGCGGCGTATCGACTATTTTCCTCGCGCGATCCCAGAGGCTTGGAAAGAGATAGATCTTCTTAATGCTCATGACATTGTTGTGGAAGATACCTTGGCTCTTCGATACCATTCTGCGTATTATTTTTTTGTAACGAAGGAAAATAGAGAGCTAGCAGAGTTAATAGAGAAGGGGTTACAAATTGCTATTGACGATGGTTCATTCGAAAAAATGTTTTTTGAGTATTATGATGATTATTTGGCCAGAACAAAGCTTGAAAATCGTAAGGTATTCAATATGGCGAACCCTCATTTTCGGGACGTTGCGAACCCGGAAGATGCAAAACTCTGGTTTGAGATTGAAGACTATATACGTTACAAACGTACAAAAGCGGGTATTAAATATTAAGAGCTGCGCATACTAATTCTAGCTGCAAGTGATTCACTGAGGTTTAACAAATCCTTGGTAGAGGCTCATCTTCGAGAGGGTTTAATACGCGTTGACCGCCAATGGATGTGTGCATAACAACCCGTTGGTGGTTTTTTGTAAAGCGTCCAATAATGGCGGCACCTTTTCCATTGTCGCATTGTTTCCACAGGGCGAGCGTTTCTTCTGCGATTGTGGAATCCACAATCGCGACAACTCGGCCTTCACAGGCGAGGTTAAAAGGGTCATATCCAAGCATATCGCAAACAGATTGTACGGCCGGTTGAATAGGCAGGCTTTCTTCAAATAAATCTACGCCCAGAGTCGATATTCTGTTCCAGTCCTGTACTACCATATTCAGCCCGCCCCGGGTGGGGTCGCGTAGCAGTGTTACCTTATCGGGTTGCTGTAGCTTGCAGAGAATATTGACCAGAGGCCAGATGTTGGCCGAATCGCTGACAATATCACTGCGTAATCCAAAGGCTTCTCTTGCCATCATTACCGCAATACCGTGGTTGCCAATAGCGCCTGATACCAGAATAGCGTCGTCGGCTTTGATTTTACTTTCGTCTAATTGCAATTGCTCTATTCGTTTGCCAATGCCTGTTGTAGCGAAGTAAACTCCGCCGCCGTGCCCTTTGGGAACAACCTTGGTGTCGCCGGTTACAATGTTGATATTGGCTTGTTTTGCTGCACTGGCCATTGAATCGACTATTTTTTCCAGGTCTGAAAATTCAAGGCCTTCTTCAATAATGGCATTAAGGCTTAAATATTTTGGGGTCGCGCCCGATACAGAAAGGTCATTAACGGTTCCGTGGATAGCGAGGCTACCGATGTCTCCGCCCGGAAAAAATAGAGGCTGAACGGTAAATCCATCGGTTGTCATGGACCAGTTACCGCCATCGAGATGTAAATAAGCTGCGTCTTTTTCGGTGTTGAGGAAACTATTGGTTAGACGTTTGGCAAAAACGTTGTCCACCAGTTCGCGCATAAATAAACCGCCATTACCGTGTGCCAGCGTTATTTTCGCCATTCTGCTTACTCTATTTATTGCTTGTTTATGCGGGTATAACTTCGCTTAACTTTTTTGAACTCTTTTTCAATACGGCAGCGGCCTCTATCGCCTGGCCGATACACAGGCCTCCATCATTGACCGGAACAGATTGTGGGTGGTGAAGTTTTAATCCGTGCTCTGGTAATAAATGGCTAAGGTGTTCGATCAAAAGGCGGTTCTGGAATACACCGCCACTGACACCAACGGTTGTGATGTGTGTTTGTTCCGAAAGCAGCAGGGCTTGTCGCAACAGTGAATGAGCCAGTGTGTTGTGTACAACGCGCGCTGCAAAGGCTTGATCCTGCTGGTTGCGCATAAGCCATTTGATTAGGCCAAGCCAGATAACTTCTTCGCCAACAATAGGGAGATCAATATATTTATGGGTGTCGGAGGTTTCGGCAATGGCCGCGAGTTGCATTGGTGCCTGGCCTTCGAAGCTGGCGTTTTTACATACGCCCAGCAGTGCAGAGCAGCCGTCAAGCAGGCGTCCGATCGCCGAGGTTAAAGGCGAATTTATATTTTGTTCCCACATGGACTGCAGAAGGGGATCGTTGGATTTAAAGCTTTTCCCGCAGTGCAGCCTCAAGCTATCGGCAATGCGCCAGGGTTCTCGCGCTGCTCTATCTCCGCCCGGTATTTTAAAAGGCTTTAAGTGGAACATGCGCTGCCATTGGCCGGGTTTTCCGAACAGACATTCCCCCCCCCAAAGGCCATTGTCGCTACCGAGACCAACGCCGTCCCAGGTAAAGGCGATTATTGTCTCGTCTGCTTTTAAATCATTGCTTCCAGTTTGAGCATATAAGCTGCTTGCGTGAGCATCGTGGTGATAAACCGCGTGCTGTTTGACCTTTTGTTTTTTTGCCCAGCGGCTAGTGGCGTAATCCGGATGGGCGTCGTGGGCAATGATATGTGGTGTTCTCTGGTAAAGGCGCGCAAAGTCTGTGGCAAGCATTTCGAAAAGTTCCTGGCTGGGCAGGCTGTCCATATCTGCTATATGTGGTGAGACCACAAGCCGATTGGCGAAACTAAGGCACAGTGTGTTTTTACTTTGGGCTCCGGTTGCAAGTAGGGTTTCTCCGTCCAGAAGGGGGTACGGCGAGCGCAATTCTAGGGGAGCGAGGCCACGACCAATTCTAAGCGTATGAGCTTTTTCTGCACATATTTGTATAACCGAATCATCTGCGGGACGGCGAATAGGTCGATTGTGATCGAGTACCCCATCGATTAGATGTGACAGGCGGTTTAGCACGTCTTTGGAATCGGTTATTACCGGTTCACCACTGATATTGGCAGAGGTAACCACAAGCGGTCGCTGCAGTTGATCCATAAGCAAAAAGTGTAGGGGGCTGTAGGGAAAAATAATACCAATTTCGTTTAAACCCGGTGCAATTGAATCTGGTAGTTTCGACTCGGGTCGTTTGGGGCAAAGTACAATTGGTCGAACAGGTGAAATTAATTGTTGTATATGGGCTTCGCTGGCTAGGCTATGTTCACCCAATTGCGCTGGCAGTAGCATTACTGCCAAAGGTTTATGGGCGCGGGGTTTGGTCTGTCGTAACCAGCTAATTGCTGTCTGGTTATAGGCATCGCAAATTAAGTGAAAACCGCCGATGCCCTTTACAGCAATAATCTGACCGTTATCAATAGCTTTGCAGGCGGTATTTAAACTGTCCGCTTTTTTCCCTTCAAGCTTACTGGTAAATTCGATTTGAGGGCCGCATTTCGGGCAGGCAAGAGGCTCGGCGTGAAATCGTCTGTCTTGGGTGTTGTAATATTCTTTTGTACAGTCCTCGCATAGCTCAAAATCTCTCATAGAAGTTGAGCAGCGGTCATACGGAAGTTCATCGATAATGGTGTAGCGCGGACCGCATTGGGTACAGTTTATAAAAGCGTAACAGTGTCGGCGATCATCATCGTGTAGAAGTTCCCATTGGCAGTCGGGGCAGCAGTAAAGATCGGCAGGAAGGTGAATTTCGCTGATGGTATGTGTGTTTGCTTGTGCATCGCTACCGAGGATCACAAATGTTTTTAGTCGATGAACCGTTTTGTCGAGGCGATCGCGAATGGTCGGCTTTGCAAGTGGCGGCGCGTCGGTGATCAGCCTCTGTTCAAATTGTGTGATGGCTGCTTCGTCACCCTCAACTAAGACCAATACGCGGCCGTTAACGTTCTGCACCCAGCCGTTGAGATTGAGCTTGGTTGCCAAACCGTGTACAAAAGGACGAAAACCGACGCCCTGTACTAAGCCCCCCAAAATATAATGCCGGGCAATCATTACGTATTCCTTTTAAGTGCGAGCACTCCACCAAATCTTGCAGGCACCTTCGTCGGATACCATGCACGGGCCAACCGGTTGTCTCGGTGTACAGCTTGTCCCGTAAAGTGGACATTGGTTGGGACGTGTGCGAGCCATCACCACATCAGCGCACTGGCAGCTTTTCGGCATGGCATCTTGCGTGATAAGAGTATGGAGCTTGTCTCTATAAGACGAAAATGTTTTATCTGCATTGATGGTGTCTAGTTCCGGCTGTAATTGGTAGCCAGAATTGTCGATCATACCTATACCACGCCAGTTTGCACTGTTTATGTCAAAAATCTTATGGAGGATTGTTTGTGCGACGGAATTTCCCTTCGCTGTGACCGCCTCTGGATAACAGTTGACTAGTTGAGGGTTACCTTGCAGTGCGTGCTTTAGCACACAGTAAAAGGCGTGTAGCAGGCTTTCGCTTTGAAATCCAGCGATCGCGGTTGGCAATTGATAGTCGTCGACTACAAACTGCCATTCATCGGCGCCCATAATGGTAGCAACGTGGCCCGGGGCGATCATGGCGTTAATGGGGGCGGAGCGTTCATCACCCAAAAGCCGTGCGACCGCAGGCCAGGTGCGGCGTCCGGAAATCAAAAATTGAATGTTTTTTGGAAGACTGCCGCGGTATCGTTCGTAAACAAGTGCTGCCACCGGAGCCATCGTGGTTTCAAAGCCAGCGGCAAAGAACACGATTGTTCTTTCGGGATTGGCCAGCGCAAGCTTACGCACTTCCATCGGCGATGCAATAGCGCGAATATCGGCACCAGCGGCCTTTGCCAGCTCCATGGAGCGAATGGATTTCGGAAGCAGGTTCGTTTTGCTTGCGTTGTTAATCGGTACACGCAACATATCCCCAAAAGCAGCGAGTGTCACATCTTCGTTTAATGCGATACTTATCGCCAGAGCAATATCTGATTCTGGGCATACACACACGGGACAACCCGGGCCGGGGATTAACTTTAGCCAGTTGGGAAGTGCCGAACGTAACCCCGCTTGGGTAATACTGCGCTCGTGTCCCCCGCATACATTTAGCAAATTGAATGGCGATTTTGGCGCTGGAAGGCGATGAATTTTTTCCAGCCAATAGCGCGCATCAAGCGGGGTCATACGGTTTCGCCAATCACTTTTGTTGCCATATTCAGAGCTTGGGTGCGGGTGTTTAACCATTTCAGCCAGCCGTCCATGCCTGCCCCGGTTTTTGCGGAGACCTTCCATACGGGATTTTGGTTGGCCAGTTTACGAAAATTATTTTCGGCACGTTCTACAGAAAAATCATCAAAAAAATCCAATAGTTCGATTTTGCTTATAACCAAACCTTCAACTTTCTGAAACAAAATGGGGTACTTAAGCGGCTTGTCGTCACCTTCGGTTGTGGAGAGCAATGCAACACTCGCATTTTGACCCAAGTCGAAGGCGGCGGGGCAAACCAAATTTCCGATATTTTCAATAAATAATAGATCGATATTTTCCAGGTCTAATTGGTGCAGCGCCTGGTGAATATAGTGGGCATCTAGATGACAGGCACTGCCCGTCGTGATCTGCACCGCGGGAACGCCTTGCTGGCGAATACGGTTTGCATCGTTTTCCGTTTCGAGATCGCCTTCTATAACGGCAATTCGATATTTCTTGCCGAATTTTTTGATGGTGCTTTCAAGTAAAGATGTTTTCCCTGCCCCTGGCGATGACATAAGGTTCACACAAAATATGCCGTGGCGATTTAATGTTGCTCTATTGCGAGCAGCCTGGTGATCGTTGCGAGACATAATATTGTGCAACATATCATGGCTGTGTTCGTCGACGGCGATTTTTGCCGGGACAAAATGGGCTGTTGTCGATATAGGTTGTTGTTTTCTGGGGTGAAGGTTGCAGCCACAAGTTTCACACATGGGAGTTGTCCTCCTCGGGATTAGAAAAATGTCTAAAAATATTCAGTTTTAAATCTGCCGGCTCTTCATGCATTTTTATATTAACAAGCAGCATCTCATCGCCAGAAAGCATTTGAGTATTGTGATTCTCGTTGTTAAGACAGGCTAGGTAATTTTTGCGAAACCTCTGTGCGTCTACTTCGTACCTTTCTTCGCAGTCCCGGCAATAAATGGCGGCGGGAATTTCTTCTATATAAAGTGGAACGATGGGAGAAAAGAAAACACTATTGTGAGTACTGTTGGCGTGTTGTTTGTGGGAGGGCCAGTAACGGTGAAAATCGTGAAGAGCAACATCAAAAGCGCGTTTGAGTAAATGTTTGTCGACGCCTGAAAATAGACTCAGCTGAACCGTGAGCGCGGTAATAATGAGGTTACTGGTGGTGTCGTTGTAATTCGGGTGCAGCTGGCGATATTGGTCTTTTGCTATTTTCAACGCTTCTCGTAGGAGGTTTTGACATAGACTGAACTCATGCATGAGAGCCTCCAGAGTTAGCCCCTTCGTTACTTATTGCAGTTATTTGTTTTGCTTGCATTGCGTCGTAGGTTTCTCTGCTGGCCTGTGCATCGGGAGCAGGTACCTTTTGGATGGCGTAACCCAGGTGAACGAGCACGTAGTCGCCTTCTTGTGGCTGCTGCCCATCGATTAAATGAAGATTTACATCTCGAAAAACACCAGCTGCTTCGCAGTTGGCGATATCCTCACGGATCTCTCGAATTTTCATGGGAATTGCTAGGCACATAAAACAACCTTATGATAATGCGGGAAAACTATTTCACCGTTCAAGAGTTTATGCCCGGCAAAGGTTGTATTTATTGATATATCGCATATTTCACCTGTGTCTTTTGGATTACTTTTAAAAACGGGATTTTTTTAGGTAGAGCGAGTGAAGCAATGCCGGAAGAAACTCCCAATGTTCGCGTTATCTCTAGTACGGTGGAATTGGCTCCGTGCTGTGTATGATTGCGATCGATAAGTAGCAGCTCTCTTATAGCTGTTACTGGTGCTGTACGATATGGCGATTAAGAAAACTTTTTCGGCTCGCCGGGCTTTATTTAAGCTCACAATAATAATTTACTGAAGCAGCTGAAAAAACCTTCCTTTACTGTCTTCGCAGTCTACAAGGGATAGAACGCGGTGTTTATTAAGATCACCACCGTTCGCAACGATCCTTGTTATGCGTATTCTTCATTAAAAAAATATTTTTCGAAATAACAAGACCGTTGCATTGGCTAATGTTTTCGCAGAAGGAAGTTTGCTATGGCTGTTCATTTTCTTGCGCCAGAGAACTTGCCCAATTTACTCAGCACTTTAACCGCATCCGGTTATGAGCTTATTGGCCCAAAAGTTCGCGATGGCACTATTGTTTACGATCATCTGGACGATGTAACAGATTTGCCTCAAGGCGTTGAATCTGTGCAAAAGCCGGGCTCCTACGAGCTCATTGAAACCTCATCGAGCCGCTACTTTAATTGGGCCAACGGCGCTGCCGCGCTAAAGCCGCTTATCTATCAAGCGCGCCAACCTCTCTGGCACGCAGAGCAAGTAGCGGAGGTTCGTGACGGCGGTTTGGTTTTTCGCGACGCGGTTCCTGACCCTGTTCCAAGGGCGGTGATTGGTGTTCGGCCCTGCGATATTGCGGCTATGAAAATTCATGACAAGCACTTTTTAGAGAACGATTTTGTCGATGCTTATTATGAGGCAGAGCGCAAAAGCCTGTTTACGGTTGCGGTTAATTGTTCCTCCTGTAATGAAACCTGCTTCTGTGCTTCAACCGGTGATGGCCCAGCCGTAGAAGATGGTTACGATCTTTTGTTGGATGAACTGGATTCTGGTTTTCTCATTCGCGCGGGTTCCAATGCCGGAGCTGAAATTCTTGCCAAGCTACCGGTTATTAATGCTGGTAGTGATTTAATTGAGCTGGCGGAAGTGCAAACTTTGCAAGCCTCGGCAAAACAAAAGCGTTACCTCATTGATGAAAATATGCATGCGAATTTATTTTCTCAGTTGGATAGCCGCGAGTGGGATTCTATTGCAGAACGTTGTTTGGCTTGCGGCAACTGCACCTCTGTTTGCCCAACCTGTTTCTGTCATCGAGAAACTGAGTCGGCTGATCTTGACGGTAAAAGTACCACTCATTTTCGCGAGTGGGACAGTTGTTTTAATGATGACCATAGCGAGATGCACGGTCATTCGATTCGCGACAGCAGTACGTTGCGTTACCGTCAGTGGATGCTGCATAAATTGGGCAGCTGGGTGACACAGTATGGTCGTTCGGGTTGCGTGGGTTGTGGTCGTTGTATCACCTGGTGCCCAGCTGGAATTGATTTTCCTGCAGAAGCCAATGCTATAAGCGGGGAGTATGCGTTATGGGAACAATAGAGTTAGAGGAAGCCGCAGTGGGTTGTAACGCGAGTAAAATTATTCGTAACGATTATGTGCCAATTGCCGCAACCATTGTAGAGCGCATCGAAGAAACGCCCAATATCTTTACTTGGAAATTGCGCATCGATGACCCGAAGCTTAGGGGTGATTTCACGTTTAAATGTGGCCAATTCAATATGGTGTATTTGTTTGGTGTTGGTGAGGTTGCTATTTCTATTATGGGTAGAGACGGGGACTATCTTTTACATACGATTCAAGCCGTTGGTCGCGTTACCAATGCCATGTCCAATTTAGCCGTTGGACAGAGGGTTGGCCTCCGCGGCCCTTATGGTGTGGGTTGGCCGATGAATGAAGCCAAGAGTCGAGATTTGGTTTTTATTACCGGCGGTCTTGGTTGCGCGCCGGTCGCCTCCGCTATACACGAAGCGATTGCTCACAGGGAAGAGTACGGTCGAATTGTCATTATGCAAACGGTATTGCATCGTAACGATATGCTATGGGAACCCCAGTACGACGAATGGCGAAAAGTACGCGCAACGCAAGTTCTGCTCGCATCCGACCGTGATAAAACCGCATGGCCGAACTGGAAAAAAGGTCGCGTTGCCGCATTGTTTAGCGAGGCAAAATTCGACATTAAACACTGTGCTGTAATGTGTTGTGGCCCACACCCAATGATGACCGGAACATCGCGTGCACTGCTCAATATGGGTGTGAGGGAAGAGGATATTTACCTGAGCCTTGAACGCAATATGCAGTGCGCTTTGGGACATTGTGGCCACTGCCAAATGGATGAAGCCTTTGTCTGTAAAGACGGGCCAGTATTCACCTATCAGCGCATTAAAGATGTGCTTGAACGCAGGGGGTTTTAATCATGACAACGACAAAAAAACCGCGCGTAAGTGTGCACAAATTTGCATCCTGTTCTGGTTGCCAGCTGGCATTCATCAATATGGGTGAAAACTTGATTAAGCTCACCGAACTGGTGGATATCGTCCACTTTGCCGAGGCTGGAGCGCTGGGGCCAGACGATGATGTGGATATCAGCTTTATTGAGGGCTCGATTACTACGCCTCACGATGTAGAGCGCCTAGAACATATTCGCGAACACAGTACCTATGTGATTACGGTCGGTGCCTGCGCAACGTCCGGAGGGATTCAGGCACTAAAAAATAATGCCGATAGTGATGTTTGGATGCGTTCGGTCTATGCCAAGCCGGAATACATCAGTTCGCTCTCGACCTCTGCGGCAATTAAAAATCATGTGAAAGTTGATTTTGAATTGTGGGGCTGCCCTGTCGATGTTCGTCAGATGCTTGCAACGGTTCGCCAGCTATTGTTTGGTGTTATGCCTGTCGATAACAAGGAGAAAGTGTGTCAGGAATGTAAGCGCAGAGGTACAGCCTGCATTATGGTTACAAAAAAAGAGCCGTGTATGGGGCCGGTAACCCGCACCGGTTGCGGCGCTCTTTGCCCCTCTTATGGTGCGGCGTGTTATGCCTGTTACGGGCCGGCAGAAAATACCAATGTGAAAAGCCTGGGTAATCGGTTTATTGGTTTTGGGTTGGATCCGAACAGCGTAAAGCGCAAGTTCCTGTCCATACACAGTGCAACGCCGGAATTTTCCGAAGCCAATACGTTCTGGACCGATACTGGAGGTGTTGAATTATGACCAATATAAATCCGGAACGGGACATTGATATCAATGTCCCCGTAATGGTTCGCGTGGAGGGTGAAGGTGCGCTGGAATTTACGGCAAAAAGTGGTGAGATCGAAAAATTACATTTAAAAATTTACGAGCCTCCACGCTTGTTCGAAAAATTTTTGGAGGGCCAGAATTACACCGAAGTCCCGGTAATGGCCGCACGAATTTGTGGTATTTGTCCCATTGCTTACCAGATGACCTCTATCCGTGCCATTGAGCGTTTGTTCGGTGTTGATCCGGGCCCCTGGGTTCACGATATGCGTCGCGTCGTACAATGTGGTGAATGGTTGCAAAGCCATGCGCTGCATATCCACCTACTGGCAACACCAGACTTTCTCGGTTATGACAATGCCATTGCTATGGCGCAGGATCATCCTGAAACTGTTAAGCGAGGTATGAAACTTCAGGGCTTGGGTAATGATCTTTTGGCGCTGCTCGGTGGTCGCTCTGTTCACCCTATCGGTTTGAAAGTGGGTGGTTTTTATCGCGCACCGGAAAAACGTGAAGTCAGCGATTTGGTGGATCGATTGGAAAATGCGCTGGAAGATGCGCGCGGTGTGGTTGAGTGGACAGCGGGTTTGGACTTACCGATGGATCATCAGGCCTTCAACTGCGTTGCAGTACATAATGATCAGGAATACGGTTTGAACGAAGGTGTTCTGGTTACCACGCGTCATCAGCAAATCAACTTTGAGGATTACCCCACACGCTTTAAAGAGCATCAGGTGAAACATTCCACAGCCTTTTATTCCACTTTGGATAACGAAAGTTATTTCGTCGGACCTTTGGCGCGGATGAATTTGAACTTCGATCAATTGCCGCAGGAAGTAAAAAAACTGTGTGCCGATGTCGGCTTGAAATTCCCTAGTACCAACATGTTTGATAACGTGCGCGCGCGGGCTGTGGAAAGTTATTACTGTATTCTGGAAGGCCTTAGAATTTTGAAAAATTATCAGCGACCGAAGCATGCCTGTGTGGATGTAACGCCTAAACCGGGTATTGCTCGTCACTGCACCGAGGCGCCTCGCGGCATGATTTTCCATCAATTCAAAATTGACGGAAACGGTAAGGTAGAAACGGCTTGCATGATTCCGCCGACCAGTCAGAACCAGGCAAGTATTGAAGCCAACCTGAAAAATGCCGTACTGGAATACGGGCTGGATAATCCTGATGACGATTTACGTATGCTATGCGAGAAAATTATTCGTAATTATGACCCCTGTATTTCCTGTTCCACGCACTTTCTTAACCTCAAGATAAACCGGGAGTAGGGAAGTGTCTGTACTGATTGCCGCTTTGGGCTCGGCTCATGGAGCCGATAGCTTGGGCTGGGAGGTGGCAGATTTTATTGAGCGCCATCTTTCCGGTGGGTGCGTGTTATTGCCCGGCGGCGCCTTCGAAATAAAGGCGGGCGAACTGAGGATTAAAAAATACCTCCATCCGACAGCCATGCTCGCCGATCTAGCCTCCCATTCGCATGTTTTTTTTATCGATGCCTGCCGTTCCAGCGAACACAGCTACGGTGAGCTGCTCTCGTTTTCAGCCCACGAACTCCAGCCCGGAGCGGGAGTACTTTCCAGTCACGGGGCGGGGTTAAGCGATGCGGTGTGCTTGGCAAAGACTCTGGGCGTATTGCCCCTGGACTGCCATGTACTGGGCCTAAATGTCTACGGACAAGAAGCAACTGCTGTGGATGAAGGGCTACAGCAACGGCTGATTAGAGCCGTTTGGGAAGAGGTTTCAGCAGTCCTCACGCAGTCATATCTTCCCCCCACTGTTTAAGCGTGCAGCCTTATAAATTCTCGGTGCTCATAGCGCTATGATTTAGCGCTTCCTCTTATGCTGGCTATACTTTTGTCAGCCCCCCTAAAAATTCACGGTATGTGAGGACGTTTACCATGACGTCATCCTGGTTCTACAGGTTTGGTTTAATACTGATTTCACTGTGGTTATTCTCCTGTGACAAGGAGCGGTCGCAGTTATTTCGCTGGGATATGCAATCCCAGGCGGTTGCCACAAGTATGGATTTTCGTGAACTCGAGGTTTTCGCTCAATCCGTAGAGCGCATGAGTTCAGGCAGGCTTGTGATCACGGTACATTCTGCAGGCTCGTTAACCGATGGTCCCGATATTTTCCTAGCGGTGTCCGAAGGGCGTATACCAATGGGAAATGGCTGGCCTAACTGGTGGAACGGTCAACACCCTGCTTGGTCCGTGATGAATGCCATTCCCTTCGATTTTATGAATCTTGATGCTTCCATGATGTTTTTTATGGTGGGTGATGGAATGAAAATTGCCAATGAAATCTCCCAGCCCCAAGGTGTGATCTGGCGACCTGCCTGGTGGGCGGGAATGGAGTTTGGGCTACTTTCCTCCAGCACAATTACTGAGCTGTCGGACCTTAAAGGCAAGCGCGTTCGTATTGGTCCAGGTTTGCCCAGTGAAGTACTGGCTGCAGCCTCTGGCGCCTATACGATCCCCCTGGTTCCGGAGGAGATTCGTCCGGCACTTGAAGCAGGTGAGATATTCGCCGTAGAGTGGACAACAGCGTTTGGTGTGTTGGATCTGGATTTGCAGGGGCTCGCCCCCCATGCCATCACTCCCGCCGTCTGGCAGCCTTCGGTGTTGTCCGATTTTCTGATAAACGAAAAAGCCTATAACCAACTGCCGCAAGACTTGCAGGAAATACTGGAAACGGCCATGCGAGCATTTTCACTGACGGCGACACTAAAGTTAAAGATGGCAGATTTCAAAGCATTGGATGAGCTGATGCGCCAAGGGATGACTTTTACTCGCTGGAGCGCTACCGACCTACAAAAATGGCGAAGATCTACGGATACTGTGCTGGAATCCTATCGCGAAGGAGATGCAATAAGTGCGCATCTGCTGAATGAAAAGCAGAGATTTAAAACCATCTATGAAGACTACTATAAGTGGTTTGGGCCTTACGACTGATGCAATTTGGCTTATCGAAAAAAATCTTTATTCTGTTTATCGGCGCAACAGTTTTGGTCATGAGCACCTTTATGGGTCTTCGCTATTACCTTGTTTTCTCCCATTTTCTACTCGAATCTGAGCAACGTGCGTTTGAGGTTGCCGAGCGGGTAGCAGAATCGGTAACGCCCTCCATCTGGAGTATTCACCAAAAAACCTTCGACGAGCGCTATTCCACCGAAGTCGCCTCGGTCATTTTCGATGCAGAAATGGCCTCCGATCTAGTGGTGGCTGTGAGCGTTTACGGCAATTTCGGTCACCTCTATATGGGGCGTTATAAACTTTCCAGCGGTGAGCTGGTTGCTCTGGACCCCAAGCGCAGTGCCGAATTAAGTAAATTACACCAGTATCGCATTCGACAGCCGATTCGCCACGGCTCCATGACTATTGGCTCGGTTGAGGTTGTGTACAAGCCACAGAGTGGTGTGACGGCTATTTACAGCGGTTTACAGCTTGAGCTCCTACAGGTGGGCGTTATCAGCCTACTATTTGTTCTTCTGCTTTATTGGGCGCTGAGAAAGTCACTAATCCTTCCTATACGGTCATTGCAGGTTGCTCACCAAACGCTGGATTCGATTACCGAAGGGGTCGTTATGACCGATTCGGATTTTAAAATTGTGCAGTGTAATGTTGCCTACGAAACCCTCACTGGCTTTTGTAAAAGCGATTTAATCGGGCTGCGTCCGAAAATGAAATTGGCCGATCGCAACGTCTCTGAAACCCTTTGGCAGCAACTCAAGGCAAACTGTCAATGGTCGGGTGAGGTGGTGGTGCGCCGACGGGAAAAATTGTCGTTCCCCGCACGCTTAAGCTTTAATGAGGTGTGGCATAAGGGGGATTTGGTTTGCCATGTTGCCGTTATTACGGATATCAGTGTACAGAAAGAATCCGAGCAGAAGCTTGAGCGGATAGCTTATTACGATTCTTTAACTTCCCTGCCCAATCGCACCTATTTTCATAAAACGTTGGAACAGGAAATTCAGCTAGCCAAGCGTCATCGTCGTTCACTGGGGGTGCTGTTTGTCGATCTCGATAACTTCAAATGGATTAATGATCAGTACGGCCATGGGGTCGGTGACCGCTACTTGGAAAGCGTGGCTAAGCGGCTGAAGAAGCGGGTGAGAAATACGGATTTCCTGTTTCGATTGGGCGGGGATGAATTTACAGCCATCGCTACGGGCGTCTGCGATGAGGAAAGCCTGGAGATACTAGCTCGAGATTTGATTCGCCTAGCGGCTGAGCCGGTGCTTATCGATGGGGACAAAGTGTTTGCTGGCGCCAGCATAGGTATTGCACTCTTCCCAAGGGATGCCGGTAATGCCGAGCAGTTGATACAACGTGCCGATGCGGCCATGTATCAGGCCAAAGATGAGGGTGGTAACCATCTGGTCTTTTTCTCTTTAGAGCTTGAGACTCGACGTAAAAATAATCGCAACCTAGAGGAAGCGCTACGCCGGGGATTGGTGCGCGACGAACTGATTGTGTATTACCAGCCTAAAATTCACTACCAAACCTCTCAAAAAGGCGGCGAGCAGACGTTAAAGGGCAACATAATGGGGAGCCGGGTACAGGGCGCGGAGGCGCTATTACGCTGGTCCAGACCGGGTAACGGTATTGTTAATCCCTTTGAATTTATTCCCGTGGCGGAGCAAAGTGATTTGATTGTGGATATTGGTCACTGGGTTATCCGCGCGGCTTGCGCTCAGCTGGATCGCTGGCGTCACACTCCATTAGAGGATCTAACGGTGGCCGTCAATATTTCACCGCGACAGTTGAAGCGAGACGATTTTGTGCAGCGCCTGGGGGATACCATTCAGGAGTTTGGTGTGAACCCCGCACTATTAGAGCTGGAAGTTACTGAGAGTGCCGTAATTGAAAATATTGAGCAATCGGTCGATATTTTAAACCAACTGAAACAGTTGGGTGTCACCATTGCCATGGATGATTTCGGTACTGGTTTCTCGTCGCTTAGCTATTTGAAACAGCTGCCGATAGATGTGATCAAGATAGATCGCTCATTTGTTAATGATCTGCCCAATGACGGTGACGATGTGGTTATCGTCAATGCTATTTTCTCAATAGCGCGGGCGATGAATATTCGCGTTGTGGCGGAGGGTATCGAAAACTACGCTCAGCTACAGTTTTTGCTGGGCCAGGGTTGTGAGTGCAGCCAGGGCTATTTCCACTCGAGGCCCCTACCTGCGGCGGACTTCGAGCGTTGGGTGGGGTTGTTTAGGGTTCGCATCGAAACGGCACTGACAGAATCTACTCGTAATCACCTGTCTGGAAAAGCAGGCATTTCCCCGGCACTAACGGGCGGTTCCTGATATTATTACGCGGATTGGTACGTTATGTGGAAGAACGCCGCGATCTGCTGTGGATTGCTCAAAATATCACCTGGGCAGCTTCTAACGAACGGTACAAGCGGTATTGCGCCAGACGGTGCAGGTGTTACTTGTTCTTGGTCAGATGTTCTCCAAGAAAAACACTTTAAATCTGCGCAAGAATAATTAGCATATCGCGCAATGACTCAGCTAAGGCAACAGGAATAGAAAATGGTACAAAAAATAGGCGTTTTAACCAGTGGTGGCGATGCTCCGGGTATGAATGCGGCGGTACGTGCGGTCGTACGTAATGCCCTCCACTACGGTTTGGAAGTTTACGGTATATTCAATGGCTACTATGGCCTGTATCACGATGAAATCGAACTGCTGGACCGTCGCTCAGTGGCTGATATGGTTAATCGCGGTGGAACATTTTTAGGCTCGGCACGTTTTCCAGAGTTTAAAGAGGAGTCAGTTCGCCGTGAAGCGATTGAGAACTTGAAAGAGCGCGGTATAGAGGCATTGGTTGTTATTGGTGGTGACGGTTCCTATATGGGAGCCAAGAAACTCACCGAAATGGGCTTCCCCTGCATAGGCATTCCTGGCACGATCGACAACGACGTGGCGGGTACCGATTACACCATCGGCTACTATACGGCTTTGAATACTGTGCTCGAGGCTATAGACCGCTTGCGTGATACCTCCAGCTCTCACAAACGTATCTCTGTGGTTGAAATTATGGGACGTTACTGTGGTGATCTGACTATCTTTTCGGCACTGGCTAGCGGTGCAGAATATGCCATTATTCCCGAAAAGCCTTTTAACGAAGAAGAGTTTATTACCGATCTGAAAAACCACGTCTCGCACGGCAAAAACCACGGTATTGTCTGTATTACTGAGCATATTACCGACGTGTTTGCACTGGCCAAGCGTATAGAGGCAGAATCTGGATTAGAAACCCGGGCAACAGTTCTGGGTCATGTTCAGCGGGGTGGTGCACCAACGGCATTCGACCGCGTACTGGCCAGCCGTATGGGTGCTTATGCAGTTGAGTTGTTGCGTGAGGGGGAAGGTGGGCGTTGTGTGGGTATCCAGGCGAATGAACTGGTTCACCACGATATTATCGATGCGTTGGAAAATATGAACCGTCCATTTAAAGAATGTTTACTGGATCTCTGTCACCGTTTGGCTTAACAACCACGTAAATAAAAAAGCACCCTCAATATCGGGTGCTTTTTTTTGCCCGCAATTTAGGGACCTTGTGGAATGCCAACGCCATTATTTAGAGGTGTTCCGGCGTTTATGTGCGGTTAGTTTCAGGTGTAAACCTACCTTGGAAATTAGCTCGGTACTGGCAGCGGGTTTTGACAGGAAATCGCTTCCGCCGGTGCCGTATCCCGATACTATATCCTTGTCGCGATTGCTGGCGGAGAGAAACAATATCGGTAGTGAGTCGAGCGGATAATATTTGCGAATTTCCCGACAGGTATCGTAGCCGCTTATGCCTGGCATTATTACATCGAGAATAATAAGGTCGATCTGTCTAGAACCGCTGGAGAGTTGAGTTAGGGCTTGGGCGCCGCTGTCCGCTTCAATCACATTATAATGGTGAGCGGCGAGCATGGCTTTGATTACCATCCGGCTTACCGTGTCGTCATCAACTATTAAAATGGTGTGGTCGGAAGCGTGTTCTGGCGAGGGCGCTATTGCAAGGGCTTCTTGGGAAAAATCTTTTCCGTATATTACTGGTTGCAGCGTGGCTCTGGCAGCGATCGACTGCTCTAATCGGTGACGGGAGTAGTGGGGCGCCTGGGGCTTTTCCTCCGTTTTACTGTTCGTTTTTTCGATTTGTGCTCCGGCCAGGGCTAGGTCGAAAATGAATTCAGAGCCAGAACCCAGCGCTGATCGAACTTCTATGCTGCCATTGTGTAGCTCTATCAGTTTACGGCAAACCGTAAGGCCGAGGCTGGTTCCTTCTATGTAAGGGCTATCGTTATTATCCGCTTGTTGGAAGGGATAAAAAATAGCTTCGAGCCTGTCTGGCGCAATACCTATTCCACTATCTTCCACCGATACTCGAATACGAGAAGACTGCGCTTCGCCACTGACAGTAATAAAACCTTCGTGGGTGTACTTTATGGCATTGCTTACCAGGTTAAGCAATATTTGTTGGAGGCGTTCTTCATCTGCCCACACCTTAGGCATATTCGGGGATAAGGCGTTAATGAGGCGGATGGGTTTAGGGTGTAGAACAGGCGTTACCAGCGAAAAAACCAGTTCTGTTAGTACGAACAAGTCTACAGACTGGAAATTGAGTTTTAATTTATTGTCTGCCAATTGCGAGTAATCGATAATTTCATTGATCAGTGCGGTCAGCTGCTTACCATTGTGCAAGATGGTAAGCAGTTGGTTCTGTGCCTGTGCACTGCAGTTGTTGCTGTCATCGCACAATATTGCTTCCGAGAGGCCGATCATATTGCTCAGCGGCGTTCTCAATCTGTGAGAAACATTGGCCAGAAAATCGTCCTTGAGCTTGTCAACTTCTTCCAGGCGCTGACCCAGCATTTTTTCTTTTGAGAATGACTGGCGGCGAACCAGTACGGAGATAACACCGAAAATAACTAAAAGCGTGGTTATAAGGTAGAGCACGTAGGCCGTTGTTGTTTTCCAGGAGGGTGGTTTTATATAAAGGTTAAGGTGGCTGGGTTGCGTGCTCCAATCCCCATCGCTGTTGGCCGCTTTAACATGCAGGGCGTAGTGGCCGCTGTCGAGATTGGTATAGGTTGCATAGCGCCTGCTGCCGCTGTGAATCCACTCCCGGTCGAAACCCTCTAGCCAATAGGCGTACTGGCTAAGCTGAGGCGAGCGAAAATTTAATGCCGAAAACTCAAAAGTAATCATCGATTGGTTGTGATCAATCTCAATAGACCGGGTCGATTCAATTGTGCTTTGTAGTGGTGAGTCGGGCTGTTTGTGAGAGACAGGCTGGTTGAATATCCTCAGTTCTGTAAGGACTATTTTTGAATTAGAGGTAGTTGTGCGCAGTTCTTTTGGATCGAACAGAACAAAACCGGTGCTGTTGCCAAAGAATAGCTTCCCATCTCGGGTTTTTAAGCCCGTATTGCGGTTGAACAGGTTGCCGGAAAGCCCGTGGTGCTTATTGAAGTTGCGAATACTGCCGGTGTCGGGATCGTAGCGGCTCAATCCCTGTTGACTACTTAGCCAGAGCATACCGTCGTTGTCCTCCACAATGCTTGTGATCACATTGTCGGGTAGTCCATCGCTAATGCCTGTGTGGTAGAACTTGCCTGTATGGGGATCAAAGCGATTAAGGCCTCCGCCGTGAGTACCAACCCACAAGCGCTGTTGGCTATCTTCAAAAAGAGCGATAACAAAGTCGTTGCTCAGCGAAGCCGGGTTACCCTCTTGTCTGTGGTAGCGGGTGAAACTATGGCTTTCCGGCAACATTTGATAGAGGCCACGGATGGAACCCACCCATATGCGTCCGTGGGAGTCTTCCAGCAGTGCACGGGTGTACAAAGTGACATCGCCATCCATTTGATCCTGCCGGGGCAGGTAATGGGTGAAATTATCACTTTCGGGGTTATACAGATTGATGCCCGATTCTGTTCCCACCCACAGCCTTTTTTGCCGATCAACCAACAGTGCCCAGGGTTCTTTCCCTAGAAGCGAATTCGGCTCGCCCTTTTGCGGCAGGTAATGGCGGTATTGGTTAGAGCCTTTGTCTAGCCGGTTAAGCCCCTTGGACCAAATGCCTAGCCATAGGTTTTGCTGTGAGTCTTTGGCTATAGACAGAACCGTATTGCCACTAAGTCCATCGGGATTATCAGGCTGATAGGTGGCTCGCGTAATGGTATTGCTGATGCGGTCGACATAATTTAAGCCATAACCAGCGCCAACCCAGATATTGCCCTGTTCGTCCTCTAGAGCGGATATGACTCCGCCATCGGCCAAGCTGTTTGCCTTGTTGGGATTGTGTGTGTAGTTGTGGAAAGCCGCTCCTTGTTGATCGATGATATCTACGCCAGACGGAAAGTAGCCTGCCCAAACATCACCGTTTCGGTCGGTAAAAAGCGTGTTTACAACGAAGTTGCCGGGGGAGGATAAGGCGCTGACTTCGTGATGAAAGCGTTCGAATGCTCCGTTTACCGCGGCCAATTTGGACAGGCCGCCGCCGTCGCCAATCCACATATTGCCTTTGCCGTCTTCGGCAAAGTCCCATACGGTGTGACATTTCTCTAATTCTGGCGCGCAGTGGGAGAAAAAGTTGAAGTGGTCGATTGAGCGATCAAAAACAAAAATACCGCCGCCGTGAGTTGCTGCCCACACTTGGTTTTGCGGGTCGACATAGAGTCGGCGTACGTCGTTGGCGGCTTCGTCATCGACCGATAGCTTTGGGAAATGGTTAAAGCTGTTGGTCATCAAATCAAGTCGGCTGACACCACGTTGCTGATTGGCAACCCAAATAGCGCCCTTTTGGTCTTCCGTTATGGTCCAGACAACGTTTTCTTCCGTTAGTCCGCTGGCGGTGTTGCCGATTTTATACTGATGGTAGGTTTGATGGGTTCGGTCGAAAGAAAAGAGACCTCCTCGTGTTCCCAGCCACAAGTGGCCCTTGGAATCTTCGAACAAACTGCGAATATCATCGACACTAGGGGTGTAAGTGCTGGGGTTGGGCTGGCGGTACACGGAGAAGTCATCTGTCTGCGCGTTATACCGATTAAGGCCGCGGCTGGTGCCAATCCACAGAGCGCCTTCTCTGTCTACCAGAAGGGAATAAATATAGCTGTGAGAGAGTGTGCCCGGTTTGTTGTTTTGAAAGCGGTAGATCTTTAATCGATAGCCGTCGTAGCGCGCTAGGCCGTTCGAGCCTCCAAACCACATAAAGCCCAGCTCGTCCTGTGCTATGGCATTAATATAGCCCAGCCCCTCCATTTGGCTTTGTAGGATATGACGGAATGTTATATTCGCGCTGCTGCCCTCTGCAAAAGCAGGGCTGTTGTACACCGAGTAGAACAGCCAAAGCGAAAATACGACAATAAAGGGTTGGCGAAAATACGGGTTCAAGGGCTGATGTTTCCGGTTATGTTCGTTTTTTTAGAAAAGTACTCAGTTCCACCACTTTTTAGCTGCTTTATACTGGCTACTAGTCCCGTAACACAGCCCCTTGGGCTACGATTTATTGAATCGATCAGCGTTGATTGATTGGCGCGATTACGTCAGGATTATGGGCGATGGCCGAAATCAGATAAGAGGCTAATATACAACAATATCTCCGCCGTTACGCATAAGAAAGAAAACTGTAGCTGTTTCTCGTGCCGACAAGCACCTATTCACGGGTGGTAAGCACCGAGTTAATGCCCGCAGAGTGTGAATATCCTGGGGAAACGCCCAGAGAAAGTGCAAATTTATCCTCTGACGGTTACTTTCCGGCGCGCCGCGAGGGCTTATAGCCGAGTGAGTCACCCGTTGATTAAGCCTTTTATGGGACTTTTGAATAACAATAAAAAGCGAAAAGACTATGAAAAACCAAACAGCCATTGTCGGTGGTGGGTGGAAAGCCGTTGTTAGTGTATTACGTTACGCAAAGAAAATAGGCCCGCTCAATTTGATACAAACGCTTCGCTCCAGGAATGCCTGTAAAGCTTGTGCTTTTGGTACGGGTGGTCAAAATGGTGGTTTTAGAAATGAAGCGAGACGAGGAATAGAAATTTGCAATAAAAATATTCAGGCTCATCTGAGTGATGTCCGTGCCGGTATTCCCAATAGTGTTTTTCTTCAGTATTCAGTCGACGAATTGTCTGCAATGAGCGGCAAGCAGTTAGAAGATTTGGGGCGGCTTATTACGCCGCTGTACAAAAAGGCCGGCGATACGCATTTTTCGCCATTGGACTATCAAGAGGCTAAAGCTATTGTGTCCGAGCGAATGCGCGCAACAAAAGCAGAGCGAAGTTTTTTCTACGCCTCCGGGCGAAGCTCTAACGAAGCAGCTTTTTTGATGCAGCTAATGGCGCGACTTTACGGCACGAACAATATTAATAACTGCTCCTACTATTGCCATCAGGCTTCCGGTGTTGGTCTTACGGCAACGCTGGGTACCGGAACAGCGACCATTCAATATCGGGATCTAGATAAGGCCGATTGTATCTTTGTTTTTGGTGCAAACCCTGCCTCTAATCACCCGCGTTTTGTTAAAACCCTTATTCACTGTCGTCGCAGGGGCGGAAAGGTTATTGTTGTCAACCCAGCAAAAGAACCGGGCATGGTACGCTTTGCATCGCCTGCCGACTGGCGATCCATGCTCAAAGGCGGCGAAAAAATTGCCAGTACCTACGTGCAACCTCATCTCGGTGGTGATATAGCCTTTATGCAGGGGGTGGCAAAATATTTACTGGAAAAAAATGCCTGCGATAAGGCGTTTATTGCCGAAAATACGGAACATTTTGAAGCGTTTGCCGCTGGTATTCGCTCGTTGGAGTGGTGTGATATTGAAGCTAGTTCCGGCCTGGCGCGCGAGCAGCTAAATGAGGTCGCAGACATTTATGCCGCCTCCGAAAATACGGTCTTTGCTTGGAGCATGGGTTTAACTCACCACCATCACGGTGTGGGGAATATTGAAACACTTGTGGCCTTAGCGTTAATGCGGGGCATGGTGGGCAAACCGGGAGCTGGCCTGCTGCCGTTGCGGGGGCACAGCAATATTCAGGGTACGGGCTCCATGGGTTTTACTCCGACCCTAAAGCAGGCCGTAGAAACCAAATTGCAGCAAAAATTGAGCAGCGAACTGCCGAAAGCGAAAGGCCTGGATACCATGGCCTGTATTCATGCGGCCCATAAAGGTGAAATGGAATTTGCTATGATGTTAGGCGGCAACTTACTTGCTTCCAACCCAGATACCGCCTACTCCACGCAAGCTCTGGACCGCATTGCTGTGAAATGCTTTATTACCTCTACGTTAAATACTGGTCATGTTAATGGTGCAGGTGGAGAGGTGCTGATTTTACCGATTAAAGTACGTGATGAAGAATTACAGTCGACCACCCAGGAATCCATGTTTAACTTTGTACGTATGAGCAGTGGAGGTATTAATCGATTCCCGCACTTGCCTTCGGAAGTGCAGTTAATTCGCGAGCTGGGACTGGCGCTTATCAAGCCGGATATATTTGATTTTTCTGTCTTTTCTAATCACCACAGCATTCGTTCATTTATCAGTGATGTGGTGCCGGGATTTTCACGCTTGGCAACAATCGATGAGAGGGGTGAAGAGTTTCAAATCGATGGACGTACTCTTCACACGCCGGAATTTCCTACCGATAATGGGAAGGCCCTATTTTCTCTACACACGCTGCCAATTCGGAAGAAATGTGAAAGCACGAACGGCAAGCAGGCCTTTATTCTCACTAGTGTTCGCAGTGAGGGGCAGTTTAATTCGATTATTTATGATGAACGTGATACCTACCGTGGTCAAGATGATCGGTGGGTTGTGCTGATGCACCCAGAGGATATGGAGCGCTGTGGTTATAGCAGCGGCCAAACAGTAACGGTGAGTACTGATACGGGCAGCATGAAGGATGTGCGAGTAAAACCCTTTGATGTTCGCCCGGGGAATATTATGGTGTATTACCCCGAAGCGAACGTACTGATTTCTAAACAGCTGGATCAGCGAAGCTTTACGCCAGGATTTAAATCGGTGGCGGTTAGTGTTCAATAATATTCGCGCAGAATATATCTGAGCTTTAGTTGCGTACGTCTTTAATATACATGGCTTTTCCGTTGCTTCTCATGTCAATCTCAAATAATTCCGTGGCCCTAATAAGGTCGCCGAGTTTTTTGTAGCCGTAATTAATGGCGGAGAACGAGCTGTTATTAGAAATATAATGCCCAACTTTGCTCATATGAGACCACCCGTCATCATCTGATGTTTGTTCTGCGGCTGTTCGAAGGAGCTTGACGAGCGATGTATCCCCTCTTAATGTGTTTCGGTTCTTGCTGCTAGGCGTTTTGGTCGCAATAGGTTTGTCTTCTTCTTCGGGAATTAGGTTCTCTGTGTAAATAAACGGAGAGCATGCATCGACAAAGGGCTTAGGCGTTTTCTTCTCACCGAAACCATATACGGGCAGCCCGCTTTCGAGGATTCTAAGAACAAGAGGAGTGAAATCGCTATCACTTGTCATTAAAGCAAAGGCATCAATATTGTTACTATAGAGTAAATCCATAGCGTCGATGATCATTGCAGAGTCCGTTGCGTTTTTTCCTTTGGAGTATGCAAATTGTTGTATCGGTCTTATAGCATGAGGGTGTAAGCGATCAATCCACCCGGATA